>CAUWIH010000024.1:0-33104 GCA_963558795.1 uncultured Megamonas sp. | reverse complement strand
AAGTAAACGATGAATACCAGCAACGCCGACATCAAAGCAATATTTTATTTTATTACCCATTAATTGAGCGGTGAGACCGGCTTCTTTAGCTATTGGAATATCACTAGTGCCAGCTGTCATTATGAGAATAAAACGTTTATTATCAATAGATGTTGTATCTCTATCTATATAAATAATGCGAGCTTCAGGATCGTATTTAGCTGTTTTTATTTTTGTTAAAACAGCATGATAATTGTCTAAACTAGCACGTGAGGCAATAATATTTTGATTACTATGAGTATAAAGATTTGCAAAAATATCGGTTATTTGTTCATTAGTTTTACCAGCACAATAGATAACTTCAGGAAAGCCTTGTCTTTGAGTTCTATTGTGGTCAATTTTAGCAAAGCCAATATCTTCAAAACCTTGAGAATTAGTTTGTATTTTGTGTAAAATAGTTTCTTCTTGAATACTTCCTTGTTTATAAGCATGAAGTAAATCTAATAATTCAATCGTTTCCATAGTATATCCAAACCTCGTAATTTTTGTATTTATTCTTTAGAAGCTTGTTTCTTTTTTTTCCAGCGTAGATAGTAATAAATGCAGATAAGTACTAAAATACCGCTAACAATTAAGCTGGCTTCATGACCGACAGCTAACATAGCTTTCCAATTTTCACCAAGAATCATACCGATATAAAGAATAAGAATAGTCCAAGGCAATGAACCGAGGAAAGTATAAAGAATAAATTTTTTCATATTAACTTTAGCAAATCCAGCAGGCAGGGAAATGAATGTACGTACTACTGGTAATAAACGACTAAAAAATACAGCTTTAATGCCATATTTATCAAACCATTCTTGAGCGGTATCTACATGAGATTTTTTCATAAAGAAGTATTTACCATATTTATCTACAAATGGTCTACCACCATGAGCACCAATATAATAAGTAATAATTGAACCTAGCATACCACCAATCATACCTGCTACTGTAGCATGGAAAAACTCCATTTGACCTGCAAAAATAAGATATCCCGCAAAACCTAAAATTAATTCACTAGGAATAGGGATACAAGCATTTTCAAGACCCATAAGTACAGCTACAGCTACATAGCCCCAAGTGTCGATAAAACTCAAAAACATCGTTGAAAATTGTTCCATTAAAGATTAATCCTTTCTGTAAGTAAAAATAATATATATATATTTTAAACGAAAAACAAAAAAATATCATTAAAGAATTCTAATACTAGCATTTTTAATAAAGATAAATTAATATAATGTAAAAATTTTAAACGCGTGAAGTAATCCTAAAATGCCAAATAAAATAAAAATTATAGAGGCAAAAATTTTGATAAATCTATCAGGAATATATTGGTGTAGCGTTGCACCTAAAATAATACCTAATCCATCAGCAACTAGCATCCCCAAAGTTGTACCTAATAAAATAAGTAGCATATCACTACCGATTTGAGCAGATAAAGCAACTGTAGCAAGTTGTGTTTTATCGCCCATTTCAGCTAAAAAGAAAGCTATAGCTACTGTCCAAAAAATATTAAAACGACTTTTTTCAGCATCATTACCAAGTTCATCATCTTTTAAAATCCATAAGCCAAAGATGATAAAGGCAATTGAAGCAATAATCTCAATTGTTTCTTTGGGAATAAAAGCATTAAGATAAATACCTGCAAAAATAGCTACAAAATGATTTAATATAGTAGCAACTAAAATACCTAGCATAACTTTTTTCCAAGGATATTTTGCAGCAAAAGCCATTGCTAATAATTGAGTTTTATCCCCCATTTCAGCAAGAACTACCATGATAAAGGCTGTAGAAAAAGCAAACATAAAATAATCTCTCCTTAAATGAATTTATATTGATTTTGGATATAAGAGCATAAAAAAAGAGACTTTTAGTATAAAGCATGGCACAAGGCACAATTACTTTATACTAAAAGTCTCACTATTGATGTAATCATCAACGAATAAGCCAGATGAAAAATCATCAGTATGTTGACTTATCCTAAAAAGTTACTCCCTTTTAGTTACAAAACCAATACTATTATATATACAAAAAGTATAATACACAAAAATAAATATTTTGGCAAGTTGTTTTATTTTTTTTGCATAGCGAAATATTCGCGGTCTAAAATACCTAAAATAATTAAATTTTCATAAACACCATCAGTTAAGATTGTTTCGCGAATAAGTCCTTCACGAACAAGACCAGCTTTTTCGTATACATGTAAAGCACGGGCATTATGGTCTTTACAATCAAGCCAAGCTCTATGGAATTTTAAATCGTCAAAAGCCCAAGATTTGAGCATTTCAAGTGTTTCTTGTCCGTAACCATGTCCTTTTTTTGCTAAAATGATACGTGTCCACTCAATTTCTTTAGATGGATTATCTAGACCTGCAATCATCAAAAATCCTACTTTTTCATGTGTATCAAGTGTTTCAATGATAAGGTGTGTTGCTGCTGGTGTATCAAGGGTTTGCATATGCACTTCACGTGTATATGGAATGACATATTTGGCATTTTCTGGAATGTATTCTACTTCCATGATATAGTCCATATCTTCAATTGTAGCTTGACGAAATCTTAAATTTTTACCTGTTTTTATAATTTTTTCCATATATAAAACCACCTTTATTAACAAAATAAATAATTTTTTTACCAAAAAATGTAAACTTATGCAATTTTTTAACTGACAGTTTATCAAAATTATAGTATACTTTTCGTAGTAGTTCAAATAGGAGGTATCTATGAGTCAATTTTTAAATTTTGAACATTTACTTGATATATTATTAGTTCCAATCTGTATACAAATTGGTGCATTAATGATTGGTTATTCAATTAATAGATTAATTAGTCGTTATTTACACAGTAACGTAGATAGAGAATCTTGGAAATACATTTTTGTTAATGCTGTGAAAGGGTTACCTATTTCATGGTGTTCAGGTGTAGGTCTTTACTGGACAATAAATAGTTTAAACATTCCACCAACAGTTAATAAATTATTATCATATTTATTATTTGCGGTGATTATTTTTACATTAACCCGAGTAGTTGCTCGAACTTTATCAGGAATTATAGATTTTTATACAATGCGTTCTGCGCAAAATATGCCAAAAACATCATTATTGAATAATGTTATTAATTTTGTAGTGTATGCTATTGGCTTTTTGATTGTTTTGCAGTATTATGGTATTTCTGTAACACCAATTTTAACAGCTTTAGGTGTTGGTGGTATGGCGGTAGCTTTAGCACTTCAAGATACTTTAGCGAATGTTTTTGCAGGACTTCATTTAATTTTATCAAAACAATTACGCTTAAATGATTATATAAAATTA
Source organism: uncultured Megamonas sp. (assembly GCA_963558795.1). Lineage (GTDB taxonomy): Bacteria > Bacillota > Negativicutes > Selenomonadales > Selenomonadaceae > Megamonas. Next base: position 29,772 of record CAUWIH010000024.1, on the reverse strand, counting down.
AGTTCTGGCGAAGAAGGTAGGGTTTCAGATATTACCTGGCGTTTTACTACTTTACAATCTGTGAGTAATAATGTTGTAGTAGTGCCAAATCAAAGTATTGCCAAAGCAATTATTATAAATTACAGTATGCCTCGTCAGGATATAACTGTTAGCGTTGGTATAGGTGTAAGTTACGATAGTGATTTAGAAAAAGTAGAAGCTGTATCAATAAGAACAGCAAAAGAAGTGTTGGCTAAATTAGATCCTGAGGTTACTGCAGAACCTGTGGTGAGATTTAATTTATTTGCAGATTCTAGTATTAATTTTAATGTGATTATGCATGTGAGTGAATTTACTAATCAATATATAGTAAAACATGAATTTATTAAGGCTATTACAAAAGAGTTTAGAAAAGAAAATATAGATATTCCATTCCCGATCAGAACTATTATTAATGGTAAAGATTAAAAAAGATATAGTTATGTTATCATAAAAAATTTTTATGGTAATCAGTGAATAAAATAATTAGAGAATATTTAATTAAGGTCTTTTTATTTTGTGAGAGATTTGGTAATATATAGTTAAATAATACAAAAATGCGCGGTTTTTAAGGAAAATGGAGAATTTGATTTAAATGAAAGAATTTTTATCTGTTCAAGGTAAGAAATTATTAGTACAGATTTTAATTTGTACATGTATGATAATTGGAGCATGTTTTGTTTTGGATAAATTATACCTGGTTACGGGCGTACTTACAGGATATTTATTGGCTGTGATTTGTGCTTGGGTGATGGCTTATCGTACATGGAAAGCGGCACATTTGTCAGTAGGGAAAGCGAAAGGACAAATGTGGATGAGCTTATTGATGCGTTTGGTCATGATATTTATTATTTTAAGAGCAGCAATATTACAATCAGTAGAGTTGTTTTACACAGTAGCGGGAAGCTTTTTTTTGGCATTTACATTGTATATGATAAATTTGATGATATTTGTTTATCATAAAAATATGGAATGATATTTTAGGGGAATGTTATTTCATATGATGGTTTATGGAAGAAACTGAAAATGTTTTTTCAGAAAATATATAGTAAAGAGAGGTGAGGACACTGTTACTTATGGATTGTATAAGCAACAGTGGAGAAAATGCATGAAATCGGTGTGCGTGAAGTGGTCACCTTCGCAGGTATGGAATTTAATATTCAAACCTTAGAGATGACCTGGCTAGCGATGGCTATTGTAATTCTCGTTGCATTTTTAGCTACTAGAAGCTTGAAGCTTGTTCCTTCTGGTTGGCAAAATGTAATTGAAATGGTTATTGTATGGCTAAATGAACAAATTGGCGTTACTTTGGGCTCTCGTGGTCAGTTAGTAGCACCTTTTTTAATCACGTTATTTTTATTTTTATTGGTTTCAAACTGGATTGGTCTTATTCCAACACTAGCATCACCAACAAATGACTTAAATACAACTTTAGGTTTAGCTTTATTGGTGATTATAATGTTGCATGTACTGGGCTTATATTATAAAGGCTTTAATTATATTAAGCACTTTTTCCAACCAGTAGCACCATTTGTAATTATCAATTTGATTGAAGAAATAGCAAAACCTATTACACTTGCCTTCCGTCTATTTGGTAATATTTTAGCAGGGGAAATTTTAATCATTATCTTGTTATTATTAGTGCCAATTTGGATGCCAGTGCCTAGTGTTGTTTGGCTTGCTTTTAGTTTATTTATTGGTGCAGTACAAGCATTTATATTTACTATGTTATCTATGTCTTATTTAGCAAATGCTATGAAAGATGATGAGCATTAATATTTATGGCTAATCCCCATAAATGTTGATATAAGATTATCAAAGATAGTCTTAAGGTTAATTTAATTTATTTATTTATTTTAAGGAGGATTTATTTTATGGAAAACGCAATTATGGTTATGGCAGCATTGATTGGTGCAGGTATTACAATGGGTCTCGCTTCCATTGGTGCAGGTATTGGTGATGGTTTAGTTACTTCTAAATTTATCGAAGGTATTGCTCGTCAACCAGAAGCAAAAAATACTTTATTCATGAACACTCTTATCTCTGTAGGTTTAATCGAAGCTATGCCTATCATTGCAACAGTTATTGCATTGATTATGCTTTATGCTAACCCACTTATTAAATAATTTTGGGATAAACATTTATTTTGGATGTTTAAATGCATAAGGGGGCAATAAATTGATTGATATCAATATGACGATTGTGGCTCAAGTGCTTAACTTCCTTATTTTGGTACTAATTTTAAAAGTAGTAGCATATAAGCCTGTTATGAAAATGCTTAAAGAGCGTGAAAATAAAATCGCAAGAAGCATTGATGCCGCAGAAGCAGATGAACAAAAGGCTAAAGAATTGCTCGCTGAGTATAACAAACAATTAGCTGATGCTCGTATAAAAGCTCAGGAAATTGTAGATAAAGCAACAAAACGTGCACAAGAAGAACATGATAGCATTGTTGCTGAAACTAGACTCGAAATTGAGCAGATGAGAAAAGCCGCAAAAGAAGATATCGCTAGAGAACGTGAACGTGCAGCAATGCAGTTACGTGGCGAAATGGTAGCACTTTCCATGCAAGCAGCTGGTAAAATTATTGCTGCAAATATGGATAATAAAGCAAACGAAAAAATGGTTAGTGATTTCATTAATCAATTAGATAAAGATAAAATGGGTGGATTGCCATGCTGAATTTACAGTTAGCAAAAAAATATGCTGTGGCAATGTTTGAATTAGCCCAAGAAGAAAACAAACTGGTAGAATATGGTGAGCAACTAGCTCAAATTAATGAGTTATTTAAAAGCCAACCAGAATTAAAAGCTTTTATGGGTAATCCACAAATACAGCCAACAGTAAAAAAGGAACTGCTAAATAAAGTTTTTGGTAGCGATATTGAAAAATCAGTACATAATTTCATATTATTATTGATTGATAAACGTCGCATAGCTTTGATTGAAGAGATAGTCGGTGAGTATGAAGCTCTGTCTAATGAAGTTCGAAATATTGTAGTAGCTCATGTTACTACAGCAGTTGCTATGGAAAAGCCACAACAAGAAGCATTAACTGCAAAATTAGAAGCTATTACCGGCAAACATATTGAGCTAAAAACACATATAGATAAATCCATCATTGGTGGTGTCGTAGTAAAATTAGGCGATAAATTAATTGATGGTAGTGTAACTAGCAAAATTAAATCTTTAGGAAAGCAGTTAATGGCAAATTAAGTTATTTAAGTGGGGTGACAGAGTCGTTATGAAAATGAATCCAGAAGAAATAACAGCCATTATCAAAGATCAAATTAAAAATTATAACGTTGATTTAAATGTTGATGATGTGGGTACTGTTATTGAAATCGGTGATGGTATAGCACATATTCATGGCTTAGATAAAGCGATGGCAGGGGAACTGCTTGACTTTGGTAATGATATATATGGTATGGTTCTAAACTTAGAACAAGACAATGTCGGTGCCGTTTTATTAGGTGGCGACACAAAAATTAAAGAAGGAAATATTGTAAAACGTACTGGTAAAATCATGCAAGTACCTGTTGGGGAAAATATGATTGGTCGTGTTGTTGATGCTTTAGGTCGTCCAATTGACGGTAAAGGCGCTATTCATACAACACAAACTCGTCCAATTGAATATCCAGCTCCTGGTATTGCTGATAGAAAATCAGTAAAAGAACCTTTACAGACTGGTTTAAAAGCTATTGACGCACTTGTACCAATTGGTCGTGGTCAGCGTGAACTTATCATTGGTGACCGTGGTACTGGTAAAACTGCTATTGCTGTAGATACAATTCTTAATCAAAAAGGTCAAAATTGTATTTGTATTTATGTAGCTATTGGCCAGAAAGCTTCTACTATTGCTCGTGTAGTAAAAACTTTTGAAGATCATGGTGCAATGGATTACACAATTGTTGTAGCAGCTACTGCATCTGATAGTGCACCACTTCAATATATGGCACCATATTCTGGTGTTGCTATGGGTGAACACTTCATGTATCAAGGTAAACATGTACTTTGTGTATATGATGACCTTTCTAAACATGCTACTGCATACCGTGCAATGAGCTTACTTTTACGTAGACCACCAGGACGTGAAGCATATCCAGGGGACGTATTCTACTTACATTCTCGTCTTCTTGAACGTGCTGCAAAATTAAATGATGAATTAGGTGGCGGTTCTATTACTGCTCTTCCTATTATTGAAACATTAGCAGGTGACGTATCTGGTTATATTCCAACTAACGTTATCTCTATTACAGATGGTCAGATTATGTTACAGACTGAAGCATTCTACTCTGGTATTCGTCCAGCTATCGATGTTGGTCTTTCCGTATCTCGTGTAGGTGGTAGTGCTCAGATTAAAGCAATGAAACAGATTGCAGGTCGTATGCGTTTGGATCTTGCTCAGTATCGTGAACTTGCAGCATTCGCTCAGTTTGGTTCTGACCTTGATAAATCTACAAAAGAACAATTAGACCGTGGTGTACGTATGGTTGAAACATTAAAACAAGCACAGTATTCTCCACTAAAAGTTGAAGAACAGATTCTTGTTATTTATACAGCTGTACGTGGCTTCTTAAGCGATATTCCTGTTGATCAAGTTGTTAATTTCCAACGTGATTACCTCAAATTTATGAATTCTAATCACCCAGAAATTGGACAAACAATTGTTGAACAGAAAAAATTAGATGAAGCATTAGAAGCATCTATTAATAAAGCAATTGAAGAATTTAAATCCACATATTCCTATAATAAATAAGCAGTGAGGTGATTTAATTGGCTAGTTTACAGGACATACGCCGCAGAATAAAAAGCGTAAAAAGTACACAGCAAATCACTAAAGCAATGAAAATGGTTGCTGCTGCTCGTTTACGTCGTGCCCAAGAAGCGGCTGTATCCAACCAACCTTATGCTGAAAAAATGTATGAGGTTATTGCCGATGTAGCCTCTAATGCAGGAAGTTTTTCACATCCTCTGCTAGAAGTACGTGAAGAAGGTAAGACTTTATATGTTGTTTTAGCTTCGGATAAAGGTCTTGCAGGTGCTTATGCTAGTAATGTTTTTAAAGAAACTATAGCTCATATTGAAAAAAAATCTAATACATCTATTATTACAGTAGGTCGTCGTGGAAAAGAATATTTCGTATCTCGTAAATATGATGTGTTAAATTCTTATATGGGATTTACGGAACGTCCTGAATATGAAGATGCTCGTAAAATTGCTGTAGAAATTATGGAGCAATTTAATAAAGGCAGTTATAAAGAAGTATATTTAGTATATACAAAATTTGTATCAGCTATTTCAGCCGTTCCACAAACAATAAAATTATTACCATTTACAGCACCAGAGGCCTCCGAAAATAAACCTACTGCTGAATATATTTATGAACCATCTGCACAGTCTGTGCTTGGTTATTTATTGCCGCAATATATTATTACAACAATATATGCGTCATTATTACAATCAGCAGCAAGTGAACTAAGTTCACGTATGAATGCGATGAGCAATGCTACAGATAATGCTGAAGAACTCATCTCTAAACTTGATTTGCATTATAATAAAGTACGTCAGGCTGGTATTACTCGCGAAATTACAGAAATCGTGGGTGGTGCAGAAGCTCTGAAGTAAGGAGGTTTCACCTAAGTGGCAAAAGGTAAAATTGTACAGGTTATTGGACCTGTTGTTGATATAGAATTTCCGGCAGAATCTTTGCCAGGAATTTTAAATGCGGTAACTATCAAAGGTAAATCTGGGGATATCGACATTGATTTAGTTGTTGAAGTTATGCAGCATTTGGGTGACAATGTTACTCGTTGTATTGCTATGAGTTCTACTGATGGTTTAACTCGTGGTATGGAAGCTGAAGATACAGGCGCTCCGATTAAAGTTCCAGTAGGGGAAGCAACTCTTGGTCGTGTATTTAACGTACTTGGTAAAACTGTTGACCATGATGATACTCCTGTAGGAAATAAAGAAGCTTGGCCTATTCATCGTCCAGCTCCAAAATTTGATGATCAAGAAACATCTACACAGATTTTAGAAACTGGTATCAAAGTAGTTGACCTTATCGCACCATATTCTCGTGGTGGTAAAATCGGTTTGTTCGGTGGTGCAGGTGTAGGTAAAACAGTTCTTATCATGGAACTTATCCATAATATTGCAACTCAACATGGTGGATACTCTGTATTCTCTGGTGTTGGTGAACGTACTCGTGAAGGTAATGACCTTTGGTCCGAAATGAAAGAATCTGGCGTTATTGATAAAACAGCACTTGTTTATGGTCAGATGAATGAACCACCAGGAGCTCGTATGCGTGTAGCTCTTACTGGTCTTACTATGGCTGAATATTTCCGTGATGTTCAAAACCAGGACGTATTATTATTCATTGATAATATTTTCCGTTTTATTCAGGCTGGTTCTGAAGTATCCGCACTTTTAGGTCGTATGCCATCTGCCGTTGGTTATCAGCCAACACTTGGTACAGACGTAGGTGCTCTTCAAGAACGTATTACATCTACTAAAAAAGGTTCTATTACTTCTGTACAGGCAGTATATGTTCCTGCCGATGACTTAACTGACCCTGCTCCAGCAGCAACATTTGCTCACTTGGATGCAACAACAGTATTATCTCGTCAAATCGCAGAACTTGGTATTTATCCAGCTGTTGATCCACTTGATTCTACTTCTCGTATTCTTGACCCACATGTAATTGGTGAAGATCATTATGAAGTAGCTCGTGGTGTTCAGGCTATCTTACAGAAATATAACGAACTTCAAGATATTATCGCTATTTTAGGTATGGAAGAATTATCTGATGAAGATAAACTTACTGTAGCTAGAGCTCGTAAAATCCAGAGATTCTTATCTCAGCCATTCTTTGTTGCTGAACAGTTTACTGGTACACCAGGTAAATATGTACCATTAAAAGAAACTATTCGTGGCTTTAAAGAAATTTTAGCAGGTAAATATGATGACTTACCAGAAAGTGCATTCTACATGGTAGGTAGCATCGACGAAGTTATTGAGGCAGCAAATAAAATGAAGAAGGAGGGATAATTTATGGCTAAAATAAAGCTAGAAATTATTTCTCCCAATAAACTTGTTTATAGTGCAGATATTGACATGTTGATTGTACGTTCTATTGCAGGTGATTTAGGTATTATGCCAAAACATGCTCCGCTACTTGCTGGGCTTGTACCACATGCAATGAGAGCTATAATTGATGGTACAGAAAATCTTATAGCTGTAAGCGGTGGCTTTATTCAGGTTTTACCTGATAAAATTATTGTTTTAGCTAGTGCGGCTGAACTTCCTATTGAGATTGATATCAATAGAGCAAAACAGGCATATGAACGTGCACAAAAACGTTTAGATAGTTTTAAACAAAGCCCACAAGAACATCGAGATGTTGATACTCTTCGTGCTAAAGCTGCTTTAGAACGTGCGAAAGCAAGACTTAAAGCTACTAAAACAGATATTGGTTAATATTAATTAGTTTTATGTAAAAAACGGTTGTAACTATTTAGCTACAACCGTTTTTATTATAATAAGGTGATATAATGATTTTTGGAAATATAGAAAAAGTTGATATAAAGCAATTTGATAAATCTATACAATATTGTATAAATTATTTTAAACAACATGATTTAATAAATTATACTCCTGGTACGTATGCTACAGATGAAAATAATATTATTTTTCGTATTGATGAATACGAAACGCAAATAGCTCAAGAAAGATTTTGGCAAGCACATAAAACTCATAAAGATGTGTATATTTTATTGCGAGGAACAGAACGTATAGATGTAAATATAGCGGAGCAAAAATCGTATCATTATGATAAATTAAGTGATATTTTAATGCTTGAAGAAGTAAATCCTACTAATATAAATCTGTTATTAAATTATGGCGATTTTTTGATTTGTAATCCCAATGAAGCACATAAGACGGGTATTCATGTGGAATTAAAAAATGTATTTAAAGTTGTTTTATTTAAGATAGGACAAAAATAAAAAAAGAGCAATCATTGATTGCTCTTTTAATAGTTAAAATTATTTTACTACAGTAACGTTTACTGCACGAAGTTTGCTAGCATCGCGGCTATCAGCTTCTGTATCGAAAGTAACTTTTTGACCTTCTTCTAAAGTTTTGAAACCATCAGAGTTGATAGCGGAGAAATGAACGAATAAATCTCCAGATCCGTCATCGTTAGTAATAAAGCCATAGCCTTTACCAGAATTAAACCATTTAACTGTACCAGTTCCCATTGTGAAATCCTCCTTAGGATAATAAAATATAAATCAGTGTAGAGGTCAAACTAAAAAACACATAAGAATCTCCTACACTTTTTTAGAGGAGGACTAAGACGTGACTTTAATTGTGTTCCCAAACAAGACTGAATAGATTAATAGTAGCACGTTAGATGTTATTTGTCAATTTAGAAAGCTTTACAATACTTAAAAGTTTCATAAAAGATAAATAATTTTAAATAGCTTTTTCGTCGATAGCTGTTTCAAGTGCGATTTTAATCATATCATCAAAAGATTGTTCTCGTTCTTTGGCTGTAGTTTCTTCTCCAGTAAATAAATGATTACTTACAGTAAATATGCCAAGTGCTTGCACATTATGACGAGCAGCGAGCATATAAAGTGCAGATGTTTCCATTTCAACAGCAAGACAACCATATTGAATAAGTTTTTGAAGGTCGACTTCTTCATCATAGAAACGGTCTTGGCAATAAACGTTGCCGATTTTTACTGGGATATTTAATTTTTTTGCATGATGATAAGCTTTACCAAGTAATTCAAAATCAGCAAGTAGGGAATAATGCATACCATCGCCGAAAGTACGTACGATAATACCACTATCAGTTGTAGTTCCTTGAGCAATAACTACATCACGAACGTGAACATTATCTTTTAAACCGCCACAAGTACCTACACGGATTAATTTTTTTGCGTGATAATCACAAATTAATTCATGAGCGTAAATAGAAATGGAAGGAATACCCATGCCTGTACCTTGAATTGATACTTTATGACCTTTGTATGTTCCTGTATAACCAAACATATTACGAATATGATTATAACAAACAGGGTTTTCTAAAAATTTTTCAGCGATATATTTAGCACGTAATGGGTCACCTGGAAGTAATACTACGTCTGCAATTTCACCGATTTTTGCCTGAATATGATTGCTCATAAAAAAACCTTCTTTCTGTAAATACATAGAATATATATAAATTTTATCACATAAAATAAAAAAAATGCAGGAAAATATCCTGCATTTTTATTTTAGCAATGTTCAATAGTAGAGCCTAAATATTTAGAAACGATTTCTACAGCACAATAATCGCCACACATAGAGCAAGCAGTAGTACCTTCTGCGTTACGATCAGAACGTTTTTTACGAGCTGTTTCTGGGTCAATGGATAAATTCATTTGAGCTTCCCAATCTAATTTTTTACGAGCTTTAGCCATATTTAAATCCCAATCTCTAGCACCTGGTACATTTTTTACAATATCAGCAGCATGAGCAGCAATTCTAGTAACAATAACACCATCTTTTACATCTTGTTCATTTGGTAATGCTAAATGCTCAGCAGGTGTTACATAGCAAAGAAAATCTGCACCAGCAGAAGCTGCCATAGTGCCACCAATTGCAGCTGTAATATGGTCATATCCAGGGGCAATATCCGTAACTAATGGGCCAAGTACATAAAATGGAGCATTATGACAAATACTTTTTTGAAGTTTCATATTAGTGGCGATTTGGTCAAATGGAACATGTCCTGGGCCTTCAACCATTACTTGTACGCCTCTATCCCAAGCACGTTTTACAAGTCCACCTAAATTTAAAAGCTCTTGAATTTGTGCATGGTCGGTAGCATCAGCAAGGCAACCTGGACGTAAACCATCACCAAGACTCATAGTAACATCATATTTTGCACAAATATCTAAAATATCATCATAACGTTCATATAATGGATTATTTTTTTCATTGTAAAGCATCCAACCAGTGATAAAAGAACCACCACGACTAACAACATCCATATAACGGCCTTCTGCTTTCATACGATTAATGACATCAAGTGTTACACCACAATGAATAGTCATAAAGTCAGCACCATCTTTGGCTTGTTTTTCAATAGCATGTAATAAATCTTCTTCAGTCATTTTTACTACAGCACCATGAGATTTAATCGCATCAACAGTTGCCTGATAAATAGGCACAGTACCTACCATTACAGTAGAATTATCTAAAATAGCACGACGGGACGCATCAATATTATTACCAGTGCTTAAATCCATAACAGAGTGAGCACCAGCTTGGATAGCAGTATTAAGTTTTGCAACTTCTGGAGCAGGGTCAGGGAATGCGCTAGATGTACCAATATTGGCATTTACTTTAGTGCAAAGACCTTCACCCACACCATAAGGGTGTAAATTTTTATGATTGATATTAGCGCAAATAGCGATAGTACCGTTAGCTACGCGTTCACGAAGTGTATCAATTGGCATATGTTCTTCTTGTGCAACAAGTTTCATTTCATCGGTAATTTTGCCAGCTCTAGCAGCTTGCATTTGTGTCATTGTCATAATTTAAGCCTCCAATAATGAATTAGAAAAAATTTATGGCAAAAAAATAAGCAGATTTACAAAGAAAGTTGCAAATCTGCTGTATAGTCATTTATTTGCCACTTCCCTACGTTGGTGTTAACCAAATCAGGTTCTAAGGGTCGGAAAAATCCTCTCAGCTAAAAAGCCCCCCTAGTGGATTAGTTTGTTATTATAAAATTTTCTTTAATTATAATCTATTTAAAAGAAAAAAACAAGAAATTATTAAGAAATCGAAAAACAAATAAAAAAAGGATATACAAAAGTATATCCTTGATTTTTCATTGGTGCGACTGGCGTGAGTCGAACACGCGGCCCTTCGCTTAGGAGGCGAATGCTCTATCCGTCTGAGCTACAGCCGCAAACTTAGGTAAATAAAATTTTAGCATAATTAAAATTATGCCACAATCTTTTAGTTAATAGGAGCACCAATAGGGCCAACAGAACCAATTGGATTTGCTACACCATTTGCAGCGGGAGAAGTCACTGTAGAATTTACAGGTGTTGTAGGTTGAGCTACAGGAGTAGTAGGCGCTACAGGTGTAGAGACATTTTTATTGATTTGATAACGTGTTACCCAATCAGCATATTTGTTAGCATAATATCTAATTTTTTTGAACTCTACATCTTCAGTGCTTTCTGGAATAATAGAGTGCATATTTTTATCAAGGTTTGGCGTTTTATCAATCCAACCAGTATCAGCAGACCAGAAATTATATTTTAAAGTTCTAGCTGTTAAATTTTGTAAATCATATTCTTTTTTCATGAATTGAATAGAAATTACATTACCATCGCCAGCTTTATTTTCTTGCCAAATCCAAACAATAACATTGTTGCCAATTTGACGCATAGTAGCAGTATCAGCACTACTTTCACCAGAGGCATTACTCCAAAGACCAAGCCAACGAGCATTAGAGATTAGACGGCCACCTTCACCTTTATTGAAGACTTTGTCAACAATCATAGCATAGAATTTTTCATCGAAAGACTGAGAGTTGATATCTTTGTTGATTGGTTTAGCGTGTTTTAGCGTATATAAAGCAGTGCCATCTTTATCATAAAAGATTTCTTCCATATAACGAAGTGTACGGTCTTGAGGATTAATTTGAACACGCGCTAAACTATAAGATAATTGGTTGGGGTCTTTAATTGGTAATTTCATGTTATTGATAGTTTCAGCAGCGCCACCAGGAGCATAACCTGTTTTTATCCAATCCTCAATACATGTTGGAATATTGTTTTCACTAGAAATGGTATTTATTCTAGTAGTAGAAAAATATTTACTATATTTATCATCAGAGTTAATCCAATACCATTCAGAATCAGCAGCAAAACTAATTTGTGTAGATAAAAAACTAATGACCATTAATATAGCAACACAAAGAATGTTTCTTAAATATCGCATAATAAGCACCCTCATTGATAATATTATAAAGTTTACTTCTAATATTATATATTATACCAAAAATTTGCTAGTAAACAATAAGAAAACCCCTAAAATAGGGGTTTTGAAAAATTTTTAATCTTGTTTTAAGGAAAATTTAATATTGATACAAGTACCTTCATTTAATTTACTATTAATAGTTAAATTAGCATGATGATATTCTACAATATGTTTTACAATAGCAAGACCAAGACCTGTTCCTTCAACATTTATTTGAGATCTAGATTTATCAGCACGGTAAAATCTTTCAAAAACATGTGGCAAATCTTCTGTTGAGATACCAATACCAGTGTCTTTTACTTCTAAAATAACAAAGTTTTGTTCTTGTTTTAAACTAATATCGACAGAACCATTATTGTGGTTATATTTGATGGCGTTTTCAATTAAATTAAAAACAAGCTCTTCAATTAGTTGACGAATACCTAAAATATTACAATTTAAACTATCATGAAAATTTAATTTTACTTGTTTATTTAAAGCTTTGTCATTTAAACGTAAAATAACTTGTTTGCATATAGCAGAAAGATTAAGTGTTTCTTTCATAAGCGATACATTTTTTTCATCAAGTTGAGATAATTTCATAATATCTTGGACTAAATTAATAAGACGTTGCGCTTCTTTATAGATTTTACTAGCAAATAAAGGAACATCATTACTACGTACCATATTATTTTGAAGTAATTCAGCAAAACCAGAAATCGAGGTAAGAGGTGTTTTTAATTCGTGAGAAACATTGGCGGAAAATTCTTGACGCATTTTTTCAGCCATACGTTTTTCAGTGATATCAACAAATAAAATTAAAGCACCTTTTACTGTGTTATGTTTGGTTACTGGACTGGCAATAATTTGATAAATTTTATTATTGATAGAAAGATAAAATTCTTGACGTTCACCAGTCATGACATTATGTGCTGCTTGATATAATGTATCATTTTTAATAAATGTGAATAAATTTTTGTCAGTATAATCGATTTTTTCCGCTTCTAAAATATCTAAAACACTATGATTAATAGCTAAAATTTTATAATTATGATTGATTAAAATTAAACCTTCTTCAATATTATTAATAATCATAGTGAATTCTCGTTGTTGATTTTTTAGTGCTTTCATTTGTTGATGGATTTGTTCATTTTGATTTTCTAGGCGAATTAACATAGGATTTAGTTCGTCATAGAGGTCATTCATGATAGGATATTCTAGATTAATATTATTGATAGGAGCTACGATATTTCTGGCCATACGCCGAGCAGCCAGTAAAGAGATGACATAAATAAGTAACATCATAGCCAGTAAAATAGGTAAAATTTCTTGAATCATATCATAAGCATTAATATTATTTCTAGATAAACGTAAAATAGAACCATCATCAAGTTTTACCGCATAATAATAAGTATTAGTACCTAGTGTAGTCGATATGCGATAAGCCTCGCCAACATTATTTTGAATAGCGGCTTGGATTTCTTCACGAGATAAATGATTTTCCATATTAGAATAGCTCGTGGTATTATCGAAAAGAACTACGCCATTAGAGTCTATCCAAGTAATGCGAGTTTGGGTATGTGTGCTTTTTAATAATTCTATAGGGTCAGTAACTCGGTGATTGAAAACATAAGTTAAATATGTGGATTCATCACGAACCTCGCCTTTAGTATTTTCAAAAAATAGAGGATAAGACAAAGTTAAAGTTAAAAGAAAAGTGCAAATAACAGAAATAGAGATTAAAAAACACATATAATTAAAGATTTTTTGTTTCATTGTTGTAAGCATTTAATCTATAATTTTATAACCGACACCACGAATAGTTTCGATTAATTTACTAGCCTTTCCTAATTTATGGCGAAGTGTTTTGATATGAACATCGACAGTACGTGTTTCAGCCGCATAATTATAATCCCAAACTTCATCCATGATTTTATCACGAGAAATAACAATGTTTTTATTTTTTAATAGATAGTAAAGTAATTCAAATTCTTTAAGTGTAAGAAAAACTTCTTCATTATCTACGTAAACTTTATGAAAATCATGATTTAAAACAAGAAGACCATTGCCAGCAGATAAACTAGAATCAATTTTTTCTTTAGTAGAAGTAATTTTTGAACTACGGCGTAATACTGCTTTAATACGAGCGATTAATTCCATAACGCCAAATGGTTTGGTTACATAATCATCAGCACCATTATCAAGACCTGTAATTTTATCATATTCACTGCCACGAGCTGTGAGCATAATAACAGGAACATGTTGTGTTTTAGTATTTTTACGAATTTCTTTTAAAATTTCTACGCCATCAATACCAGGAAGCATGATATCCAAAAGAATTAAATCAGGAACATTTGTTTTTAATACAGGAAAAAAATCTTCAGCACTTAAAAATCCCATAGCTTCAAAACCAGAGGATTGAAGTGCATAGATGACTAATTCACGAACACTTTCGTCATCTTCAACACAATAAATTTTTTGCATATAAACACCTCATTAACCAATATATAATAAAAGAAATCAATAATAGTTATTTTATATTTATCAGTATAATTTTTTTTAATAATCATAACAAGTAAAGATTGCATATTTTACATATATTTTACATTAATAAGATAACATGAAAACAATATTTATATTTATCATTATTATAGAATAAAAAATATAACTAAAAAAGCATTGTCTTACTAAAAAGTAAAACAATGCTTTTTTAGATGCCCATAATGCCGTTATCTTTTATTCGCCTAGACCTGCTTGTTGCAGGTGGGTACTCTGGATAAAAGGTTTGCTATTCGTTCAAAGACGATGCAGCAGCCACAAGTATCACAATCGAATTCCCGTTTAGAAAGAGTAAGGTTAGACAATATAAAAAGACATACGCACATTGCAGGCATATCCGTTATTAACTGTTAATATAATAGCACAAAGAGAAAATCTATGCAAGATAAACTTAGAGTGTAAAATTAAAATAACTTGCACAGATTAAAGCCCTCAGTTAAAATAAGTATAACGTTATTGATTAAAGAAGGGATTTTATTTATGGAAAATATTTATAGTGTAGCTATTTCGTGTCATAGTGATTTAGGATATATGGAATATGATGAAAAAGCCAAAACAGTAAATATAGTATTAGCAAATGAAATAGCAAAACAAAAAGTAGACGAATTTTTGCATAGTGAATTGACATTGCAAGTGCCACATGAGACCTTGCATGATTTTACAACAATCACAATTAATCCGTTAGATGATGTAGAAACATTTCAATTAGCTCTTACTCGTTTATGGGAAACAACAAACGTACATGTTGATTGGAGTAGACCAGTTGATTATGTAAAAAACGGTATTCGTAGCTTAAAAGATTTATAAGATAACTAGAAACTACATTTAGTATTGAGTTTAAATACAATACTAAATGTAGTTTTTTATTTAGATATTATTTAATTTTGTCCTAAATGATTAAAGACTTAATAATATATCTTAAGATTGAAATAGTACATATTTCTACCCTATAATTTAAGTATAGAAGTAACCGGTTATTTTAAATTTACAGGGGATTAATTATATGAAAATAAATGAACGTTCAATATTTATAATTAATAAACTTGTACAAAATGATGCTTATATAACAGCTAGTGAAATAGCGAATCAAATAGGTGTTAGTATAAAAACTATAACTAGACAATTAGTTGAAGTTGAAAAAATTATAGGGGATTTTGATTTAGAATTAGAGCGAAAAACCAGTAAAGGTATGCGACTTATTGGTGATGAAAAGTAAAAACAAAAATTATTAGAATTTTTACAAGTAAAAAATATTCATGAATATTCACCGATAGAACGTCAAAATATAATTTTAAGTCAATTACTTAAAAATCAAGAACCAATAAAATTAATAAGTTTAGCTAAATTATTAGATGTAACTGAAGCTACAATTAGTAATGATTTAGATAAATTAGCACCATGGATTAATAAAATGAATATGGATTTAGTCAGAAGACCTGGCTTGGGAATTTATTTAGAGGGATTAGAAAAAGATATAAGAAAAGCAATAATTAATCATATTTATGAAAATATCCAGGAAGAAGATATATTAACACTTTTATATAATAAGCAAGAACAAGAAATTATAAATGAAGCAGATAAATTTTTATTAGATTTAGTAGACAAAAACATTATTCAGCAAGTAGAACAAGCTGTAAATAAAGTATTATTAAAAAACTATAATGTGTCTATGATAGATTTTTCAGCGTTAGTAGTGCATTTAACATTAGCAGTACAAAGATTATTAAAAGGTGAAATTATTAATATTGATAATAAATTTTTGGAGCAATTACAAACTAAGTATGAATATACGATTGCGAATAAGATAAGTGAAAGTATAGCAAAAACATTTCAGGTAAAGGTGCCTGAAAGTGAGACAGCATATATTACAATGCATCTTTTGGGGGCAAGGAGCTTATATCAAGAAAGTTTAACAACACAATATGATAATTTTTTATTAATAAAAATAGCAAAAGCAATTATTGCTATAGCAGAAAGAGAAGCTAATGTAGCAATTACTAAAAAAAGTAAATTATTAGTTGATTTAGTGAAACATCTTGGACCGGCAGCGTCAAGAATGAAAATGCATATGGAAATACGCAATCCTTTATTAAAAGAAATGAAAGGTAAGTATCCGCATTGGATGGATATAGCAAAAAAATCAATACAACCTTTAGAAAAAGAGATAGGATGTGTTCTTCCAGAGGCGGAAATTGCATATATAGCTATGCATTTAGGAGCTGCATTAGAGGAAAGTAGTAGTGAAAAAATAGAAAAATATAATATTTTAGTTGCTTGTCCTACAGGTATAGGGACATCAAAATTATTATCTAGTCAAATAAAAAAGAAATTTAATAATTTAAATGTAAAAGCTATTGTATCAGCAGTAAATATTGACTATAAGCGATATATAAAAGAAGGCATTGATTTTATTATTTCTACAGTAGCTATTGAAAAAGCTCAGTTACCTGTTGTAGTAGTTAACTTTATGTTGAATCCAGAAGATATTGAGAAAATAGTGAAGCAAATGCAAACAGTAATAAAATCTATGGATAAACTTTCGAAAGATGTTCATTATAGTTTAATTATAAAAATGGATAAGTTATCTAAATATCAACAATTTATAAAAGAAATATTAAATAATTTTGTATTTGAGAAAGATTTTATAGTTAATAATTTAGATGAATTATACCAAAAGGTTAGTAATAATGTATTTTGTGTACAAGATAATAAAATATTAAAAGAAGATTTATATAAAAGAGAATTAAAAGGAAGTACAGTTGTTAAAGGATTGATGCTTTTACACGCAAAAACAATAGCAGTTAAAAATTTAATGATAGGAGTAATGCAATTAACAGATAATTTGATTGTTAATAATGAGAAAGTTACAACTATATTAGTTTTATTAGCTCCTAAAGATGCAGATGAAATAGCATTAGAGACAATAGGGTGTATTTCAGAAAATATTGTGGGAAATTTAAATTTATTAGAAATATTGTATCAAGCACAATTTGAAGAAATTTATTTAGAATTAGAACGAATCTATACAAAATTTTTAAAAGAAAAATATCAAGAGATAATGGAGGAGTAGAAATGACTGAAGCAAAAGCTGGTAATGTAGCACAAGAAAAAATGCAGAAATTTGGTAGATTTTTGAGTGGTATGGTAATGCCAAATATTGGTGCATTTATCGCTTGGGGATTACTTACAGCGTTATTTATTCCAACAGGTTGGATTCCAAATGAATATTTAGCCGGTGCGGGTGCCCCTATGGCAAAATGGTTAATTCCATTATTAATTGGTTATAGTGGTGGTAGTGCGATATATAAACATCGTGGTGGAGTTTTAGGTGCAATCGCAACTGCAGGAATTATTGCAGGTTCTGAAATCCCTATGTTTTTAGGTGCAATGATTATTGGTCCATTTGGTGGCTGGTGTATTAAAAAATTTGATGAAGCTTTCCAAGATAAAATCCCAACAGGATTTGAAATGCTCATCAATAACTTCTCTGCTGGTATTTTAGGTGGTATTTTAGCAATCCTTGCTTATGCTATCGTAGGTCCAGTAGTAAGTTCCTTGAATGATATTTTACGTAGTGGAGTGGAGTTCATTGTAAATTTAGGTCTTATTCCACTTGTATCTATTTTGGTAGAGCCAGCAAAGGTATTATTCTTAAATAATGCAATTAATCATGGCGTATTTAGTCCAATCGGTATACAAGAGTCTCAAGAATTTGGAAAATCTATTTTCTTTATGATTGAATCTAACCCAGGCCCTGGTCTTGGTGTATTACTTGCTTTCTGTTTAGTAGGTAAAGGCATGGCAAAAAGCTCTGCTCCAGGTGCAGTAATTATCCACTTCTTAGGTGGTATTCATGAAATTTACTTCCCATATATTCTCATGAAACCAATCCTCTTATTAGCAGTTATTCCAGCAGGTATGGCTGGCGTATTCACATTAAGCGTTTTAAATGGTGGTCTTATCGCTCCAGCTTCTCCAGGTAGTATTTTTGCAATCTTAGCAATGACTCCAAAAGGAGCATATTTTGCAAATATCGCAGCAGTAGTAGTAGCTACAGCAGTATCATTCGTAATCGCTTCTATCTTCATCAAAGCTTCTAAAGATGATGGTTCTTCCTTAGAAGAAGCTCAACAAAATATGCAAGATATGAAAAACCGTGGTAGCAAACGTGTTGAAAGTGATGTAGTAGTAAAAGGTAGCGAACTTAAGAAAATTATTTATGCTTGCGACGCAGGTATGGGATCTTCAGCGATGGGAGCAAGTGCACTTCGTAATAAGTTGAAAAAAGCAGGTTATGGGCATATTTCAGTAAATAATTGTGCTATAGGTAATATTCCTAAAGATGCTCAGATTGTAGTATCTCATGAAAAATTAGCTGATCGTGCAATAGCAGATTCTCCACAAGCTGAACATTTGTTTGTACAGGATTTTATTAAAAATGATGTTTATGAAATTATTTTGGCAAAATTAAAAGATGTAGAATCAATAAAATCAAATATTGAAATAAAAGAACAAACAGAATCAAACAATAAAATACTAAATATTGAAAATATTAAAATAAATCTAGAATATGTAGATAAACAAGATGCTATAAAAATGGCAGGAAATTTATTATATGAGTCTGGTTATGTAGAAAAAGCTTATGTAGAGGGTATGCTTGCTCGTGAAAAAGATGTAAGTACTTATATGGGTAGAGGGATAGCTATTCCTCATGGAGACAATGCTGTTAAAAATTTAGTTAAAAAATCAGGAATTGTAGTGCTTCAATTTCCTCAAGGTGTAGATTTTGGTGCAGGTAAAGCGAAATTGGTCGTTGGTATTGCAGGTAAAGGTGATGAACATCTTGCTATTTTAGCTAATATTGCTATTGCGCTTGATGAGTATACTGATGAGCAATTAGAAGAATTATTTGTGACTCAAGACAAAAAATTATTATACAACTTATTTACTAAATCTAATGATTAATTTTGTAAATAAATAGGAGGAATTTGAATGAAAGCCGTACATTTTGGTGCTGGTAATATTGGACGAGGATTTATTGGCGAATTATTATTTGAATCAGGTTTTTCTACTACATTTGTGGATGTAGTGAAAGAAACTGTAGATTATATTAATGAACATAATTCTTATGAAATGTATATTATTGACAATGATGAAAAAAAAGTAATTGAAAATGTAAAAGCGTATTCTCCCATAACTAATGAAAAAGATATTGTAGAAGCAATTTGCGAAGCTGATTTAATTACAACTTCCGTATGTGTTGATAATTTAGATAAAATAGCGCCTACATTAGCGAAAGGTTTAAATGAGCGTTTACAACGCAATTTGAGCAAAGTAAATGTCATGGCTTGTGAAAATGCTTTTTATGCTACAGATATGTTAAAAAAAGCTTTGATAGAAAATACGAAAGTTCCAATAACAGAAGAAAAACTTAATAAAATAGGAGCTTTTCCTAATGTAGCAGTAGATAGAATAGCATTAAGTACAATAATAAATGGTATACGTGTACCAAAAATTCAAGCAGCTTTTGAACTTGTTATTGAAAAAGATAAAATGGTAGATCCCAAGTCTCAGCCAATTAAAGGTGCAGAATATGTAGCAAATCTAGGTATGTATCTTGAACGTAAGCTCTATGTATTTAATTGTGGACATGCAGCAACTGCATATTTGGGTTACTATAACAAATGTGAAACAATTCATGATGCTTTAGAAATAGCAGAAATTAAAGCTGATGTAGTGGCTGCGATGAAAGAATCTGCTATGGCAATGACTAAGAAATATCCATTTAAATTCGAAGACCTTGAAGTATATATTGAAAAAATTTTAAAACGTATTTCTTTAGAAGCTTTGCATGATGAAGTAGTACGTGTGGGGCGTTCACCAATTCGTAAATTAAATGAAAAAGATCGCTTAGTAGGGCCAGCTTTATTGGCAGAAAGTTATGGTTTAGAAAATTCACATCTAGCGAAAGCTATTGCCATGGGATATGCTTTTTCTTATAGTGAAGATGAACAGGCACAAGAAATTCAAAAATATATAGCTGAAAAAGGTATTGAAAAAGCGATAGAAAAATATTCTAATTTGCATAGTACACAAAAATTATATCAATTAGTAATTGATAATTATAAAAAGATAACTAAATAATAGTTAATCCCTAAAATATATCATATAAATAAAAACGCAGTTATCCTTTCATAACTGCGTTTTTTATTTAGAAAATCTAGAATAAGGAATATTTAAAGGGAAAAAATGATAAGCGTCTAATTGTATAAGTATGATTATTAATTTTTGAGGTGAAAGATATGCAAAGTGTTTTAATTGAGAAAAATGAGCATTTGGGTGTAATTATTTTAAATCGTCCACAAAGTTTAAATGCAATGAATGCGGATTTGGTAGATGAATTTCATAAAGCCTTGAAAGTTTTAGTTGAGGATAATGATGTACGAGTAATTATTTTAACTGGTGCAGGTAGAGCTTTTTGTGCTGGTGGCGATTTAGGATATTTAGAAAGCTTAAATAATGATACAAAACGTAAAGCTTTTATTGAAAAAGTAGGTAAAATGACTTTAAATTTACGTAATTGCCCAAAACCTGTAATTGCAATGATTAATGGTGTAACAGCAGGTGCAGGTGTAAATTTAATGTTAGCTTGTGATATTGTATGTAGTGTAGATGAGGCAAAATTTATTCAAAGTTTTGTAAATGTAGGATTAGTGCCGGATTGTGGCGGTATGTATTTGTTAAAAGAAACAGTGGGGTTACAAAAAGCTAAAGAATTAATGTTTACAGCACAAGCAATTTCAGCTAAAGAGGCTAAAGAATTAAATATGGTAATGCATATTTATGATAAAGAAAATTTGAGACAGGAAACAGAAAAAATAGCTCAAAAAATAGCAAAAGGAGCACCACTAGCGATTACGTATATGAAAAAGATGTTAAATAAATCATATGCTAATTTAGAAGATTTTCTAGATGAAGAGGCCTTAGTTCAAACTTTTTGTCTAGGTACTAATGATTGCCAAGAAGGTATCAATGCCTTTAAAGAAAAACGCAATCCTAACTTTCAAGGTAAATAAAATTTTATAATAAAAAATAAAAAGTCCTACGAAATTGCCAAACGTAGGACTTTTGTTATATCGCTTATGATTAGGAAGGATTAAATCTATCATAATATATTTTTAGTAAAATAACAAGTAACTTAAGGGCTTTTTTTGTAAAATTCTGTTAAGATGTAAATAATAAAAATTTTATTTACGTATAGTAGTAAGACGATTTGTTGTTAAAAATTCTTTGATAGTTGAAAAATATTCATCAGGACAATCAGTTATAGCTTGAGCATGCGTAGAATTTTTGAACATGTAAAGAGCTTTTGTAGAGTTACAACTCATGTATAAATCTTCTAATGTGCTTGGTGGTATTAAAGTATCTTTATCGCCGTGTAAAAATAAAATTGGAGATTTACTATATTGTACAGCATGAATAGGAGATAATTTATCTAAAGTAGAGCCTGTGTGCCAATACATACAAATTTGAGAATAGAACCATAAAACATCTAATATTTTAGAATTTGTAGGTAATTGTATCATGCTGTGTAAATGGTTATAATAAAGATTTTTTAAATCGCCATAAGAACTATCTTCAATATAAAAATCGGCAGGTTGAAGAGATAATCCACTATGCAATAAAGAAAAAGCTCCGCCAAGAGAGATACCATGTATACCGATGAGTTCTTGATGTTTAGTATTACGTAAATAATCGCACCACATATCGATATCGCGGATTTCTGTTTGTCCCCAAGTGATGATACCGTCACTTTCGCCATGACCACGTAAATCGATGAGTAAGACATTAAATCCTAATTTTTTATACATATCAATATAATTGATACACATTGAGCGATTTTGATATAAACCGTGTATCAAAATAATAGTTTTTTTGGTTTGTAAATTATTAGTAACGAAGGTAGCTGTTAATTCTTGAGAATTATCTCCATATGGTGTGTATAAAGCTATTTGTTGAGCATTGGGATTTTCTTGTTGGTATTTATGGATTCTAGTTAAATCCTGGGAATGATTAACAATGCTTGTAAGATTGATATTTAATTGAGGATTACTAAGTTCCATATACATAATGTTGCCAAGAATAAGACCGAGTGTATTAAAAGTAAGAATAATACCAAGGATTAGACCACAAAAAAATATAAAAAACTTGTGTAAAAATTTTTTCATATAAAATCACCTTAAAAATTTTAGAATAATAAAGAGTATATATGATTTAGATAAGATAATAAAGTTAAAAATAAATTAAATTGAAAATAAATCCAGCTAAATATAATAATTATTATTTATTGATAATAAATCTTGCGTTATAAGGGTAAAGTATTGTATACTTATCTTAAATATACATAACAAAGGAGGTCTATTTATATGGATGTTATAACGTTATCTAGATTACAGTTTGCTATTACAACTATTTATCATTTTTTATTTGTTCCGCTTTCATTGGGCTTATCTATTTTTGTTGCGATTATGCAAACTATGTATTTAAAAACAGATAAAGTAGTTTATCAACAATTAGCGAAATTTTTTGGTAAGTTATTTATTATTTCTTTTGCAATGGGTGTAGTAACTGGTATAGTACAAGAATTTCATTTTGGTATGAACTGGTCAGAATACTCTCGTTTTATGGGAGATATTTTTGGTGCTCCACTTGCGTTAGAAGCTTTGACAGCATTTTTCTTAGAATCAGTTTTTTTAGGTGTATGGATTTTCGGTGAAGGTCGTTTATCTAAAAAATTACATTGTATTTCTATTTGGTTAGTAGCTTTTGGTAGTAATTTATCTGCTTTTTGGATTTTGGTAGCGAATTCATTCATGCAACATCCAGTAGGCTATGTAGTTGCTAATGGTCGTGCTGAAATGACAGACTTTTTAGCATTAATTACAAATCCTTATGTTATTGGTCAATATGCTCATACGGTATTATCCGGTGTGGTTACTGCTGGTATTATTATTGTATCGGTTAGTGCTTATCGTTTATTATTAGGTCAAAATATAGCTGAATTTAAAATAGCTATTAAATCAGGTATTATTTATAGTTTAATTGGTTTATTTTTAGTTATGGGTAGTGGTCATTTACAGGCTCAATTTGTGGGTAAAAATGTACCTATGAAACTTGCTGCAATGGAAGCTTTATGGGAAACAAAAAATCCAGCTCCATTTACTGTAGTGGCAAATATTGATGAAGAAAATAAAGTAAATTCTGATGCTATTGAAGTACCATATATGTTATCTATGCTTGTATATGATAGTCCCGAAGGCGAAATTAAAGGTATCAAAGAATTACAAGCTCAGTATGTAAATCAATATGGTTATGATGATTATATTCCAAATGTAGTTTTACTTTTCTGGAGTTTTAGAATTATGATTGCTTGTGGTATGGCAATGATTGGTGCAATGTTATTAGCAGGCTTTTTATTCTATACTAAACGCTTAGAACATAGTCGTTGGTTCTTAAATATTTTAGTATTATTATTACCTATTCCATTTATTGCTAATACTTTTGGCTGGATAATTACAGAAGCTGGTCGTCAGCCTTGGATGGTTGTTGGTTTACAAAAAGTATCAGATGCAGTATCTCAAAATATTACAAGTACAGAAGTATTAATTACTTTGGTTGGCTTTACACTTATTTATGCGTTATTAGCAGTAGCGGCTATTTTGGTAGCATTAAAATTTGTAAAAAAAGATGTGCACAAAATAGATGATGAAGGAGGAAGAGCATAATGGATTTACAAATTGTATGGTTTATTCTTGTAACTGTTTTATTTGTAGGCTTCTTCTTCTTAGAAGGTTTTGACTATGGTGTAGGTACAGTTTTACCGTTTTTTGCAAAAGATGATGTAGAACGTCGCTTACTTATCAATACTATCGGACCTGTTTGGGATGGTAATGAAGTTTGGATGATTACTGCTGGCGGGGCGATGTTTGCAGCATTTCCTCATGTATACGCGACAATGTTTAGTATGCTATATATGGCATTATTTTTAATGTTATTTGGCTTAATTGTTCGTGGCGTGGCTTTTGAATTTAGAAGTAAATTTGCTTGTCCTTGTTGGCGAAATTTATGGGATTATATGATTTTTATCGGTAGCGCATTACCTGCTTTTTTGTGGGGGGTAGCTGTTACAAATATGATGAAAGGTTTTGCCATTAATGGTGAAATGATTTATAAAGGTACATTTTTCGATTTATTATCTTTATATACTATTATTGGTGGTATTACTTTTGTATTAGTATTTGCTTATCATGGGGTAGTATTTTTAACTCTTCGTTTAGCAGATACTAAGTTAATTGAAAGATTACGTATTGTGGCAGTATGTTTAGGTGGTACAGCAGCAATATCTTATGTACTTTGCGTTGTATGTACTATTTTATATACAGATATGTTTGCGTCTATTTTATCAGCGACAATGTTTGCTTTAGCAGCACTTGTATTTGTAGCATCTATCGCACTTGTATATAAGAAAAAACAATATGTAAAAGGTTTTATTGGTTCTTCACTTGCTATTGTATTTACAACAGTAGCAGTGTTTTCTGGATTATTTCCTCGTATTTTGATATCTACATTAAATCCACAATGGAGTTTGACAATTTATAACGCATCTTCCACTGAATATACTTTGACTATAATGACTATCGCTGCTGCTTGCTTTGTACCAGTAGTACTCGTTTATCAAGGTTGGACTTATTGGGTATTTAGAAAACGTGTAAGTAGACACGATTTAGAATATTGATTGTGGATTTTTTAGAAAATGATTGATAAAAATTTAATAAAAGATATTTTTCCATTTAGGCGAAAGCTGATATTGATGGTGATATTAAATATAATTCAAGCTATTATGATAGTATCAACAGCATATATCATAGCTTATATAGCAGATAGATTGCTTTTATCGGATTTAAATAATAGTACAGCAACTCCTTTATTGGTGTTGCTGTTTTTCTTTTTCTGTATAAAAGCAGGTTTGAATTATTTAAATAGTATTCAAATGGAAAAAATATCATTAAAAGTACAAAGCAAATTAAGAAAAAAATTATTAAAAGTTTTAGTTCATCATGTATATTTACAAGAGAATAAGACTAAAGGCGAATGGTTAGCGATTATCACAAAAGGTGTAGATAAATTAAATATTTATTTGACATCTTTTTTACCACAATTAGGCTTATTGATAACTGTACCTTTGGTATTATTAATATTTACATTTATTAATGATTGGATATCAGGACTTATTTTTTTTACAACAGCACCACTAATTCCTTTTTTTATGATTTTAGTTGGTAAAATTGCTGATAAGGAAAATAAACGTCAATGGCAAGTTTTTCAAAAATTAACTATGTATTTGGCGGATTTACTTCCTGGATTATTAGTGGTAAAAGCATATAATCAAACTAAGACGCAATTATTAAAAATCAATCAAAATGGAGAGGTATTTGCTAAAGCAACTTTAAAAGTTTTGAGAGTAGCTTTTATATCAGCATTTATGTTAGAATTTATAGCTACACTTAGCATTGCAATTATTGCAGTAAATATTGGTCTTAGATTGATTTATGGTTATGCAGATTTTTTACCAGCATTTTTTATATTATTGATTGCACCGCAATTTTATCAGCCATTTCGTCAATTTGGTTCAGCATTTCATGATGCAATGAATGGAATTACGGCCTCTAGTGAAATTTATGCGATGCTACAGAAATTAAATAAACAAGAAAATGTAAGCTTAGCTAAAAATATTTTAGATAAACAGGATAATTGGCAAATTGAATTTAAAAATATTAGTTATAAATATAAAGATAGCGAAAAACAAGCTATAGATGATTTATCTTTAAAAATACAAGCTGGCTCTAATGTAGTTATTACTGGTGCAAATGGTGCAGGAAAATCTACGTTATTTAAATTACTTTTGGGATTATATCCTTGTGCAACAGGAAAAATTTTAATAAATAATCAAGATTTACAAACATTAGATATGACTTGGTGGCAACAACAAATAGGTTGGGTAGCACAAGAACCATATATTTTTGGTGTTTCTATTCGTGAAAATATTACTATGGGTAGAGATTTTTCAGATGAAGAAATCAAAAATATTTGCCATTTAGTGAATTTAGATAAATTTATTGAGAGTTTACCACAACGTTATGAAACTTTGCTTGATGCAACGCAAAAGTTAAGTTCTGGTCAAAAACGTCGCTTAGGATTAGCTAGAGCATTGATTGGAAATCCCAAAATACTGTTATTAGATGAGCCTATGGAAAATTTGGATATCTATAATGAAGAATTAATACAAAATGTATTGTCTAAATTAAAACATCAAGTAACAGTATTAATAATTGGTCATCGTTTGCAAACATTGCTCAAGGCAGATAATTTGATTTATTTAGAGGCAGGAAAAGTAATAGATAATACTAAAATAAATAGATTATTGAAAAAATATACCAATAATCTAGAAGATAATGATAAAGAAAGGATTGAAGTGAATGCTACAGGAACTAAGAAATATATTTAGACCGGTAATATGGTCTTTAATATTGACTATTATTATAGGGACTGTATCAACATTAAGCACGGTAAGTTTAATGGGTCTTTCGGCATGGTTAATAGCAAGTGCCGCACTTCAACCTCCTTTATATGTATTATCTTTAGCTATTGTTGGTGTGAGATTTTGCGGGATAATGCGAGCTGTTTTTCGTTATTTAGAAAGATATTTGACGCATAATTTAGGATTTAAGTTATTTACTAAGTTTAGGGTGCTAGTAATTACTAAAGTGATAAATTCTTTACCATTTAAGAGGAAAACAGCTAATGGAGATGCTTTTGATTTAATTGCTAATGCAGTAGATAGTTTACGTGATAGTGCTTTGCGCTTTTTTTTGCCTCCGATAATTGTAAGTGCTTGTGTAGTGATTATTGCTATTTGGTGTAGTTTGTATAGTTATAGTATGATGATACTTTTGTTAAGTGCATGGTTTTTATTTATGTTCGTTATTCCCTATATAGCATGGCAAACGTATCAAAAGTTCATAAAGTATAAATTTGCACTAAATGAAGAAATATTAGAGATGTTTGAAGGTAATACTGAATTATTAGTATATAATTATGCTACGTATCGCTTAAATTTCGTAGAACGAGCGATTAATGAATATCAAATGTATCAACAGCAATTAGCTAAGATAAAGTTAAAGATAAATTTTATTAGTGAAATTTTATTAGGAGCATATATTACAATTTGTGTTGCTATTGCTATTTATTTGGTAAATATGCAGGGTCTAAATGCAATTATAGTAATTACGATGGTTTTAACTATTCAAGCTGTTATAGAAGCTTTAGTAGTAATTCCTGCATTATTAGAACATGTACATGAAGCAGTATTGAAATGGCAAGAGATAGTACCATATTTAAAAGAGGATAAAAAATCAATAAGCATAAATAAAATTTTGTGTAATAATACTAAAGAAGAATATGAATTGATTTTGGATAAAGTATCATATGGTTATGATAATGTCTTAATTAAAAATTTGGATTTATCTATAATTAAAGGGCAAAAGACTTTAATTGTTGGTGCTAGTGGTTGTGGAAAATCTACGTTGTTTTATGTACTTACTAGATTATTATATCCATTAGCTGGAAAAATTATTTTAAATAATAAAGATTATGATACCTTAGATGAAGAAACTATTCGTAAAAATTATGCAGTAGCAATGCAAGAACATCATATTTTTAATTTGACAATACGTGAAAATTTTCAGATGTTATATGAAAATATTACTGATGAAGAAATTTATAAGGCCTTGGCAAAAGTTTATTTACTAGATTTTGTGCAAAAAGTGGGACTTGATTATAAATTAGTAAATAATGGGAGCAATTTATCTGGTGGACAAAAACACAGATTACAATTGGCGATTTGTTTAGCAAAACAAAAAGATATAATTTTATTAGATGAACCAACAGCAGGACTTGATATAGAAACAGCAAATAATATATGTAAAGAAATTATAGAAAATTATATAGAAAAAACAATTATAGTTTCTTCGCATGATATTAGTTTATTGAATTATTTTGATAATATTGTTGTTTTAGAAGCAGGAAAAGTAGTAGAACAAGGTGAAATAAAAACTTTATTAGAAAATAAACAAAGTTATTTAACAAAAATGGTGAAATATAGAAATCTTGTTTAAAGCAAATTGTTAAAATTAAAAGGATAATTTATAATAAATGATATTTAGGAGAATTGGGATGATACTATGTTAGGGATAGAGAGACGCAGAGAAATAATGAAACTTTTGAATGAGCATCAAAAAGTTTACGTACAAGATTTGAGCAAATTATATGATGTAACAGATGAAACAATACGTAGAGATTTAGAAAAGTTAGAACAACAAAATTTAGTAAAACGTTGTTATGGTGGAGCTGTAATCAATGAACATACAAGTCAAGATCTTTCATTTTTGAAACGTATAGATATTAATCGTAATGCTAAGTATGATATAGCTAAAAGAGCAGAGTTTTTAATCAATGATGGCGATACACTAATGGTAGATTCAAGTACTACTTGTTTGGCATTATTACAGTATTTAAAAACTAAAAAAGATTTAACGATTATTACAAATTCTATACGAATTCTCAATGAATTTGTAAATAGTGAATTTAAAATCATATCAACAGGTGGAGATTTAAGGGCCCATTCATATGCATTAACGGGACAAGATACTTGTGAGACTTTAAAAAAATATTATGTAGATATGGTTATTATCAGTTGTAAAGCATTAGATTTAGACAGAGGTATAATGGAGTCAAATAGACTTGAAAGTGCGATAAAAAGACAAATGATAGAGCAAGCTAAAAGTTGTATATTATTAGCAGATGCTACAAAGTTTAATAAAACAGCTTTTACCAAAATATGTGATTTTGATAAAATTGCTAAAATAGTTACGGATAAAGAACCCAATAATAGATGGTTAGAATTTACTAGAAATAATGAAATAGAATTAATTTACTAACTAAAAAGGCTGTAATAAATATAAATTATTACAGCCTTTTTAGTTAATTTATTGTTCGCCGAATAGGTATGATTAAAACCACCAGCTAAGCTGGTGGTAAA
>CAUWIH010000023.1:0-35775 GCA_963558795.1 uncultured Megamonas sp. | reverse complement strand
AGTTCAACCAACGCATGATGAATTAGAAGAACTAGCAAATACTTTTAATTTGATGCTTGAGCGTTTACAAAAGGGCTTTGAACAACAACGTCAATTCGTTTCAGATGCCTCTCATGAGTTGCGTACCCCTGCTACTGTTATCTGTGGTTATTCTGATATGCTTGCTCGTTGGGGTAAAGATGACCCGCAAACAGCTGATGAATGTATTACTGCTATTCATGCTGAAGCAATTAATATGCAACGATTAATTGAAAAATTATTATTTTTAGCACGAGCTGACCAAAAACGTCAAGTTCTACACAAAGAAAATATTAATTTACGTTTATTAATTAATGATATTACTAAAGATACCCAACTTATTGCTCCACAACACACTGTAATTTGCAAACAAAATGATGACGGATATATCTTAGCTGATGAATTAGTTATTCGCCAAATGCTCCGTATTTTCTTAGAAAATAGTATAAAATACACGCCAGATGGTGGAACTATTACTATTTCTTCTGAAAATAAATCACATCATATGATTGTAAAATTATCAGATAATGGTATCGGTATTGCGAAAGACAAACAAGATAAAATCTTTGAACGTTTTTATCGTGTTGATAGTGCTCGCACCAAAAATGGTGTAGGTGGTACAGGTCTTGGTTTATCTATCGCTAGTTGGATTGCTAAAGCTCATAATATTCAAATTAAATTAGATAGTGATTTAAATAAAGGTACAACCATTATTTTAATAATTCCTAAAGGAAATAAATAAAAAAACTAAGCTGTAATAAAATTACAGCTTAGTTTTTTTATTTTGCCATTCCATTTTCAAAATGAATCATCTTTTTTGCAGGTAAAACTACTATTTCACCGCTTGGTTGTTGCCATGATATAGATTTTTTTAATACTCCAGCTGTAACTTCTCCATTTGTTGAAAAGTATATATCTTTATTTTTCATGAACTCAACAAAACCTGCCATTTCATCTCCAGATAAGCCCATTTGCCAACCTACAGGTCGAAGTTTTACATCGTCTTTTAAATAACCACTTTTTACTGAACCATCAGGATAAAATTCCAATTCATGCTGGTCTTCAAAAGTCACTAATCCATACTTTTCTTTATTAATCATCACCGTAACTTCTTCATCTATTGTTCCTGATAAAACCGTCCCGTCTGGTGCAAATGTTACACTTTCCCCACCTTTATAACGAACATGACCATATGTTGCTATTTGTACTTCTACGCTATTGAATGGATGTAAAAATCGCGGATAAAAAATACTATTATTACTTTCTGTATAATAATCATTTATCATATTTCGCCACCCTGTAGGTCTTAAAGCGATATTTCTATTTAAAACGCCTTTTACTACTTCATTATTTTTTATTTAGCTCAACTACAGTACCTTTTTTAAATTTTAAATCATCATTTACTACACTAAATCCCTGGGGAACTAATACTTTTGTTTTATCCAAAGTCACAGTTTGAGCACTAGCTACTGATACAAAAATTATACTCATCATACAAAATACTAATAATATTTTATTAAATATACGCATATTCTCATCTCCTTAAATACAACAAAAGCTCACCAAAATGATGAGCTTTTATCTTATTATTTATTTTTACTAGAATTATTCTGGTTTTTTGATTACTTCAATACCACCCATATATGGACGAAGAACTTTTGGAATAACTACAGAACCATCTGCTTGTTGATAGTTTTCTAAAACAGCTGCTACTGTACGACCTACTGCAAGACCAGAACCATTTAATGTGTGTACAAATTCAGGTTTTGCTCCTGGATTACGACGGAATTTGATATTTGCACGACGTGCTTGGTAATCACATACATTAGAACAAGAAGAAATTTCACGATATGTGTTGTAGCTTGGGAGCCAAACTTCAATATCATAAGTCATAGCTGCTGTAAATCCGATATCACCTGTGCAAAGTTTTACTACATGATATGGAATTTCTAAAAGTTGCAATACTTCTTCAGCATTATTTACCATTTTTTCTAATTCATCATAAGAAGTTTCTGGTTTTACAAATTTAATCATTTCTACTTTATTAAACTGATGTTGACGAATAAGACCACGAGTATCACGACCAGCACTACCAGCTTCCGCTCTAAAGCAAGCAGTATATACACTATAGTATTCTGGTAATTTATCGCCATCTAAAATTTCATCACGATGGAAATTTGTTGCAGGCACTTCACCTGTTGGTACTAAATAATAATCTAGACCTTCAAGTTTAAACATATCTTCGGAGAATTTTGGAAGTTGTCCTGTACCTGTCATACTATCTTTATTTGCAATAAATGGTGCAAGCATTTCTGTATAACCATGTTTATCTACATGTAAATCCATCATAAAGTTAATTAACGCACGTTCAAGTCTAGCACCTAAGCCTTTATAAAAAGTAAAACGTGTACCTGTAACTTTAGCTGCTCTTTCTGGATCTAAAATATCAAGGTCTGCCCCAATATCCCAATGAGCTTTTGGTTCAAAATCAAATTTACGAGGTTCACCCCAACGACGTACTTCAGGGTTATCACTATCATCATTACCTACTGGCACGGATTCATGGCACATATTTGGGATACGAAGTAAAATATCATGTAATTCTTCCTGAATATCACGTAATTTTTTATCTAATTGACTAATTTTTTCACCAACTTGACGCATTTCTAAAATAACTGCATCAGCGTTTTCTTTATTTTTTTTCATTTCGCTGATTTTTTTAGATACTACATTTTTTTGGCTTTTTAAAGTTTCTGTTTCAGCAATAATATCACGGCGTTGTTGTTCAAGTTCCATGAAACGATCAAGATTCATTGGATTATGACGTTTTTTCAAGTTTTCTAATACTAATTCAGCATTATCTCTGACAAATTTTATATCTAACATTACTTCAACCTACCTTTTTCATTATAACTAAGTATGTAGTAACCTTAATTTTACAACATATTGCTCTAAATTAAAAGTTTACTATGCAATTAATTATTTTTTATCCCCTAAAATATTCATTTTCTGTTAGCTTTATTACTTAGTTAGCTTTTATCCCATTATTTTCATTAATATCATCTAATAAACTTTGATTACCATTTATCGGTTTTATATTGGCATATCTAAATAATTGTACAAAAATATCATGCGCAATTGGCGCTGCAATCTGTCCACCATAATATTGTCCCCCTGCCGGGTCATTAATAATTACCAATACTGTAAATTGTGGGTCTTCTACAGGGCCAAATCCACAAAATGATGCAATATATCTACCTGGCATATAACCGCCATGTACCATATCAATTTTTTGCGCTGTACCTGTTTTACCTGCAATATGATAGCCTTCAATACTTGCTTTTGAGCCCCCACCTGTAGATACTACTTGTTCTAATACCGATTTTAAAGTTTTATCTACATCAGAATCAATACAACGACGAACTTCTTCACGTTCCATTTTTTGATATACGCTACCATCTGCATTATATATTGCTTTTACAATATGTGGTTTTAATAATACCCCATCATTTGCTATTGCAGACATTGCTGTAACCATTTGTAATGGCGTTACCGCTATACTTTGCCCTATAGAAGAAGTTGCCACATCAGAGGCCACCATATCTTTTGGATTAAATAAAATACCAGATTCTTCACCAGGCAGTTCTATACCCGTAGGTTCGCCAAAACCAAATTTACGTGCATAATTCATCAAACGTTCGCCACCTAATTCTAATCCGAGTCTTGCAAAACCTGTATTAATTGAATTTTTAACTACATCTAAAAATGTTACTGTACCAAAACTATCGCCACTCCAGTTTTGAATAGTACGTCCTGAAACTTCTATTCTCCCTGGATCTACAAAAATATCAGTTGGAGATACAATTTTTTCTTGAAAACCTGCTGCTGCAACGATAGATTTAAACGTAGAACCTGGCTCATAAATATCTGATACAGCTCTATTTTTCCAAACATTAGGATCATATTTATGAAAATTATTAGGGTCATACGATGGTCTTGACGCCATTGCCAAAATATCCCCATTTTGCGGATTCATTACAATCGCCGTTACAGATTCTGCACCATGGTCAATCATCGCTTTATCTAGTGCTTTTTCTACAATAAATTGATATTGTGCATTAATTGTTAATTGTATATTTTTGCAATTAGCATCAACTGGTGAATTTTTCATAAAAACAGAATCTAAAATTGGTCTAGCTAAAGCATCAGTAAATATAGAGGCTGTTTGCTCTTCACCTTTTATCATACCATCAAATTGTTGCTCTATACCATCTAACCCCTTATCATCTGTTCCCACAAAACCAATAACATTTGCCGCTAACATATCATTTGGATAATATCTTTTACTTTCTTGAATAAATCCTATACATGCTACATATTCTGGTTTTTCTTTCATCAATTTTCGTACAGCTTTGGACGCATCTGGTTCTAATTGTCTTTTTACCCAAACAAATCCCCCACCTTGAGCTATATCATCTAAAATATTTTGTTCACTGATACCTATAAGTGGAGCTAAATCACTTGCTAATTGCGTTGGATTTTCAACATGGTTAGGGTCAATATACAATGAATCTACCATTGTACTAATTGCTAATTCTTTCATATCAGCATCATAAATAGTCCCTCTAGGTACGTGTAATACTGCTGAATCTTGTACTTGTGCTTCTAATTTTGATAACATTTCATCGCCTCGAAAAATTTGAATCCATGCATATCTTGCCATAATTAAAGCAATTAGAATTATTAATCCTATAAACAAAAATATAATATTGTTTTGTATTTTACTTGTTTTTTTTACAATTTTTGCTTTCGTCTGTTCTTTATCCATAATTTATTTCCTAAAATTAGTAAATTGACCTACTTTCTTTTAATTTCAAATAACTATTTAATTATAACAAATTTTAATTATTGTAGGCAAAAAAGTGCTTTAATGTTAAAATATAGATATATTTATCGTTTATTTCAACTTAATTTTAGAGGTGAATTTTTATGCAAGTAATCAAAACAACTAACGCTCCAGGTGCAGTAGGTCCATATTCTCAGGCTATTGAAATCGACAATCTCGTTTTTGCTTCTGGTCAAATTGCTTTAAACCCTGTTACTGGCGAAATAGCAGAAGGTATTGAAGCTCAAGCTCATCAAGCTTTAAAAAATGCTCAAGCAGTAATCAACGCTTCTAGTGCTAAATGGGAAAACGTTATTAAAACCACTGTTTTCATCACTGATATCAATAATTTTGCCAAAGTAAACGAAATTTATGCCACTTACTTCAAAGAACCATTCCCAGCTCGTTCTTGCGTTGAAGTAAGCAAATTACCAAAAGGTGCTTTAATCGAAATAGAAGTAATCGCCAAAAAATAAATATTCACAAAACACAAAAAGGAATGATATTATCATTCCTTTTTTTTATTATTATTTACCAATTTATCTAATAATGCTCTACAAGCTTTATCTATATCTTCATATGTTTCATCAAAATTACCTGTATACCACGGGTCTTTTACATCACGATTTTCACCAATAAAAGATAATAATTTATATACTTTATGCTCTGTATCTTCACCGATAATATAACTTAAATTACGTAAATTATTATTATCCATCACGATAATATAATCATACATAGCATAATCTTGTTTCGTTATCTGCACAGCTTTTCGCTTTGTAAATGGAATATTCATCTCACGAAGTTTTGCTTTCGTACCATAATGAGTATCACAACCAATTTCTTCACGACTTGTAGCTGAAGAATTAATTATAAATTTATCAGCTAAACCCGCTTTATTCACTAAATCCTTCATCACAAATTCAGCCATAGTTGAACGACAAATATTACCATGACACACAAACATAATTTTTATCAAAGCTTTCATCTCCCTATATTATATCTTCTTCTATAATACTCTATTGTTCTATACTCTAAAATATCTCTCATATTATTTACAAAAACTTTATTTTTTATAATCTCTTTTAAGTTTTCATTTAAAACTAACGCAAAACCTTGTTTTTCTACAAAGAAACCTTTTCCTGAGGCTTTTAGATATTTTATCGTCATAGATTTTGCTTTTGCGAGGTATTTCTTGTCTGTTATTTTTAAATATTTATCATAAGTCATATCACTTGCAAACTCTTTCCATGTAGATAAAATAAACCTTTCTCAAATACATCAATATATTATTTTATTATACACTATCTATTTAACTAAAAATTTAATAAAAAAAGATATGACTTTATGCCATATCTTTTAATTCATTATATATTTTTTATGCTGAAAATTTTATTTTAAAAACTCCCAATAACCAAAACGTTTACCGCCTTTTCGTTCTATTATTCCATTTTCTACTAATTTTTTCATTATTCTTTTCACAGAAGCAATAGAAATCCCTAAATTTGTTGCAATTTTTTTCTGTGTTATTTTATTATTAGATTTTAAAATCATAAATATTTGGGCATCCAAAGTATCATCCAAAGTATCATCCAAAGTATCATCCAAAGTATCATCCTCAAATTTTTTATGAAACTTTAAAGCTGTAAATTTAATAGTAATATCTCCTCCCAGTAATTTAAATTCTGGTTCTGGTATACCATATGACTCACAAGCTTCACAAATTTTTTGAATACCTCTACCCCATGTTTCTACATAACCCGCACGAAAAAAAACATTAGCCACATCTGGATTATATGGTTTTGACTTATGTCTTTCTAATAAAGTACCAATATTCCACTCACTAGGTAATATGCAACTATTACTAATATACATTGCTTCATCTTCTATACGAATTTGTATAGGTGTACTATCCGCCCAATTGCAATGAATAAGTGCATTATAAACTGCCTCACGAATTGCTTCTCGTGGATATGGATATTTTTCAATTCGTATATCTTTATTATACGAAATATATGCTTTTAGATATTTCAAATAGATTAAATCTATTACCTTATCTGCTATAACAAATAATGAACCATGTATTTCATCTTGATATTGTAAATCTGCTCCCTTACCAAATTTACCAATTTTCACAAAACTACCAGAAATAAGTTTCTCTGGCGTTCGATAAAATAACATAACAGCTGCTCGTTTTAACTTCCCATTTACAATCAAATTTAAACTATCCAATAATTCTTCATTATTCATTGCTAAATCATCTTTATCAATACGACCACTTCGTACTGCTTCTCGACGAAAAATATCAAAACTTTCCTTATCTAGCTCATTTATATTTATACTATCCACTGGTATAGCATCCCATTTAAAACCAGTTTTTGAAACTAAAAATTCTGTTAATGCAGCTCCTTTTAATTGTTGTTTTGTACTACCACTACGACGATGATATTCTCCTTTATAACTAACAGGATATGAACTAGAATGTACTACTATTTCAATATAATCTTTTTCATCTTTTGATAATAAATTTACATCAGCAATAATTCCCATTGATAATTGGATTTTATTGGGAATATCTTCTAGTAATTTTTTACTATTTTTAACACCCAAAACTTCTCCTTTATCATTTATCCCAATATAAATTTTTCCACCATCAGCATTTGCAAATCCACATATCCATTTTAAATATTCATCACGCCACGTTTCTTTCCATTCTATATTTTGATTCTCTACCACCTAAAAGCCTCCAGATAATTTATATATTTTATTATCTCATGTATCTTATCCAATCTCAAGAAATCAACTTATAAATATATGTTATTCATCTTTATAAGCAATTTGAAAATAATCCAATAACTTTTTAAATCTATCTTGAGCTGTCAAGCAAGTATCTATCAAATAACCTTTTTCTTTATCCCATTCATGTAAATCTCGATAATAAAACATTTTCAAATCATCACTAATAATAAATGGCACAATATCATGTTTTAAACACTCTTTTAACATAATAAGTCTACCCACTCGCCCATTACCATCTTGAAATGGATGAATCGTTTCAAACGCTACATGAAAAGCTATTATTTCTTCTAAGTTCTTTTTAGTTGTAGCATTATACTCATCTAATAATTGTTTTATATTCTCGCTTACTCTTGCTGGTTCTACTGTTCTTTTCCCGCCAACTTCATTTGGCAATTTCTTATATTCACCAACAGCAAACCAATCTTTTCGACTATCACTTGTTCCTGTTTTTAAATTTTTATGCAAATTTTTGATAAAACTTTCCGTTAATTTTTCATCAGCATTATCAATAATCATATCTATGCAACGAAAATGATTTGTTGTTTCAATAATATCATCTATATTTACTGCATTTTCTGATATACCAATAGTATTTGTTTCAAAAATATATCGTGTTTGTTCGTGCGTTAATAAACTACCTTCAATATGATTAGAATTATACGTCATATCTATCTGCAATCTATGATAAATACTCCCAGAAAGTTTACTTTCTTTTTCTTTCCGTAAAATAGCTAACAAATTATTTATGATTTTCTTACTTCGTTTTTTTCGCAATGGTTTTTCAGCTATCTCGGGGATATTCCATGTCTTCCCAGTCAAAAAAGCTCCATTTATCTTACCTTTAGCACAATAATTTCGTACGGTTCTTTCCGATAACTGCCACTTTTCAGCTATTTGTGCTACTGAACAATATCTCATAATCTCACCTTCATTCTATTTAAATTTTATGCCGTTATCGGCAAGTTATCAACCAAAAATATCAATTATTCTTCAATTTTATTTTGCCGATAAAAAAATAGCAGATACAAAAGTACCTGCTATTTTTATTTGAAACATATATGTTTAGATATTTTCTAAGTTTTTCTTTTTTGTTTCTGTGCCTAATGTAAATACTGTGATAGCAATAATTACAAATACTGCGGCAAACATATAGAAGATAGTGTGCATATCACTACCTGCTTCTATCATCATACCAACAACAAGTGGTGCCGCCATACCACCGATACGACCTACACCTGCTGCCCAACCACTACCCATTGCACGAATAGCTGTTGGATAAAGTTCTGGAGTATAAGTATAAACAACACCCCAAGCACCAAGATTGAAAAATGACATTACACAACCCCAGAAAATTATAAGTTCTGCACTTTGAGCTTGTCCGAAGAAATAACTTGCTACACCACTCATACATAAAAATAAAGATAATGTATATTTTCTACCCAATTTATCTACCAGCCAAGCAGCACAGAAATAACCTGGAAGTTGAGCAAAAGTAATAAGTAATACATATTCAAAAGTTTTTACAAACGCAAAGCCTTGTTTATAAACAATAGCTGGAAGCCAAGTAAAAATACCATAATAACTATATACAATACCAAACCATACAATCCAAAGCATTATAGTTCTTGCTAAATATTTACTTGACCATAAATCTTTTAATTTTGGTTTTTCTGTAGGTACATCATTTTGTTCTGCTTTTAATTCACCAGTATATTTTACACCTAGACAATTTTCTAAATCATCAACGATTTTTTGTGCTTCTTCTACTTTGCCTTTAGATAATAAATAACGCACAGATTCTGGCATGTGTAAGCGAATGAAAAATACATATAAAGCAGGTAATGCCCCAATAATAAAAGCATAATGCCAACCATATACAGGAATAAATAAATAAGCAATACATGCCGCTGCAATCCAGCCTACACCCCAAAAACTTTCTAATAATACAATAAATCTACCACGCAAATTAGTAGGTGCATACTCTGACATCAAAGTAGCAGCTACTGGAAGTTCGCCCCCAAGACCAAAACCTACAAAGAAACGGAAAATAAGTAACGATTCATAACTCCAAGAAACAGCACATAAACCTGTAGCTATACTATATAAAATTACAGTAGCTGAAAAGACTGCCTTTCGTCCAAATTTATCTGCTATCGAACCTGCAACCACAGCCCCAATAGCCATACCTACAAGACCAATACTACCTATAGCACCCATTTGCCCTGCGGCTAATCCCCATTCTTTACCTAATACAGGTAATACAAAAGCGATGAGTCCTGTGTCCATAGCATCAAACAACCAACCAAGACCAGTGATTACCAATAATTTATAATGAAAACTTCCCACTGGTAACGCTTCCAAACGTTGTAATAACATTACATTGCCTCCTCAAAAACTTAAACACCAAAAGATTAAATTCTATGCAAATGTTTCAAAGACAAATCTAAAATTGGTGCTGAATGAGTCAATGCTCCGCTTGAAATAAAATCTACACCAATTTCTACTAAATTTTTGATATTTTCTTTGGTAACATTTCCTGAGCATTCTGTTTGTGCCTTGCCATTAATTAATTTAAGTGCTTCTTTCATCATATCCACACTCATATTATCTAACATAATGATATCTGCACCAGCTTCAAGAGCTTCTTTGACCATTTCTAAATCTTCAGTTTCAACTTCTATTTTGCGTACAAAAGGAGCATAACATTTTGCCATTTCAATAGCCTTAGTTACACTACCTGCTGCCCCTATATGATTATCTTTTAATAAAATACCGTCAGATAAATTATATCGATGATTATATCCGCCACCTACTGTTACTGCATATTTTTCAAAAATACGCATATTCGGTGTAGTTTTTCTTGTATCTAACAATCTTGTCTTGCTACCTTTTAACAAATCAGCAACCTGTCTTGTATATGTCGCAATACCACTCATTCGTTGTAAATAATTTAAGGCTACACGTTCACCGGATAATAATACTCGAATATCCCCTTGAACTTTCGCCAATAACTGTCCTTTAGCTACTGTATCGCCATCTTTTACGAGAAATTCTATATTAGTTTTTTCATCTAATAATTTAAAAGTACGAGCAAATACATCAAGCCCTGCAATAATACCATTTGCCTTAGCAATCAAATCTACTTCGCCTTGCACACTATCTGGCATTACTGCATTAGTTGTTACATCTTCACTTGTAATATCTTCTTGTAGAGCCATTAATATTAGCTTATCTACATTCATTTTCATGGTAATATCATTCATCTTGATAATCTCACTTTTTCTATTTCATTTAATACTGTTTCTTTATAAACATTAGCTAATTTTGTTCCTTGATAAGTTAAATATTCTTGAGATTTTTGAGCTAAAGCCATAAAACTATCATCTACATCGTTAGCTACTTGTTTTACTAAATCATTTGTAATTTCATGTGCTGCTCGTTTAGCAAAAACTAAACCTTCTAATAAAGAATTACTAGCTAAACGATTTGCACCATGCACGCCATTACAGCTAGTTTCCCCTACAGCGTACAAATTTTCCATAGTAGTCTTACTATATTTATCTACATGAATACCACCCATATAATAGTGCTGAGCGGGTACAATCGGTATCCACTGCTTAGTTACGTCGTAACCTTCTTCTAAACATTTTTCATAAATATGTGGAAAATGATTTCGTATTTCATCTTGTCCTAAAACTGTCATATCCAACCAAACATATGGCATATGGTCTTTTTTCATCTGTTTTTTGATTTCTGCAGTCATTAAATCTCGTGGTAATACTTCATTAGCAAAACGCTTACCATCTTTACCATAAAGTTTTGCCCCTTCACCACGCACTGACTCTGAGATTAAAAAGCTTCTACCTGGTTTTTCACTATACAATGAAGTTGGATGAATTTGAATATAATCTGGATTTTCAAGTTCAATATTATGACGAAGTGCAATAGCTATTGCATCACCTGTTAAATGAGGATAATTTGTTGAATGTTCATATAAACCACCGATACCGCCACTAGCTAATATAACTTGTTTTGCTTTAATAGCCGTATAATCGCCCATTTTATCCTGCACTAAAACACCTAAACAAGTATTATTTTCTTCTATAATATCTAACATTGTTGTATATTCTAAAATAGTTACATTCGGTAATTTTTGTACAGCTTTTAATAAATTTCTAGTAATCTCTTTACCTGTTATATCTTCATGAAATAAAATTCTAGCTCTAGAATGACAACCTTCTCTTGTATAATCTAATTTGCCATCTTTTTTGGCAAAATCTACACCATAACTAATTAATTCATTAATAACTTCACGTGAAGAACGTATCATTATATCTACAGATTCACGTCTATTTTCATAATGACCTGCTTTTAATGTATCTTCCATAAAACTATCATAATCATTTTCATCATGTAAAACGCATATGCCACCTTGTGCTAAATAAGAATCGCTATGCTCTACTTCATCTTTAGTAATCATCAATATATTCTTATCTTTAGGCAAATGTAATGCCGCGAATAATCCACTAGCACCTGTACCTACTATTAGCACATCAATTTGTTTAGTTTTCATTTTATTCACCTTTACTATCTTATTTAGCTAACTCTAACATTTTATCTAACGCTTTTATTGCTAAATCTCCAATTTGTTTATCTACATGCACTTCATGTTGTTCATAAAGTAAAGCATCTCTTACTTTTTCTAAAGTTACTTTCTTCATATCTTCACAATACTGTTTTGGCATTGCGGGATAAAATTTTTTATTAGGATTTTGTTTCATTAATTCATACATGACACCATTTTCTGTACCAATGATGAAT
This sequence comes from uncultured Megamonas sp., assembly GCA_963558795.1. Taxonomy (GTDB): domain Bacteria; phylum Bacillota; class Negativicutes; order Selenomonadales; family Selenomonadaceae; genus Megamonas. The sequence continues at coordinate 23,252 of CAUWIH010000023.1, read as the reverse complement.
TCTTCATTTTCTGTATTAGTAACAAAATCAATGATTTCTGAAGTACTTCCCACAAAGTCTGCTAACGCTAACACCTCTTTTGTACATTCAGGATGAGCTACAAATAAAGCATTTTTATGTTCATTTTTTGTTTTTTGCACCAATTCTACATTTATTTGTTTATGTACTGGACAATAACCAGAATTACAAATAACATTTTTTTCTTGAACTTGTTTAGCTACATAAGTACCTAAGTTTTCATCAGGAATAAAGAAAATATTTTTATTCGGTAATTTTTTCACAATCTTCACTGCGTTAGAAGAAGTTACACATACATCTGACATTGTCTTTAATTCAGCAGTAGAATTTATATAGCATACTACAGCTAAATCTGTATATTTTTCACGCATTTCTTTTATCTTTTCTACAGTTGCCATATGAGCCATTGCACAGTCTGCATGTTCATCTGGTAATAATATTTTCTTTTGCGGATTTAAAATTTTTGCACTTTCTCCCATAAAAGACACACCAGCAAATACTACCAAATCTGTTTGTATATTTTTTGCTATTTTACTTAAATAAAAAGAGTCACCTATATAATCTGCTATTTCTTGTACATCATCAGGAACATAGTAATGTGCTAAAATCACAGCATTTTTCTTTTGTTTTAATTGATTTATTTCTTGTTTTAAGGATATCATCTATGTTTCTCCCTCACAGAATATTTTTTGATATTATACCGCAATTATTAACAGCTGACAAGACAGTAATATATACAAATGACTTTGAGTACAATTTTATATTGTATTTTTAATGCAAATAAATACATCTATAGATAATATCTATAAATTCTTATTGATATACATAAAGGTAAATGATAAAATAATAAAGATATAAGTCTTGTGGAGGATGAAAATTGGAAAAGTTGATTATACATGGCGGTCATGAATTGCATGGTCGTGTAAAAATTAGCGGTGCAAAAAATGCTGTACTGCCTATTATTGCAGCAACTCTTCTGGCCCAGGATAAGCCATGTGTTTTAGACGAAGTACCTTATTTAAACGACGTCTGCACAATAGCCGAAGTTCTGCGTCAGCTTGGTGCGAAAGTTGATTTTAATCGTGAAGAACACACGCTTTCTATTGATAGTACTGTATTAAAAACAGTTGATGCACCTTATGATTTAGTACGAAAAATGAGAGCTTCCTTTGTTATCATGGGGCCATTACTTGCTCGTTATGGAAAAGCTAAAATTTCTATGCCAGGTGGTTGTGCTATTGGTACTAGACCTATTGATTTACACCTCAAGGGCTTTGAAGCACTTGGAGCCGAAATTGAAATTGGTCATGGCTTTATCAGTGCTACCGCACCAAATGGTCTAAAAGGAACTAGTATTTATCTTGATTTTCCTAGTGTAGGTGCTACAGAAAACATCATTATGGCAGCATGTATGGCTGAAGGTCAAACAATACTTGAAAATGCTGCTCAAGAACCAGAAATTATTGATTTAGCTAATTTCTTAAATATCATGGGCGCTAAAATTCGTGGTGCTGGTACTAATGTAATTAAAATTACAGGTGTACCAAAACTAATTGGCCATAATTATACTATTATCCCTGATAGAATTGAAGCTGGCACATATATGGTGGCTGTAGCTATGACTGGTGGAGACATCTATATAGAAAATGCCATTAGTGAACATTTAAAACCTGTTATCGCCAAATTAAATGAAGCAGGCGTAAAAATTGAAGAAGATATTGATGGTATTCGTGTTAGCTGTAATAAACGTCCTAAAGCTATTGATATAAAAACATTACCATACCCAGGCTTTCCTACTGATATGCAAGCTCAATTTATGGCAATGCTCACAATTGCAGAAGGTACAGGTCTTGTTACTGAAACAGTATTTGAAAATAGATTCATGCATGTTGATGAATTAAAACGCATGGGTGCTTCTATTAAAGTTGATGGTCGTACATCTATCGTTGAAGGTGTACCTTCTTTAACTGGTTGCCAAGTAAAAGCTACTGATTTACGTGCTGGTGCCGCTATGGTTCTTGCTGGTCTTGTAGCAAATGGTGAAACACAAGTATCTTATATTCACCATATTGATCGTGGATATGATAATCTTGTAGCCAAATTATGTAAATTAGGTGCAGACATTTGTCGTGTTGATAACTAAAATAAATGTATGTACATAAATAGCCAAGATAATTTTATTATCTTGGCTATTTTTATATCAATTTATAATTATTTTTATACCAAAAAAGGTCGATATCAAAGATATCGACCTTTTATCATAACTAAAATTATTCAGCTGTGAAAGGTAAAAGAGCAATGTTACGAGCTCTTTTAATTGCAACTGTTACTTGACGTTGGTGGCAAGCACAGTTACCAGAAATACGACGAGGTAAAATTTTTCCACGTTCAGTAATGAAACGACGGAGTTTTGCTACGTCTTTATAATCGATTTGTTCGATTTTATCAGCGCAGAAGCTGCAAACTTTTCTTTTTGGTCTTCTGTTTCTATCGCGTTTAACCAATGTTGTTACCCTCCTTAAAATGGTATTTCTTCGTCAGGGGGTACTTCTGTACCGAATGATGCCGCCGCGCCACTCATAGGATTTGAACTTTGCATTGGTGCATTATCAAATGTTTGAGTTGGTGCTGGAGCATTTGTAGGTTTAGAACCCATAAATTCAAGTTCTTGAGCTACAACTTCAGTAACATAGCGTTTGCTTCCATCTTGTGCATCATAGCTACGAACCTGCATGCGACCTTCAATTAAGACTTGACTGCCTTTAACCAAATTATTGCCACATACTTCGGCCAATTTATCCCAAACTACGATTGGAATAAAATCTGCTGTCTGTTGTTGATCAGCATTACGACCAAATCTACGATTTACAGCTAAAGTAAAGCTTGCCACCGCTTTTCCTGTCTGCGTGTAGCGTACTTCTGGGTCACGAACAAGACGACCTGCTAATATTACCTTATTCATGGTATTTCCTCCCTGGCAAATCTTTATAATTATTTTTCGTCTTCTCTAACGATCATATGTTTTAATAATTCATCTGTAATTTTCATTACACGATCAAGCTCAGCAGAGCAAGCTGGTTCTGCTGTATAGTTGAATAAGCAGTAGAAACCGTCTGTACAGTCTTTAATTTCATAAGCCAAACGTTTTTTGCCCCAACGATCTTCTTTGTCAATAGTACCACCATTGGCAACGATTAAGTTAGAGAACTTTTCGATAACAGCATTAGTTGCTTCTTCTTCCATTGGTTTAATAATAAATACGACTTCGTACTTTCTCACGAAATCACCTCCTCTTTGGACTATCGGCCCGTAATGGGCAGGGATTATTCCGCATTGCGGAACTTGTTATCAACATAACTTCTTAATTATATCATTGTCTATATGCTAAAGCAAGATATTATTTTATATTTTCTTTACCACGCATTAAAGATGCTATCAATGCTATTAAACATAATATACTAAACAAACAAAATAAATAATCAAACGCGGTTAATAAATAATCACTATAGTTTCCACTCAATGTATCTACGGCAAAAATAGATAAAACTAATGTAACAATTGCCATACTCATTGCTTGACCTATAAGACGCATAATTGCCAAAATAGCCGCAGAAACACCATAAAATTGAGGTTTTACTGCACTCATTATTGCATTATTATTTGGAGCTGAAAACAAGGCGAATCCTACACCTATAAATGCCAAATTTATACCAATCATAATTAATGATGTTTGCATATTTAAAAATGAAAACAAAAATAAACTAATCATCATTATCCCCATACCTATAGAGGCAATAATTCTCGATGAAAACTTATCAGATAAAGTACCTGCTCTAGGTGATAATATTGCCATAACAATCGGTTGAATCAATAAAAAAGCACCTGCTATCGACGCATCCATACCTCGAATTAATTGTAAATATAACGATAAGATAAAACCTATAGCAAAAGTTGCACTATAATGTATTAATGCCGCTAAATTCGACATAGCAAATACAGTATTTTTAAATAATGATAACTCAATTAATGGTGATTTTGATTTATATTGTTCTATTACAAACCCTATAAATAAAACTAAAGATAATATCGGTAAATAATGAACTATTTCATGTCTTGTCCAATCTGAAATACCATATAAAAATGAAATAATCATCACTATATAAATACAACTACCAAAATAATCGAATTTTTGATTTTTATCACCATGCCAATCTGTTTTAGTTCTAGATAATAATATAAAATTTATCAACAAAACTATTCCTGTAAACCACAAAATAGATCGCCAACCCCAAAAATCTGTGATAAAACCACCTATAAATGGGCCTATTGACAATCCAGAATATACACAAGCTGCTGATAAGCCAATTATTTTTCCTCGATTTTGTGCAGGATAACATGATACCAATAAAGCCATACTTGTTCCAAAAATCATCGACATAGATAGCCCTTGTAAAAACCTAAATATTATTAATGACAAAAAATCTTGCGTAGTTGCACATATAAGCGTAGTCAAACAAACGCAACCTAAACCACGTAAATAAATATATCTACGTCCTTTTATATCTGCTAATCTACCAAAAGGTAATAATCCTGCTGCTGCACCAATTAAAAAACTAGTAATCACCCAAGTAAGCATATCAGGACTTAAATTGAAATCCACAGACATTGTTGGTACAGCTACATTCAATGAACTTGCCATAAATGGTCCGACAAAAGAAGTTATCATTACTGATAATAAAATTCGCTTAGATTCATTCATTATTTCACCTACTTTTATCTGTAATAATTCAATTGTAATATAAAAAAAACTGTAATCAAATAAAAAAATTTATCTGATTACAGTTTTTTATATCGCAGACCCGATAATTCTATTTCCTTCTGTAGAAACTCGCCAAATTCGTTCAAACGGATAAGCTTTAAAAATATATCTTAAATCAATATAATTTTCTCCTAAAATAAAAGATATCCGCTTTAATTCTTTACTTTTATATATTTTTTTCAATCTATCAATATAATACGCTATCTCTACATCGTCTAATTTACCGTTCTGCATATATACTTTTATACCATCGTAAAACATCGCGACACCTCCAGAATTCTGGATAATTTGAGAGATATTCATATATCTAAATAAGCAGTGTATTTAACTTATCTATCTTGAAATTTTACAATATCACACCCAAAATGTCAAAAAATGTATACAAAAGACAAAAATATACATTTTATAGTAATAAATAGACTTTATCTATTTTAGATTTTCTGGATTTAATCCTAATAAATCCTCTACTACAAATACTCCATCTTTACGAATTAATTCATCATCAAGATAAATTTCTCCTCCACCATATTCCGGAGTCTGAATCAAAACTAAATCCCAATGAACCGCTGAACGATTAGTATTATCAGCATCTTCATAAGCACAACCTGGTGTAAAATGTAGACTACCACTAATTTTTTCATCAAATAAAATATCTTTCATAGGGAATGTAACATATGGATTTAATCCAAAAGAGAATTCACCAATATATCTTGCACCTTCATCAGTATCTAAAATTTTATTTAATGCTTCCGTATGATTTGCTGTAGCTTTAATTATTTTACCATTTTCAAAAGTAAAAGAAACATTTTCAAAAGTAGTTCCTTGATAAATAGATGGTGTATTATACGTAATAGTACCATTTACAGAATCCTTAATCGGCGCTGTATATACTTCACCATCAGGAATATTACAATCGCCTGCACATTTTACTGCTGGCATATTTTTTATTGAAAAAGTAATATCTGTGCCTATACCTTTAATTCTCACTTTATCTGCATTTTCCATGCGTTTTACTAAACTATCCATAGCTTTACCCATTTTCGCATAATCTAAATTACATACATCGTAATAAAAATCAGTAAACGCATCTGTACTCATATTGGCAAGCTGTGCCATAGAACCATTTGGATAACGAAGTACACACCATTTTGTTTTAGGGACGCGTATATCACTATGCACTGGTTTCATCCAATATTTGGAATAAATTTCCATTTTATCTTTTGGTACATCACTTAGTTGACTAACATTTTCACTACCACGAATAGCTATATATGCATCCATATTTTTCATGCGTAAAGATTCATATTCTGCACAAAGTTTCATTTGTTCTGTTGTGGCACTTAATAATAATTCACGTTGCATTTTTAAATTCTTTATAGTTAAAAATGGTATACCGCCTACTTTATAGGCTTCTTTGATTAAAGCTTGAGCAAGTTCCATACCTTCATCAATTAGTTCAATTAAAAGTTTTTCACCTTTTTGTAAACGAACTGAATAATTTATTAAATTATGCGCTAATATTTCATTTCTTTTATCCATATCTATCCCACTTTCTTAGTCATATTTAAATCTATATTTTATTTTATCACAAATTTTTTCAAAAAAACTATTGACTTTTTTTTAATATGATATTATATTATTTAACAACAACTTTTGTAAATTTGTAAATATAAAATAAAGTATAAATCTAAAGATAGGAACGAGTAGTTTTATGTAAAAGCTTACAGAGAGCCACTATATTGCTGAAATGTGGTAGTAATAAGTAAAACGAAAATCATCCTTGAAGATTTCAGCTGAATCCAGTAAGCTGAAACGTTTGTTCTACGTTATAAGAAACGCGTATTATGATGTACGTTGAAAGCTGTTGTTTATTTAATTTAAACAAAAACAGGGTGGTACCGCGGAATATAACCTCCGTCCCTTTTCGGGACGGAGGTTTTTTATATTTATACTCGATTTTATAAAAATACTAGGAGGCGTTAATAATGAATCAACTTAATTTTGCTAATTTAAAAAGAAAACGTGACTTACATATTATTTTACCGGTATTTTTAGTTTCTATTATTGCTTGTATCGATCGTGTAAATATAGCTTATGCCGCTCTTACTATGACTGATGATTTACTTTGGCTTACACCTGAAATTTTTGGGGCTGGAGCTGGTATCTTTTTTATGGGGTATTTGCTTTTTGAAATTCCAGGTTCACTAATCGCCGCCAAATATTCTGCTAGTAAATGGATTGCCCGTATCATGTTTACTTGGGGTCTTGTTTGTGTTTTAATGGCTTTTATGACTACTCAAACTGAATTTTATATCTATCGTTTTTTACTTGGTGCTTCAGAAGCTAGTTTATATCCTGTTATTTATTCTGTATTATTCCCTCGTTGGTTTACACCAAAAGAACGTGCCCGTGCTACTTCTTTAATGCTTACGTCTTTACTTCTTTCTACAATCATTGGTGCTCCACTTGCTGGCGTACTTTTAAATACATCTTTACTTGGTATGCACGGCTGGCAAGAATTATTCATTTTAGAAGCTATCCCTGCACTTATTTTTGCTGTAGTATTCTTCTTCTGGGTAAAAGATAGACCAGATCAAGTATCTTGGTTAAATGACGCTGAAAAAAAATATTTAACCGATGCTTTCTATGCTGAACAAGAACGTTTACAAAAAGTAAAAAAATACACTGTTATGCAAGCTCTTACTGATAAAAAAGTATTAAAACTCTGTTTTATTTATTTCATGTGGGTAATTGGTTTTTGGGGCTTCAATTTCTGGATGCCAACAGTGTTAAAAAGCTTATCTGGTTGGTCAACATCTTTACTTGGCGGAGCAATCGCTATTCCTATGACTATTGCTCTTATCGTTCAAATCATTGCTGGATACACTTCTACTAAAACTGGAGATAAAGTTTGGCACGTAGCAATTGCTATGTTCATTGGTGCTATCGGTCTTGGTCTTAGTCCTTTTGCTAGTGACCCATCTGTTGCTTTATTCTTAATTTGTTTATCTGCTATCGGTATCTATGCTTCCATGGGTGTATGGTGGACTGTACCTACTACATTTTTAACAGGACCTGCCGCTGCAGGTGCTATCGGTCTTATCAATTCTTGTGGAAATCTTGGTGGTTGGGTTGGTCCATATATGATGGGCTTTGTAAAAACTGAAACTGGCTCTTTTGATTTAGGATATTTTGCTATGGCCTTATTTATGTTAATTGCAGGTCTTACTACGCTTACTATAAAATATGGTTGGACAGGACAAAAGAATATTCAAGAAAATTCAGTATCTACAAATGAAACTATAAATAAAAATGAAACAGTTGTAGATTAAAACGCCTTTTACTTTTAAATTTTTCATAAAAAGGGCACAAATCATTCATGATTTGTGCCCTTTTTTTACCTAATATAAAATTTTTAAATATTATATTCTGTAGCAATCTGAGCAAATTCTTCCACTCTTGCAGAAATATCTTGTGCTCCCAAAATAGCCGACCCTGCTACTATTACATTAGCACCAGATGCAAAACAAGTTTTTAAAGTTTCTGGATTTATTCCTCCATCAACTTCAATATCATAATTATATTTATTTTCTTCACGAATTTTTACTAATTCTTCTACTTTTGCCATTTGCTCTTGCATGAATTTTTGACCACCAAAACCTGGTTCAACAGTCATTACCAAAACCATATCAACTTCATTCAATAAATCTTTAATTTTACTAAGTGGAGTTGCTGGTTTTACTGCTATACCTACTTTCATTTTACATTCTTTTATTTTAGCAATAGTAGCCTTGGCATCTCTAGTAGCTTCAATATGAAAACAAAATATATCTGCACCAGCTTTAGCAAATTGCTCTACATAACGTTCTGGTTCGACAATCATTAAATGTACATCGAATACCATTTTAGTATATTTACGAATAGATTCTACAACAGAAAGCCCAAAAGAAAGATTAGGGACAAATACGCCGTCCATAATATCTAAATGTAAATAAGGTACTTTGGCTTCATCCAATTGTGCTATTTGTTCTTTTAAAATACCAAAGTCTGCAGCTAATAACGAAGGTGCTAATTTATACATATTGTCACGTCCTTTTTCAATCATTTTATCTATGATTAATTTTAGCTTAATTTCACTATTTAGTCTATCTGAAACTATGCCTATACCTATCTAATTTATAAGGCTTTCATTAATTATTTCTCTAAATTCTGTATAAAAACTATATGGTATAATTTAACTATATATTTAGATGATTTTACGAGGTATTTTTATGCTAGAATTCATTATCGGACGAACTGGTAGTGGTAAAACAACTACTTGTTTACAAGCCATTAAAGAAAAATTAATTCAATCTCCTATGGGAAAGCCCTTAATTATTTTATTACCTGATCATATGACTTTTGCTATTGAGCGTGAACTTGCCTTATCTTTAAAAGATTATGGCGGTTTTTCTCGTGCCTATGTATTGGGTATACGTCGCTTAGCATATCAAGTATTAGTACGCTCAGGTGGTTTATTACATCCACATCTTAATGAAGTCGGTAAAGAACTATTATTATCACGTGTTTTAAATTCTACTAAATTATCTATTTTAGCTAAAGCTGCACGAAAACAACATTTTACAGCTTCGGTATCTCAAATAATAGAAGAGTTTAAAACTTTTAATATCAGCGTACAAACACTTCAAGATATTTTAAGTCTTATTGAGAATGATTCCTTAAAACAAAAATTGACAGATTTAACAGCTATCTATGCTGGTCTTAATGAACAAATGACTGGGCAATATCACGATAGCGAAGATATGCTAGAACTTGCAATAAAAAAACTACCTGAATGTAATTGGCTTCAAGATGCTGAACTTTGGGTAGATGGTTTTGACGCATTTAATCCTCAACATTTACGCTTACTTGAACAACTATTTAAAATCTCTAGTGATATTCATCTAACTTTATGCATTGATAATTTAAATAGCATTGAACATGAAGCCCCTACAGCTTTATTTCATCGTCAATATATTATGTTCTCTCAGCTCAACAATATCGCTAAGAAATTAAATATTCCTACAAAAATAACTACACTAAATAATAATCTTCGTCATACCCAACAAGACTTAGCATTCATTGAACAACAATTATTTACATTTCCCCTAAAATCTCAAAATTATCATGGTGGTCTACAAATCGTAGAAGCACCTAATCGTCGTTTAGAATGTGAAGCTGTTGCTAGTGATATTTTGCGTTTATGTCGCGAAAAAAATTATCGTCATGTTGATATCGGTATTTTGATTCGTAATAGTGAAGATTATAGCCAATTACTACAGGCTGTTTTAAATGATTTTAATATTCCTTACTTTAGTGATACTAAACGTCAAACAGCTCATCATCCTTTAGCCGAATTAATTCGTTCTAGCCTAGAAGCGATTTTAACTTGGCAATATGAACCATTATTCCGTGCATTTAAAACCGATTTTTTCAATGATAAATATATCGAAACTTTAATCTTGAATAATCCCGATAATGATTATTATGAGAATTTAAATTTAACGACTAAACAACTCATTGCTAGACAAGCTATTGATAATCTTGAAAATTATGTTTTATCTTTTGGTCTTCGTGGTTATAATCGCTGGACTTGTACTGAAGATTGGCGATTTTCCCATCGTCAACCAATAGATTCATTAGGTACAAATTTAACAGAAGAAGAAAATTTTTCTAATATAAATCTTACTCGTCGTAGTTTAATTAATCCTTTAAATGCCTTTTATTTAAGTATAAAAGATGCTGAAACGATAACAGAGTATACTACCTCTTTATATAATTATTTAATTGAGCTAAAAATTCCTGAACAATTACAACTATGGGAAGAATCAGCTCTACAAAAACAAGATACTTCACTTTCAAGAGAACATCATCAAATTTGGGATAATATTATAAATCTCATGGAACAATTAGTGCAAACCTGTGGGCAAGATTATATTAATCTTGAAGATTATCTAAAATTAATCAATGATGGTTTAGATAGTATTCAAATTTCTTTAATTCCACCTGGTTATGATTATGTAACACTTGCTCCTTTTGAGCATAATACATTAAATAATAAAAAAGCTATCTATATCTTAGGAGCAAATGAAAAATCTATGCCTCGTCATAGTAAAACTGAAGGTTTATTAAACGATGCTGAACGTATATTAATGGCTAGTTTAGGCTTAAATATTTCTAGCGGTACTTTAGAAGATACTTTTGCTGAAAGATACTTATTATATAAAGGCTTTACTTTATCCACTGATTATCTTTGGGTTTCTTATGCTTTAGCCGACAGCGAAGGTAATGGTTTAAATAAATCCATATTAATTTCTCGTCTACAACAAATTCTTCCCAAATCCAGATTCACCGCTATTCCTTTAGATAAAATCTTACAGCAACCGACAGATTTTACAGATAATAATCCAGATGATAGTCATTTTTCTATCGGCACTATGCAATTAACTACTACACGCAAAACTTTAAGTCATCTTACATTTGCCTTACATCAAGCACATAAAGGTGAACATATCGCTGATTTTTGGTACGATGTTTATAATTATTTACTTACTAGTAATATACCTTTAACTACAGCACTACAAAGTATCTTTATCCAAGCGCCAAGGCCTATTTTACCTGGTGATTTAGCAAGTAAACTATATACGAGAAATAAAACTCTTCGTGGCAGTGTTACTCGCTTTGAACAATTTTTTAATTGTCCATTCAAGCATTTTGCTCATTATGCCTTAAAATTACAAGAACGTAAAGAATTTAACTTTGCCGCTCCTGATTTAGGAATTTTACTACACGCAATCATGCACCAATTTGGCGAAATTTTATTAGCTAAGCAACAATCATGGCAAAATGTTACTCCTAAAGAATGTGAACAAATTTGTAAAGATATTATCCAAAAAATCGCCCCAAAATTACAAAATGAAATCTTACTCAGCTCTAATCGCTATAAACATTTATTATCTAGAATTGAACATCTTGCCATTAACTCTATTATGCGACTAGTTGAATTTGCTAAACATAGTGAGTTTTCCCCAACGGCACTCGAACAAGATTTTGGATTAAATAGTAAACTACCACCTCTTTTATTTCCTAATGTTCGTGGTCATAAAATAGAAATTATTGGTCAAATTGACCGCATTGATTTTAATCAAAATTACTATCTAGTTATTGATTATAAATCTGGTAATGCCTTTATTAATTTACTTCAAGTATATTATGGTCTAAAACTTCAATTACTCACATATTTACTCGTTGCGCAAAATGCTACAACCAACCTTTATCATATGGAAAATGCTATTCCTGCTGGTATTTTATATTGCTTTTTAAAAACTCCGCTAATCACTAGCACCACAAAATTATCTACTACACAAATTCAAACAGAAATCGAAAAGAAAATGCGTATGCCAGGTTGGGTTTTAGCTGATATTGATGTTATTAAACAAATTGATGATTCTTTAAATTTTATCAAAGTTCGTTTAAATAAAAATCAAGATACAATCTCTGCTCAAAGTCGTTCCTATGTAAAAACACCTGAAGAATTCAATCTATTAATGAATCATATCGAAACTACATTACAATCAGCTGGAGAAAAAATTCTGGCAGGTAATGCTGAAATTAAACCATATAAATTAAAAGATGAAATTGCTTGTAAATATTGCCCATATATGCCTATTTGTCGTTTTGATAAATATATTCCTGGTTATCAATATAATGAAATAACAGAACTCAAAGATGATGAAATCATGGAAAAATTACAAGAAAACACACAGAAAGAAGGGTTACCATGCCTTGGTCAGCAAAACAACAACAAGCAATAAATACCTATCATAAAAATATTCTAGTCGCAGCCGCCGCAGGTTCTGGTAAAACTTCTGTACTAGTTGAACGTGTAATTCAACGAATTATTCATAAAACTTGTGATATTAATCAAATCCTCGTAGTTACTTTTACTAATGCCGCTGCTAGTGAAATGCGTGAGCGTATCGCTAAAGCAATCACTAATCAATTACCCACAAAAGATAAAGAGCGTCAATTAGTTTTATTAAATGCCGCTTCTATCTCTACACTTCATGCTTTTTGTCAAAATTTATTACGCCAATACTTTCATCAATTAGGATTAGACCCCAAATTTCGCTTAGCTAATCCCCAAGAAATTGAATTACTAAAAATAGATGTCTTAGATGAATTATTTGAACATAATTATGACCTTGATAATAATCCTAATTTCCTTGAATTCACCGATACTTATGGCAGTGAACGTGGTGACGACAATAGCTATGATATTATTTTAAAACTATATGAATATTCTCGTAGTCAACCATTTCCTTTAAAATGGCTAAAATCCTTACCCACATATTTTGAAATTAACGATAATCAGTCTTTAAATGATTGTCCTTGGCTAAAAATCATCAAAGAAAGCGTTCAAGATAACTTAAATATCGCTATCGAGCTTTCTAATAAAATGATTAAATTAGCCATTGAGCAAAAAACACCATTTTATGAAGATATTGCTAATGGGGATTTAGAATTTTTACAAGAATTATTTAGTTTAACTAATACCGCCTGGAACGAGGCTTATACTGCAATCAATAGTTTTAAATTTAAAACTATGCGTCCACCTAAAAATACAACAGATGAAATAAAACAACTCTTTTCGCCACTACGTGATGAAATCAAAAAAATCATTAAACAACTAAAAGAAACATATTTTAGCCAAACTCTTGATAATATCTTATCCGATATGCCTCAATTGACAAAACAAGCTACTAGTTTATGTAATCTTACAATTGAATTTAGTCATGCATTTGCTAAAGCAAAGTTAGACCGAGCTATCATTGATTTTTCTGACCTTGAACATTTCACCTTAAAATTATTAGCCACTGAAAACTCTACTATAGACCATCTTGAACCATCAGCTATTGCTCAAGCAATTCAACAAAAATACGTAGAAATTATGGTTGATGAATATCAAGATACAAATGGTGTACAAGAAGCTATCTTACGTTTAATCGTTTCACCTACTACACCAAATCTCTTTTTGGTTGGCGATGTTAAGCAAAGTATTTATAAATTTCGCCTTGCTGAACCAGAATTATTTCTTGAAAAGTATCGTCAATATCCACAAAAAGATGATTGTTTACGCATTGATTTAGCTCAAAACTTCCGTAGTCGAGCAGAAATCTTAGCAGGAATTAATTTTATTTTTTCTCAAATTATGACAGAAAAAGCAGGAGAATTAACTTATGGCGAAAAAGAAGCTCTTTATCCTGGTTTTGATTATCCTGAAAGTGATTTATTGACCTTAAAATCACCAATCGAAATTGCTTTATTTGATAAGCAAAATAAATTATCCACCACCAAGGTGGAGTTTTCCCCAAAAGCTGTGGATAATGTGCATAAATCCATCAATAATTCATCAAATAATATTGAGGATAACGATGAGGAAAATTTACAAGGATTTCAAGCTGAAGCCAAGTATATCGCTACTCGTATCCAAAAATTAGTCGACGACAATACTATGGTATTTGATAAACATAGCAAAAATTATCGTCCTATTAAATGGAAAGATATCGTGATTTTACTTCGTTCTGTACAAGATAAAGCAAAATTACTTGCCGATGTTCTTCGTGAAGCAAATATCCCTGTATATGCCAATATCGAAACTGGTTATTTTAAAGAAACAGAAATACAAATCATGCTATCTTTACTAAAAATAATTGACAATCCTCAACAAGATATTCCACTTACAGCTACCTTATATTCACCTATGTTTAATTTTTCTACCGAAGATTTAGCTCATATTCGTTTAGCTAATCCTGAAGGCAATATGTATGAAGCTTTATTAAGCATAAAAAAATTAAATAAATCCACAAAATTAACCCAACAAGTTATAAACTTTTTAGCTAAATTAAATACTTGGCGTGATTACGCTCGCAGTCATAGTGTTCCTGAATTAATTTGGCTACTTTTAAATGATACTGGTTATTATGATTATGTAGGTGGTCTTCCAGAAGGTGCAATTCGTCAAGCTAATTTACGTGCATTATATGATAGAGCCTCTAATTATGAGCAAACATCTTTCCGTGGATTATTCCGTTTCTTACGATTCATTCATAAAATGCAACATATAGGCAATGATTTAGCTGTTGCTAGAAGCCTTAGTGATAGTGAAGATGTAGTTCGTATTATGAGTATTCACAAAAGTAAAGGATTAGAATTCCCTGTAGTTATTCTTGCTGATACTGGTAAACAATTTAATCTTAAAGATACTCAAGAAAATGTATTATTTCATAAAAAATTAGGATTAGGTTTATATGTATATGATGTTAACCATAATATTCGCTATCAAAATTTATCTCGGCAGGCTATTACTCGCCAAATCATCAATGAA
Organism: uncultured Megamonas sp.; assembly: GCA_963558795.1. Lineage (GTDB taxonomy): Bacteria > Bacillota > Negativicutes > Selenomonadales > Selenomonadaceae > Megamonas. Next base: position 7,989 of record CAUWIH010000023.1, on the reverse strand, counting down.
TATAAAGCGGAAGAAATGCGTATCTTATATGTAGCTATGACACGAGCTCGAGAAAAATTGATTATTACTGGTTCTATTCGTGATATTGAAAAAACTGCCCAAAATGTTTGTTCACAATTACAATATAAAGCTCAAACTTTACCTGATTATTTCATTTTACAAGCAAAATCATATCTTGATTGGATACTGCCTGCACTTAGCCGTCATCAAGACGGATTCATGCTTCGTCAATATGCTCAAGCTCAAAATTCTTTATTATTAAATGATAATTCGCATTGGCAAATTTCCTTAATCAACTCTTTGGATAGTAATAATAATCAAAATAGCTCTTCAGCTAATGAAGATATCTTTCATAAAATCCAAAAACTAGAACATTTACCTGCTACTAAACAAGCTAATGCTATAAAAAATCGTCTTGAATGGATTTATCCTCATCAAGAAGCTTTATCCATTCCTGCAAAATTGTCTGTTACCGAAATTAAACAGCAATTTACACAAGCTAATTTTTCTATTGATGAAAACAATGATAATACTACATCTTTATTTGCTACACAACCATACAAAAGACCACAATTTTTACAACAGCAAACTAAGTTAACTGCCACAGAATATGGTAGTTTAATGCATACAGTCATGCAACATCTCGATTTCCATGGAGATTTATCTGATAAAGGTATTTTGGCGCAAATAAAAAATCTCGCTGATAAAGAAATCATTAATAAGCAATTTATAACTAAAATTTACCGAAAAAATATTTATGATTTTATAAAATCACCTCTAGGGAATCGCATAATTAATGCCGTTTCTCTACAACGCGAATTAGCTTTTAGCCGTATGATAAAAGCCAATCTTTATTATCCTCAAGCCCAATCAGATGATACTATTTTTGTTCAAGGTGTTGTTGATTTATTAATTGAAGAAGATGACGGCTTTATTTTACTCGATTATAAAACTGATAATTGTTCAGCCAAAGAAGCTACAGAAAAATATGCTCTACAAATCGAGCTTTATACTCAAGCGATGCAAGAAATCATGCGTAAACCGATTAAAGAAAAATATTTATATCTTTTTCATAATGCCAACTTGATAAAAATGTAGCTTTAGTTATACAATAAGGCTAATAATAAACTAAAAACTAAAATTTAAAGGAGATTTTTAATGTATAAATTAATCGCTTTAGATATGGACGGTACTTTATTTACTTCTGATAAAAAAATTACCGATAGAACTAAAGAAACTTTGGCCAAAGCACGTACTCAAGGCGTTAAAATCGTTTTAGCCTCTGGTCGCCCACTTGCTGGTCTTCAAGCACCACTTAAAGAATTAGATTTAATCCATGAACATGAATATGTTCTTAGCTTTAATGGTGCTTTAATTGTCGATGCCAAAACCGAAGAAATCATTTCTAAATGTATTTTACGCGGTACTGACTACAAAGATATTTTCAAACTCGCTTTAGATTTTGGTGTTCATTGCCAAGCGTTCTCACCCAAACGAGGTCTAATCACTAATGAAAATAGTCATTATACCGAAGTTGAAGCTGGTATGAATAATATCGATATCAATATCATTGACCCGCTAAATGATATTTCAGATGAAGAAGATATTATCAAAGTAATGTTTATCGACCCACCTGAAGTTTTAGATGCAATTATTCCCCAACTTCCAGATTGGATTAAAGAACGCTATAATGTCTTCAAAAGTGCTCCGTTTTTCCTAGAATTTACACATAAAGATGTAGATAAAGGCGCAGGCTTATTACAGCTTGCTAATTATTTAAATATCGACCAATCTGAAACTATGGCTTGTGGTGATCAAGGTAATGATTACAGTATGATTAAAGCCGCAGGTCTTGGTGTTGCTATGGAAAATGGTATTGATGAAGTCAAAAAAATTGCCAATTATGTTACTGATACTAATGATAATGACGGTGTAGCTAAGGCTATTGAAAAATTTGTTTTAAAATAATATAAAAATAAACCGCAATAATATTGCGGTTTATTTTTTAATTTTTATTAAATTAACTTCTGCTAACTAATACATCATCATGTGTTTTAGCATAATTTACAATAGCAACAAATCTTTTACCACCAATAGATTCAGGTTGAACTTGTATCCATGTTAAATACATTGGTGTATCTGTCCAACGAAACTTATCTTTTTTGGTATAAAAAGATTCATCACCAAAACAAATAGATTGATTATCTATATTTAATTGGCACTGAGTTATACTATAATAATTATGTTCTGTAGACATTGATACAGTATTTGTTTTCTTTTCTTGATAAACAATGATATTCTTATTTATAGAACCATCTTCATTTCTAGCATATTTTATGCTATTTGTATCAAAGGCATAGCTATTATCTTCAGCTGGCCCTACATCAACATATTGCCAATTATAACTTTGTTTAACTTCTTTATCAGATTTATCTGAAGCAAATGCTACACAAGTATTAATAGCCAATATCGCTATTAATAAATAAACAATTTTCATCATTTTATTCATTTCACTCACAACCTTATTTTATATTTACTAATTTTTTATTTTTAGAAAAGAGGATATCTATGGCTCCAAAATCTACCTGGGAAACTTTTGCTTTTATCAGCGGAATTGGCTTTCATTTTGTTATCACTATCGGTCTTTGTATCTTTCTTGGACAAAAAGCTGACGATTATTTCAACTCTGCTCCTATTGGTACTTTACTCGGCATAATTTTAGGAGTAATCACTGCTATTTATACAGCTTATAAAAAAATTAAAGATGTTAACAAAACTTAGGAGTATTTATCTATGAAATATATCGTTAAAGCTCATATTAATGAACAATTAGCTAAAGACTATTTAAAACGCCATGAAGGTATTTCTTCCACTTTATGGAAAAAAATCAAGCGTGAAGACAATTTTTGGCTAAACGGCATTAAAGTTCGTGCAAGCCAAGCCAAAGTAAAGCCTAATGATGTTATCGAATATCATATCTCCACTACTTCTAATGTAGTGCCTATAAAAATGAATTTAGATATTATCTATGAAGATGAATACCTTATCATCGTCAATAAGCCTGCTGGTATGCTTACACACCCTTTAACTTTTGAGTCCACACAAACACTAGCCAACGGTGTCATGTATCATTTTATGCAAACTAATCAACAGCTCGGTTGTCATCCTTTGTACCGCTTAGATAGAAATACCTCGGGACTTGTCATCTTTGCTAAAGCACCTCAGTTACAACACCAATTAGCTAATAATCACCAAAAACTTCAACGTTTTTATTATGCTATTGTTCACGGAAAATTTAACACTGATAATCAAAAAGGCAAAATCAATGCACCTATTGGTCGACAACAAGATAGTATCATTCTTCATGAAGTAAATAACGAAGGTAAAACAGCCATTACTAATTATCGCGTAATCAAAGAGTTTAAAGATTACTCTTTAGTTGAGCTATGGCTTGAAACTGGTCGTACACATCAAATTCGTGTACACATGTCATATCTAAATCATTCACTATTAGGCGATGACCTTTATGGGGGAAAACTAGATTTAATCTCTCGCCAAGCACTACACGCTTATAAGCTAAAATTTATTCATCCTTTTACCAAAGAAGAACTCTGTTTTTCTTGTCCACTTCCCGATGATATGAATAAAATCCTTAAATATTAGGAATTTGCCAATTTATTGGCTGTTTACCTACACTTTCTAAAAACGCATTCACTTTGGAAAATGGTCGACTACCAAAAAATCCATTATAAGCAGATAACGGACTTGGATGAGCTGACTCTACGATAAAATGTTTCGGATTGGTAATCATTTTTTTCTTTTTACGAGCTGGTGCTCCCCATAAAATAAAAGCTATCGGCTCTTGTCGTTCATTTAATAATTGAATAATTCTATCGGTAAATTGTTCCCAACCCATATTACGATGAGAATTTGCTTGATGTGCCCTTACAGTAAGTACTGTATTTAATAACAATACGCCTTGGTCTGTCCAAGGTTTTAAGCAACCATTATTAGGCACTTCACAGCCTAAATCATCTTTTAATTCTTTAAAAATATTTATAAGTGATGGTGGTGCTTTTACTCCTGGCTTTACGGAAAAACTTAAACCATGAGCTTGACCATCACCATGATAGGGGTCTTGCCCTAAAATTACTACTTTAGTATCTTTATAACTAGTATAGTGAAGTGCATTAAATATATCATACATATCAGGAAATATCTGTCTTGATTTATATTCACTAACTAAAAATTTTCTAAGCTCTAAATAATAAGGCTTTTGTAGCTCTGGATTTAAAAATTCAGCCCAATCATTATGAAAAATTTCCATACAAATCTACCTTTCATCATTGTTTGCTATACACATTGATTATATTATACCAAATAAACTTCTACATTTACTAATAAAATCAAGGAGGAGTAATCATTACATAATGAATAATCATCTTAAAGGCATTTTTATGGTATTATCTTCCACTGCTATGTGGGGACTTGTAGGAATTTTAGTGCAAGACCTCATTCAACATGAAGGCTTTTCACCAGAATGGCTAGTAAATACTCGTTTACTTATCAGTGGTATTATTTTATTAATCATTACGTACTTTTTTTATGAAAAAAACATCTTTGCTATTTTAAAAACGAATTTTTCAGCATTATTTTTCTTAGGTATTATCGGTCTTTTAGGCTCTCAATACGGTTTTTATATCTGTATCACCTTTAGTAATGCTCCCACAGCTACGATTTTAGTATTTCTTTTACCAGTATTTATTATGCTACACACATTATTAATAAAGCATAAACTTCCCTCAGGGCTTGAACTTATCTCTATTATATTTGCTATTTTAGGCACTATGCTTATTGTAACTAAAGGCGACTTTTCTTCAATAATTCTTTCTCCAATAGCCTTAATTGCAGGTATCGGCTCTGCTCTTTGTTGCGTTTATTATACGCTAAAACCACATAAACTACTTGCTACTTATCCACCTACAAATGTAATTGGTTGGAGTATGCTATTTGGTGGTTTATTTATGTCACTCTTTAATAATCCCTTCGATTGTTCAGGTACGATTAATCTATATACATTGACTTCTATCTCTAGCATGATTTTACTAGGTACTATTCTTGCTTTTTGTTTTTATTTAAAAAGTCTATCCTATCTTTCACCTACTGAGGCAAGTATCTTAACCGTTGGCGAACCATTATGTTCAATCATATTATCAGTAATTATATTACATGTATCCTTTTCTTTTATTGAATTAATAGGTTCAGCACTTATTTTAAGCACTGTATTTATCCTCGCTAAAGCAAAATAAAAGAGACATTATTTTAAACTACACCTCAAAAGATATTTTTATGTCTAACTTTTGAGATGTAGTTTTTTTGTTAAATGCTCAAATAAAATAAAAAGACTTAGTCTAATAAAGTATAGAACTAAGTCTCATAATAAATTTATATATTCGATATTTTAGTTACATGTAATTTAATTTTTCTTTTTCAATTAATAAATATTATTTTTTTCATATCTGAAGATTCTTTTATTGCTTCAATAATTTTAATAGAATCTATTGCTGTCTCTCCACTAGATAATAATTTATCATTTTTATTTTCTAAACAATCTATTATATTTTGAATTGCATTTATCATTCTTTCATTTGGATAAGGAGCTTCTGATTTTACTAATTTTAACTGTTCGTATTCTTTTCCAGCATTATTCTTATTTTTTTTATATTGATATATGTCATATTTAGTACCATTATCATATAATCGTATTCTTCCATGTTCTCCAATAATATCTATTTCTAACATATATTTATTGGGAGATTCACTCACACCCTTCACAAAACCAATTATACCTGATTTAAAACCTATCATTCCTATTCCACCACAATCTTTTTCACCATGTACTATTCTTATAAAATCTTTTTGTTTTTCACCTACTACCCAAGTAGGATTTGAGTTTGAAAAATATAACATTAAATCTATTAAATGACTTGTACTTGTATATAATGCAGTAGCTCCATAACCAACAATTGTATATATTTTCCCAATAACATTATTTTCTAGCAAAGTTTTTATGGTTTTATTAATATTATCCCATCGCAATATATAATTTACCGCAAAAATAATATTATCTTCTTTGCACATATCTAAAACAACTTTTGCTTCTTTAGATGAATAAGATATTGTTTTTTCACAAAAAATAGCTTTAACTTTATTTTTTATACAGATTCTTATAATATCTAGATGTGTAGATATTGGCGTACAAATACTAACAATATCAAACTTATTTTCCTTAAGCATTAAATTATAATCTGTATATCCTTTCTCTATATTACATTCTTTTTTTATATTTTTTACTAAATTAATATTAACATCACAAATAGCTTTTATTTTAATATTAGAAAAGCTTTCATATGCTTTTATATGTGACCAAATGATTTTTCTATTGGGATCTTTATCTATACTATATGCTATTTGTCCTAATCCAATAATACCAACATCATACATTTTAAATTCTCCTTATTATTCTTTTAAAGCAATAATACACCCTAAAATTACAATCATCGCACTAATTCCTTGATAAAAATTTATAGTCTCTCCTAATGTAAAATACCCAACTATAGCTGTTGATATAGGAACAACCAATTGAACTACATTGAATATAACTACACCTTGTTTTTGTACTATATGAAATGCCATTAACATTCCGGTTAACATTCCATAAATACCTGCTAAGCTTAATCCCACTAATAAAAAATTATCTACTGTTTGTAATTGATTTATTTTTTCTGTACTTATCGCCAAATATAAAAAGATTAATCCTGATAATGTTGCTGTAGAGGCACTTATAACTATTGCATTTAAACTTTTAGCTACTTTTTTTACTACTAGATTTTGTATTGATTGAATTAATATTGCTATACTTAAAAAAATTGCTCCACTTATAAAATTATTACCTTCATTACTACCGTTACTGCCACAAATAACAAAAACTAATGAGCCTATTATTGCCAAAATACTTCCTAGATAAAATGTTTTTTTTAAGAATCTCCCTCTTTCATCTTTAAAAAAGATAGCTGCCATAATAATTGCTACTGGCATTGCTAAAATACTAAAAATACTTCCTGTTAATGCTGATGTTTTTTGCAATCCATTAATAAAAAAATACATATTTCCAGTCATAAACAAACCTAATATTAGTAACTCTAATATTAATATTGGTTGCTTTATGATTTTCTTTAATTCATTTCTAAATTTAAATGCACATATTACTATAAATAAAATACCTCCAGATAAAAATCTAACGGCATTATTATTTAAAGTATCAAAATTCATACTCATATAACGCATTATCGGAAAACCAAATCCCATTAATACAATATATGATATTCTAAATAAAAAATCATTACTCATAAAAACATTCAACCTTAGACCTTTCTAAAATTATTTTTTTATTATTATAGCACTGTATATAATACTTTTCAATATTGTTTATTTTAAATATTCAAAAAAATAACAATCAAGAAATCATCTACCAACTATCAAAAATCACGATATTATCTGTCTTGAAAACTTAAATACAAAGAGATTATTAAATAATTATAAATTAGCAAAATCTATAACTAATATATCTTAGACTAGTTTTATAAATAAACTGGCATATAAGACGAAATGATATGATAAAGAAATAATAAATCCATCCATCCCAATATACTCAGTATGCAAAAATAGAGATGGCAAGAAAACTTTTAATATAATATACTTATCCAATTTATTATACACATCATGATAAAAATATAAATGTAAATGAACATATATTAGTTTAAAGTTTAAAAATAAGATCAACAATTTAAAAACATAAAGAAGCATAAGAACTACGAGAATAGCTTGGCAAATATAACTGGCTAACAAAATCAACTACTTCAGCAATTACTTTTTTAAGAAGAAGCTCCCACTTCAAAAATTACTTTGTAATTTTTGAAGTGGGAGCTT
>CAUWIH010000022.1:0-35912 GCA_963558795.1 uncultured Megamonas sp. | reverse complement strand
ATAGACAAAAATATGTCTATCCTTTACCCCAACATTTGACAAAGAACCATAAAAATTCAGCAGGTCTTTTAATTTAAGCATTCATTTTACGAATAGGATTAAAAGTAAATTCATTATTAGAAACATTGATATCTACAGTATCGCCTTCTTGAACAGTACCTTTGATAATTTCTTTACTTAATGCTGTTTCAATTGTATGAGAAAGTAATCTACGAAGTGGACGTGCACCAAAGTTTGGTTCAAATCCTTCATCGGCAAGTTTCGTCAATGCTTCATCAGACCAAGAAAGTGAGATATCAACTTGACGTTGTAGACGTTTGTTGAGATTTTCAAGCATAATACTTGCAATCTGTTTTACTTGGTCTTTAGCTAAAGCTTTAAATACAATAATATCATCAATACGATTTAAAAATTCTGGACGGAAGTAGTCTTTTAAGATATCACGTACCATTTTTTCAGCAGTAGCAAAGTTTTCTTGATTTAATATTTCATGACTACCTAAGTTAGAAGTCATGATAATAACTGTATTTTTAAAGTTTACCACACGGCCTTTACCATCAGTTAAACGACCATCATCTAAGATTTGTAATAATACATTAAATACATCACGATGAGCTTTTTCGATTTCATCAAGTAAAATTACGCTATATGGACGACGACGAACAGCTTCTGTAAGTTGACCACCCTCATCATAGCCAATATATCCTGGAGGAGCCCCGATTAAACGAGCTACAGAATGTTTTTCCATGTATTCACTCATATCAATACGAATGATACTACGTTCATCATCAAATAGACTTTCAGCTAAAGTTTTGGCAAGTTCTGTTTTACCTACACCTGTTGGACCTAAGAAGATAAATGAACCAATTGGACGATTAGGGTCTTTAATACCTGCTCTAGCACGAATAATAGCTTCACTTACAGCTTTTACAGCTTCATCTTGACCAACAACACGTTCATGAAGAACATCTTCTAAATGTACGAGTTTTTCACGTTCGCCAGTAAGCATTTTGGTAACAGGAATACCAGTCCAACGACTTACTACTTGAGCAATATCTTCTTCAGATACTTCTTCTTTTAATAAGCGGTTACCTTCTTCATCATGAACAGCTTTTTCCATATCTTCGAGTTCTTTTTGAAGTTCAGGTAATTTACCGTATTTTATTTCAGATGCTTTTGCATAGTCGCCACTACGTTGAGCTTTTTCCATCTCTAGATTTGCACTATCCATTTCTTTTTTGATAGCACGTACACGAGTAATACCTTGTTTTTCTTTATCCCATTTAGCTTTTAATTCAGTTTCTTGATTTTGTAAATCATTTTTTTCATCGATAAGTTTAGCAAGTTTTTCTTTAGATGCTTCATCAGTTTCTTTATTTAATGCTTCTTCTTCGATTTGTAATTGCATGATTTTACGACGTAAATTTTCAATTGGTTCAGGCATGGATTCAATTTCTGTACGAAGTTTTGCAGCTGCTTCATCAACTAAATCGATAGCTTTATCTGGTAAAAATCTATCAGAAATATATCTATCAGATAATACTGCTGCAGAAACAAGTGCATTATCACGAATTCTTACACCATGATGAACTTCATAACGTTCTTTTAATCCACGTAAAATAGAAATTGTATCTTCAACTGATGGTTGACCAACCATTACAGGTTGGAAACGACGTTCAAGGGCTGTATCTTTTTCAATATATTTACGATATTCATTTAAAGTTGTAGCACCAATGCAACGAAGTTGTCCACGAGCAAGCATTGGTTTTAATAAGTTACCAGCGTCCATAGCACCTTCAGTTGCACCTGCACCAACTACTGTATGAATTTCATCAATGAATAAAAGAATTTGTCCATCAGATTTTGCGATTTCGTTTAATACGGATTTTAGACGTTCTTCAAATTCACCACGATATTTTGCTCCCGCAATCAATGACCCCATATCTAATGAATATAATGTTTTATTTTTTAAAGATTCAGGAACATCACCTGCAACAATACGGCGAGCTAAACCTTCAACAATAGCTGTTTTACCAACACCAGGTTCACCGATTAATACTGGATTATTTTTGGTACGACGTGATAATATTTCAATAGTACGGCGAATTTCTCCATCACGGCCAATTACAGGGTCAAGTTTACCGATTCTAGCCATGGCAGTTAAATCTCTACCATATTTTTCAAGTGATTTATATCCACTTTCTGGATTATCACTATTTACATTTTGTTTTCGTTCAGATTTTATAACAGATTGAATTTTATTTTGATGTAAATTGAATTCTCTGCATAATAATTGTATTTCATCATCACTATCACTAACAATAGCTAATAATAAATGTTCCGTACTAATATAATCATCATTCATACTTTCAGTAAGTTTTTTAGCTTTACCTAAAACACGAACCATTTCAATACTCATACCCAAACGACTTTGACCTTTTACACTAGGAATTTTTTTGAGTATTTGTTCTAATTTTGCTTTTAGCATTGGGATATCTACTTTACATTCAGCAAAAATAGTTGCAAGTAAACCTTCTGGCTCTTTAATCAATGCCGAAAGTAAATGAGCAGATGTAATTTCTTGGTGATATCGAAGAGCTGCTTCTTGTTGCGCAGATTGTATAGCTTCGAGAGCTTTTTGTGTATATTTTTCTTCACTCATGATAATACCTCCTAGTCACGATGTGTTTAATTTCAAAATAATATTTATATAATTAATTTATCTTAATCTGTATAAATAGTCTTTAAAACTTATCATTATATAGTTTATAACTATTTACACAAATATTATTACTCACATTAGTCAAAAAGTCAATATTTATTTTTGATTTTTTGACTTTTTTTATTTTCCTTTATTTATAAGCTTTTCTAACTATTATACTTTAAATATTTAATATCTTTATCTATTTTTATTAATATTTTAAGTATCTTTTTTTATATTTTGGCTAATTAATTAAAGTTTTACTCATATTTTATTTTTATTACAAACTATATTTGCAAATAACGAATTATCTATGTTATACTCTAAAAAGATATTTTTTATCCATATTATATTTATTAAAATTTTATACTTTTCTTTTAGTCTTTACTAAAAAAGTTATAGTTTAATTTTTAATTCATTAAGGAGTGCGTTTACAAGATGTCAGGACATTCTAAATGGGCCAATATTAAACGAAAAAAAGGTGCAAACGATGCCATTCGTGCTAAATTAACTACAAAAATTGGTCGTGAAATTACAATTGCTGTTCGTATGGGCGGTGCTGACCCTACTGGCAATATGCGTCTTAAATTAGCTTTAAGCAAAGCTAAATCTAACAATATTCCTAAAGATAATATTAATCGTGCTATACAAAAAGGTCTTGGTGCTTCTGATGGTAGTAATTATGAAGAACTCATTTATGAAGGTTATGGACCTGCTGGTTCTGCTGTAATGCTTGATATTATGACAGATAACCGTAATCGTACAGCTGCTGATATTCGTCATTTATTCTCTAAATATGGCGGAAATCTTGGTGAAACTGGTTGCGTTGGTTGGATGTTCCACAAAAAAGCAATTTTTGTTGTAGACAAAGAAGCTTTTGATGATGAAGAAAGTCTCATGATGATTGCTCTTGAAGCAGGTGCTGAAGACTTCAAAGCAAATGATGATTCTTTTGAAATCACAGCTGCTCCAGAAGATTTTGAAGCTATCGCTCAAGCATTAGAAGATAATAGCATTGAAACAGTAGAATCTGAAATCACTATGATTCCTGATACAACTGTAAAAGTTGAAGGTAAAGATGCTGAAAAAATGCAAACTCTTATCGATATGCTTGAAGAACATGATGATGTTCAAAACGTTTATTCCAATTACGAAATGGACGAAGAATAATTTTTAGACGCAGTGTATTACTGCGTCTTTTTTCATATTTAAATAAAGATAAAAACCAAAGGAGGCTTTTTTATGGATTTTTTACAAGCATTAGCTAATCGTCGTAGCTTTTATCATTTAGGGAAAAATGTAAATTTTACTCAAGATGAAATATCTTCTATAATCAAACACTGTATGCAATACACCCCATCTGCATTTAACTTTCCTACTACTAATATAGTTTTAGCTTTTGGTAAACAACATGAAGCAATTTGGCAAATCACAATAGATTGTTTACACGAAAAATTGGCTAAAAAAGAAGATGCTTTTAATCTAGCAAAAGCTAAAATTGAAAATTTCAAATCTGGATTTGGTACAATTTTATTTTATGAAGACACTGCCATGCTTGAAGAATTAAAAGAAACCTACGCTATGTATGCTGAGAATTTTGCCACATGGTCTAATCAAGCAAATGGTATGCTCCAAGCTAATATTTGGACAGCACTTATTGCTAAACAAATCGGCGCAAATTTACAACATTATAATCCGTTAATTGATGACAAATTAAAAACTTTATTTTCTATTCCAGATAGCTTTAAATTAACAGCTCAAATGCCATTTGGCAGTATTGAAACACCTCCTCATAAAAAAACTTTATTAGATATCTCTTCTCGTATAAAAATCTATTAAAATTACTAAAGTCTTGTTTAATAAACAAGACTTTTTTTATCTCCTATTTTATTGCTAAAATTTTTAAAAATTCTCCAACCATGATATAATGTGAACTGCACATTTTTTATAAATTTGATATACTATTTAAAGGAGAAATTTATGTTAGCCTTAGGTATTGACCCTGGTACTGCTATTTGTGGATACGGTCTTGTTGATATGCAAGGTAGCCGTTTAAAAGCTGTTGATTATGGTGCTATTTTGACTAGTCCTCAAATGCAACCTCAAGATAGATTACTCAAAATTCATCGTGAACTTACAGAAATCATTCAAAAATATAAACCTGATGTTATGGGAGTAGAACAACTATTTTTTAATCGTAATGTTACTACCGCTATTCCTGTAGGCCAGGCTCGTGGTATAGTATTACTTACTGCTGCTCAAAATCAAATTGAGCTTGTCGAACGTACACCACTACAAATTAAACAATCTGTTGTAGGATTTGGTCGAGCTAGTAAAGAACAAGTTATCTATATGGTAACTAAAATTTTACATTTACCTGAACCACCAAAACCCGATGATGTAGCTGACGCTTTAGCTGTTGCTATTTGTACTACACATTGTATAAATAGCATTCGTTGGCGTAATAAATTATAAGGATAGATTTTATGATAGGATATTTACAAGGAAAAATCACATATATTGCTAGTGATTTTTGTTTTATTGATGTTCACGGTGTAGGTTATCGTGTATTTATCAGCACTAATACACGAGCAAAATTGCACCTAAATGAAGATATTAAACTTTTTACGTATCTTGGTGTACGTGAAGATGCTATGCTTTTATATGGCTTTATCACCCAATTAGAATATGATGTTTTTTGCAAATTAATATCAGTATCTAAAATAGGGCCAAAAGCAGGTCTTGGTCTACTTTCTGCCTTATCTTGTGAACAACTCGTATGGGCTATCCAAAATAAACAAGTAAGTCTTTTAACCAATGCTCCTGGAATTGGTAAAAAAACGGCTGAACGCATTGTTTTAGAATTAAAAGACAAATTAACTACACTTTCCGTTTCTGAAGATATTTTAGACCAAACTATATTAATTACCCCAGAACCTGAAACAGACTCTTTAGATGCCTATGCGGAAGCTACTGAAGCCTTATTAGCTTTAGGCTATACAAAACCGGAAATAAATTCTGTACTCAAAAAAGCAGGTACAATTTCTAGTACAGAAGATATTATAAAATTTGCATTAAAAGAATTATCTTTGACTTAAATATTTAAATAAAAGGAGTTTATAATTATGAAATTTTCTCAGCAAAGTGAACGTCAATTTGCTGTTATTGGCTTAGGACGATTTGGTAGAAATATGGCTAAAGCACTTCATGAAATGGGCTATGATGTATTAGCTATCGATAAAGATATGGAAAAAGTCCAAGATTTTAGTCATGAAGTTACTCATGTTGTTCAAGCTGATACTACTGATGAAGAAGCTTTACGCTCTTTAGGTATTTTAAACTTTGACGTTGTTATTGTAGCTATTGGTGAAGATACCGAAGCTAATATTATGACTACTCTTCAATTAAAAGAAATTGGTGTACCATATATTGTAGCTATCGCTCGCAGTCCATTACAAATCAAAGTATTAGAAAAAATCGGTGCTAATCGTATCGTTGCTCCAGAACGTGACATGGCTAGACGTGTTGCATATAACCTTGCCTCTACTAATATCATGGATTATATTGAATTATCTCCGAAATTTAGTATCGTAGAAATTGCCATTCCTCAAGCTATTCGCAATAAAACACTTAGCGAATCTAATATTCGTGCAAAATATGGTTTAAACGTTGTTGCTATCAAACGTCATGATAATTTAATTATTTCTCCATTACCAACTGAAGTTTTATTAGAAAACGATATTGCTATTGTTGTCGGCAGTAATGAAAGTATTAACGGCTTGGAGGCCTTAGAAAAATAATGGAACAAATCACTAGTCTTACTAATACTAAAGTAAAATTAGCTATTAGTCTACAACAAAAAAAATATCGTGATAAACATCAATTATTTTTACTTGAAGGCATTCGTAATACTGAAATGGCAATTAGCAAAGATATTAATGTAAATATGTGTTTTGTTACTGATAAAGCACTTAAAAATGAACGTAGCCAACAAATTTTAGCAAAATTAAATTGTCCTATTTATCACGTTTCTGAACATATTTATCAAAAAATAAGTGATACTACATCACCACAAGGATTAATGCTTATTATTCCTCAACAAAATTTAACTTTAGATGCTTTTTTAGCTAATTCTATAAATAAAGAAAGTTTTTATCTTGTTTTAGATAGATTACAAGACCCCGGTAATCTTGGCACTATAATTCGTACTGCGGATGCTATGGGCGCAAATGGTATTATTTGTTTAGCTGGAACTGCTGATATTTACGCACCAAAAGTAGTTCGTTCTGCTATGGGCTCATTATTTAATATTCCTATCGTTACTAAAATATCCGAAAATGATTTTTTAGCTACTACTGATAAATATCAATTAAAACTTTTTGTTACAGCTTTAGATTCTACTGCTAAAGCCTCTTGGAATATTAATTATCCTAAAAACTGTGCCATTATTCTTGGTAATGAAGCTAATGGTGTTTCAGATTCTTTACTAAATATTATTAGTAGCAAAATTTATATTCCTATGCGCGGAAATGCTGAATCTTTAAATGTAGCAAACGCTGCTAGTATGATAATGTATGAATATTGTCGTCAAAATATTTGACCATATGAAAAATCAATGCTATAATCTAATAGCTAAAGGCATGAGTATAAAAGATAATCGCGGATACTATTTTGTATCTGAGGAAAGTCCGGGCTCCGCAGGGCAATGTGCTGGATAACGTCCAGCGAGGGTGACCTCAGGGAAAGTGCTATAGAAACTTAAACCGCCTATTTTATAGGTAAGGGTGGAAAGGTGCGGTAAGAGCGCACCAGCAGGCAGGTGACTGTCTGGCTAGGTAAACCCCACATGGAGCAAGACCGAATAGGGAAGGGATGAAGTGGCCCGCTTGGCCTTCCGGGTTGTGTCGCTAGAGCTTATAGGTAACTATAAGTCCAGATAAATGATTATCACCACTTTTGTGGAACAAAACTCGGCTTATTGATTACTCATGTTTTTAGTCTAAACTGCCGTTTGGCAGTTTTTTTATTTATAACGCTAAATATCAACTTTCTTGTATATTTATATTTAAATTTTATTTTAAATATATTACAATATAATTAAATACAAAATATATACCTATAAATTATATATTCTTAATCTCAGGGTAAAGAAGGAGTTTCTTGTGGATATTAATCAAATGCAAACAATTTTACAGGCAAATTTAAAACCAAAACGATATGCTCATTGTCTTGGTGTAATGGATACAGCAATTACACTTGCTAAAAGATTTCATGTTGATGAAAATAAAGCTGCTATTGCTGGATTATTACATGATTGTGCTCGTGAATTTCCTACTGAAAATCTAATTGACGAAGCTACTAAGCGCCATCTTTTTATCACTGATTTTGACCGTCAATTACCAATTTTACTACATGCACCACTTGGTACAGCTATAGCTAAAGAAAAATATGATGTTCATGATACTGCTATTTTAAAAGCTATTGCTGCTCATACTGTAGGCGATGCCAATATGTCTACACTAGATAAAATAATTTATTTAGCTGACATGATTGAGCCTCATCGTAATTTTGATGAGGTAAATAATTTACGTAAATTAGCAATGACTCAAGACCTAGATACTGTTATGATAAGTGCGTTTGACCAATCTATTTTATTTATTATGCGTAAAGGACATACTATTCATCCATATACTGTTAGTGCGCGTAATGAAATTCTCCTTCAAAGAAAGCTTTAATATGCCCTCTAAAAAAAATTCTATCAAAAAACAACCAAAACCACTTATTAAACGTATACGTTTTGACCGATTGTTACTCTTATTAGTTCTTTTATCTAGCATCGTCTATGGTTCATATATTGTCTTTTCCGAAATATATGACTGGGGCAGTCTAAAATATGCTCAATATCAAGAAAATCATCCTTCAAAACCACAAAAACCACCTATAGCTCCGCAAATTATAGATAAACGTTTTGAAAATTATACTAATATTTTACTTATTGGCGTAGATAATAGGCCAATTGATGGCATCGCTGAATCTGGTAGATATGCTGATGCTATTATGCTCTTAAGTATGGATCATAACACTAATAAAATTCGGTTTATTTCTTTACCTAGAAATATAAAAACTAGTATAGATGGCCGTAAAGATCTTGAATATTTAAGTTTTACTTACTATTATGGTGGAGCTCCTTTAACAGTAAATACCGTATCACAATTATTAAATATACCTATTACTCAATATATAGCTTTAGATAGAAAAAGCTTAGCCAAAGTAGTTGATACTATCGGCGGGATTAATCTTTATGTAGAGAGTAATATGAATTATGAAGACCCTATAAATAACACTGCTATCCATTTAAATCAAGGATATCAACATTTAACAGGCGATATGTCTCAACAATATTTAACTTTTTGCACTGATGACTTAGGCGACATCGGTCGTGTACAACGTCAACAAAAATTTACTAGAGCTTTATTTGAAAAAATGATTTCATTAGAAACCATTCCTACTATACCTACTATTATTAATATTTTTGAAAATAATATGGTTACTAATATTAATATTACTGATATTTCAAGTGTAATTGATATCTTAGATACTATTCGTTTTAATGAAATCAATATCAAAATGCTTCCAGGTAATTTAAGTCCTGAAGGTGATTGGATTCCCGATACTACACGTATTGAGCAAGAAATCAATGAATTATTTCCGCCAATAGAGTCCACCACAGAAGATAAAGATTAAACTAACAAATTAATCAATAAATTATTTAAAGAAAGGTAAGTGTTCATATGCCATTAACTTCCCAAGATAAAAGTCAACTCATTGCCAAAGCCGCTAGCGATAAAAAAGCTTTAGATATTATGATTATGAATATGCATGATTTAACTACAACTACTGATTATTTTATTGTTTGTAGTGCTACAACATCTACTCAAATTCGTGCTATTGCTGATAATATTGAAGAAGAAATGGATAATGCTGGAGAACATTTTCTTCACAAAGAAGGCTACAATAACGCTGAATGGATTTTATTAGATTATGGTGATTGTGTTGCTCATATCTTTACTGAAGAAGCTCGCCGTTTTTATGGATTAGAAAGTCTATGGGGCGAAGCACCTACTGTTGAATATGAAGACTAAAAACGAGGTATAAATTATATTGACACAACAACAATTAAAATATCAACCAAGTACTGTAGTAACATTAAAAGTTGCTCGTCTTGGTGAAATGGGCGCTTTTTTAGATGCGCAAACAGGAAATACTAGTGATGATATTTTATTACACAAATTACAACAAACTACACCGGTAAAACCAGGTGATAAAGTTTCTGTATTTTTATATAAAGACCCTCATGGTCGTCTTACTGCTAGTATGCGTGTTCCTAAAATGCGTGAAGGCCAAATTGCTCGTCTAAAAGTAATCAATACTAGTCGTGATGGTGCATTCTTAGATGTTGGCGCTGAACGTGGTATTTTTATGCCATATGCTGGTATGCGTGGTAAATTACAAGTTGGCGAAATTGTTTGGGCTAAATTGTATACTGATAAATCTGGTCGTCTTGCCACTACAATGAAAGTTGAAGATGAAATGCGTAGAGCCTCTCGTCCTGCTGAAAATGTAAATGTTGGTGATATGGTTACTGGTTCTGTATATAATTTTACCGAACAAGGAGCTTTTATTTTCACTGATGAGCGTTATATTGCTTTTTTAGATAAACGTGAAATGACTACTAAGCCTCGTGTAGGACAAACATTGACTACTCGTATTACGTTTATCCGTGAAGATGGTCGTATCAATGTATCTATGCGACCAATTAAAGAAAAAGCCATCAATCTTGATGCAAATTTACTTTATGAAACCCTCACTACACGTGGTGGAAAAATGCCATATTGTGATGATACTTCTGCTGAAGTTATTCGTGAACGTTTTGGTATTAGTAAATCAGCTTTTAAACGTGCTTTAGGTCATTTAATGAAAGAAGGCAAAGTTATCCAACAAGATGGTTGGACTTGTTTAAAAGATTAATGTAAATCAGAAGCTATCTGACATATTTTGCCAGATAGCTTTTTTTGAGCAAAGAAAGGAGAGATTTTATGCTTACGATTAAAGAAATTCGTCAAGTATCCTCTATTGAAGAGGCATATGAATTAAATCAAAAGAAAACAAATCGCATTATTGGCGGTATGTTATGGTTAAAAATGCAACAAGGTAATGTAAATACTGCCATTGATTTATCTAATTTAAATCTAAATACTATTGAAGAATCTACTACTGAATTTAAAATTGGTGCAATGACTACTTTACGTGATTTAGAACTTCATACAGGTCTTAATAATTATACTAATAATAGTATTAAAGAAGCTATGCGTCATATTGTAGGTGTACAATTTAGAAATTTAGCCACTATTGGTGGTAGTATTTTTGGTCGTTATGGTTTTTCTGATGTATTAACTATTTTTATGGCTCTTGATGCATATGTTGAACTTCATCATGCTGGTATTATTCCTATTAGCGAATTTGCCAAAATGCCTTATGATAATGATGTTTTAGTCAATATTATTGTAAAAAAAACACCTTTAAAATGTGTCTACTTGTCTCATCGTCAAACTAAAACAGATTTTCCAATTTTAGCTGTAGCCGTAAGTAAACATCATGACCAATATCAAGCTGTTATTGGTGCTACTCCTCATCGTGCTGTTATTATTTCTGACAAAAATAATATCTTATCTTCAATTGTCAATACTGATTCTATTGAACACTTTGCTAACTATGTCAAAGATACTGTTATCACTGATTCTAATAGCAGAGCCTCTGCATCTTATCGTAAACATTTAACATATGTTTTAGTAAAACGTGCATTATTATCTATGGAGGAAAAAAACTAATGCTTTTAAATATTTGGCTTAATAATAAAAAAATTAGTGAAGAAATAAATGCTGATACTTTATTAATCGATTTTGTTCGCAATCATGGTTGTTATAGCGTAAAACGTGGTTGTGATACTTCAAATTGCGGTCTTTGTACTGTTTTTGTAGAAAATAAACCCGTTTTATCTTGTTCACTCTTAGCTGCTCGTGTAAATGGAAAACATGTAACTACACTTGAAGGCTTACAAGAAGAAGCTAAAGAATTTGGTACTTTTATTGCCAATCAAGGTGCTGAACAATGTGGCTTTTGTAATCCAGGTTTAATTATGAATGCTATTGCTTTATTTCGAGAAAATCCCAATCCTACAGATGAAGAAATTATCGAATATCTTGCTGGTAATCTTTGTCGTTGCTCTGGTTATGAAGGTCAACTTCGTTCTATTCGTGCATTCTTAGATTTTAAACATGCTAAAACGGAGGAATAATTATGACTAATTTAGCTAATTTAAAATATGTAAATAAGCCTATCATGAAATCTGATGCAATGGCACTTGTTACTGGTAAACCTGTTTATCTTGATGATATTGCACCAAAAGATTGTCTTATTGTTAAAGTTTTACGCAGTCCTCATGCTAATGCTATTATTGAAAATATCAATACTACCATTGCCAGCAAAGTTCCTGGTATTGAAGCTATTTTTACTTATCAAGATGTAGCGCAAAAACGTTTTACTATGGCTGGTCAAACTTATCCTGAACCAAGTCCATATGACCGTTTACTTTTAGATAAACACGTTCGCTATGTAGGCGACCCTGTAGCTATCGTTGCTGGAGAAACTACTCAAGCTGTAGATAAAGCTTTAAAATTAATTAAAGTACAATATCAAATTTTAGAACCTTTATTAGATTTTCGTCAGGCTAAAGATAATAAAAATCTTGTTCACCCTGAAGATACTTGGCGTTCTCTTGTACCTGTAGGTGCTGATAATAAACGTAATCTTTGTGCTAGTGGCTCTGAAAGTGCTGGAGATATAGAGCAGGTATTAAAAAATTGTGATGTTGTTGTAGAAGGGACATATCATACCAAAGCTTGCCAACAAGCTATGATGGAACCATTTTCCACATATTGCTATATGGATACGTACAATCGTTTAAATATCGTTAGCTCTACACAAATAGTTTATCATGTACGTCGTATTGTTGCTCATGCTCTTGATATTTCTCAAGCCAAAATTCGTGTAACTAAACCTCGTATTGGTGGCGGTTTTGGTGCAAAACAAACCGTAGTAGCTGAAGTTTTTCCTGCTTTTGTAACATATAAAACAGGAAAACCTGCCAAAATGATATTTACTCGTACTGAATGTCAAATTGCTTCCACTCCACGCCATGAAATGGAAATCTCCGTTCGTGTAGGAGCTACTAAAGAAGGTAAAATTGAGGCTATTGAAGTTTATTCTTTATCTAATACTGGTGCTTATGGTGAACATGGCCCAACAACTGTGGGATTATCTGGTCATAAATCTATTCCTCTTTATCGTGATTTGAAAGCTTTTAAATTCTCCTATGATGTTGTATATACTAATGTAATGAGTGCTGGAGCGTATCGTGGTTATGGAGCAACTCAAGGTATTTTTGCCGTAGAAAGTGCTATTAATGAACTTGCAAGCAAATTAAATATTGACCCCGTAAAACTTCGTGAAATGAATTTAGTCCGTGAAGGTGATATTATGCCTGCTTATTACGGCGAAACTGCTACTAGCTGTACCCTTGACCGTTGCGTTGCCCGTTGTAAAGAAATGATTGATTGGGATAATAAATATCCTGCTCGTGATATGGGCAATGGCAAAATCAGAAGTGTTGGTATGGCTATGGCGATGCAAGGCTCTGGTATTACTTCTATTGATGTAGGTTCTGCTACTATAAAATTAACTGATGAAGGTCTTTATACTTTAGCTATTAGCTCTGCTGATATGGGTACTGGCTGTGATACTGTTTTAGCCCAAATTGCAGCCGAAGTATTAATGTGTCCACTTGAAAACATTTCAGTAATTGCTGCTGATACTGATGCAACGCCTTATGATTCTGGTTCTTATGCCTCTAGTACAACATTTGTAACTGGTAAAGCCGTAGAAAAAACAGCACTTGGTTTAATTGATAAAATCAAAGAATTCGGAGCAAATATTCTTGAGTGTCCTATAACTGATATTGATTTTGATGGAAAATCTATTATTAATATAAAAAATAATAGAACGCTTGCACTTTCTGATATTGCTACTCACTCAATGTGCGGAGCAAATCAAACTTTAGAAAATACCGTATCCAATTCTATGCCATCTTCTCCACCTCCATTTATGGCAGGTATGGTTGAAATTGAATTAGACAAAGAAACAGGTCATGTAGAAATTCTTGATTTTTGTGCAGTAGTTGACTGTGGTACTCCAATTAATCCAAATTTAGCTCGTGTACAAACAGAAGGCGGTCTTGTTCAAGGTATTGGCATGGCCCTTTATGAAGATGTTACGTATAATAAAAAAGGCGTTTTAACTGAAAATTCCTTTATGCAATATAAAATACCATCTCGTTTGGATATGGGTAAACTTCATGTTGAATTTGCTAGTAGTTATGAACATTCCGGTCCTTTTGGTGCAAAATCTATTGGAGAAATTGTTATCAATACACCATCGCCGGCTTTAGCTCATGCTATTTTTAATGCTACTGGAATCTGGTTTAAAGAATTACCTATCACTAGTGAAAAAATTGCTATGGGTCTATTAAATAAATAAAATTCTCCTAAAAAGCTAAATACTATCTACTATTTTAAAAAACTTATTGCAACAAACAGTAAAAATGGTTAAAATATAATTTATATATTTATAGTTCGAGATTTTTTAGGAGGAACAGTCGCATGCGATTACTCGAAGAGAGAATACAAAAAGATGGTATCGTTAGAGAAGGAAACGTTTTAAAAGTAGATAGTTTTTTAAATCACCAAATGGATATTAGATTATTCCGTGAAATTGGTAAAGAATTTAAACGCTTATTTGCCAATGATGAAATCACTAAAATCCTTACAATAGAAGCATCTGGTATTGGCATTGCTTGTGTCGTTGCTGAATATTTTGATGTTCCTGTTGTTTTTGCCAAAAAATCAAAATCCAAAAATATTGCTGGTGAAGTATATACAAGCAAAGTAGAATCTTTTACTCATAATAAAGTTTATGATGTAATGGTATCTAAACAATTTTTAAATGCTGATGATAAAGTTTTATTAATTGATGATTTTTTAGCTAATGGTAATGCCTTAAAAGGTCTTATCCAAATTGTAAAATCTGCTAATGCTACACTTGTTGGCGCTGGTATTGTTATCGAAAAAGGTTTCCAAGGTGGTGGCGAAGACCTTCGTTCTCAAGGTATTCATCTTGAATCTCTTGCTATTGTAGATGCTATGGACGATGCTACTGGTGAAATAACATTTAGAAAACAATAATATAAAAATATAATAATTCCTTAAAATGTTAACCCCGCTTTATTTGTTTATTCAATAAGGTGGGGTTTTTTATTAAATTATTCATTAAAATAAAAATATTTACTAACAACTAAATAAAAAACTTGCTAAAGTCAAAATGTCAAATTATAATATAACTAGTAGTAAAAATATTTAAATAATAAAGGTGATAAAAATGAGCAATATTGCAGATTTAATTGAAGATTATATCCTTCGTCGTTTAGCTGCTGAGCATAATCGTAAAGTGGAGTTAAAACGCTCAGATATTGCTGATGAAATATCTTGTGCTCCTTCACAAATTAGTTATGTATTAAGCACACGTTTCACTCAAGATAAAGGTTTTGTTGTTGAATCACGTCGTGGCTTAGGTGGATTTATTCGTATTGGTCGAGTTCCCTTACAGAATTTGATTTATCAAGATATTTTAGAAAAAATCAATGAACATACTACACTTGAAGATGTAAATAATATTGTTCATTATTTATTTAAACGTGAATTAATTCAAAAACGTGAAGCAGCTATTTTATTACAAACATTATCTTTAATTTTTGATAAATTATCCACTAAAGAACGTATTGCCTTTATCAAATCCTTGATTATGACTTTAGCTAATTTTAGTTAATATTATATTTAAATTTTCCCATTTATCAAACAATATTTATAATAAATTATACTAAAGTCTAATTTAAAATATTATTAAATATATTATTAATTGCTATGAGTAAATAATCTTTTACTTTTAATCGTTATCTAAAATAAGATTTTTTACTCATAGAGTTTTCTTTTCGACAAATAAATTTCGGAGATAATTATGAAGCAAAAACATAAAAACTTTTTAGCAGAAAAATCTCTAATTAAACAATGTAAAAATTTTATTTTAAATTTAATTATTGCTATTATTTGGTTAGTAAAATCACTTATTAAATATTTAATTAAAATTTTTAAATAATTTTAGTTTTAGCGAGGTATTATTATGGCTAAACGCAAAACTTTATATGTTTGCCAAGAATGTGGATATTCTGTACCCAAATGGCTTGGTAAATGTCCTGGTTGTGGACAATGGAATACTTTGGTTGAAGAATTGGAAGAAGTTACCTCTTCTAGTCGTGGTTTTAGTTTAAATACAACTAAAACTAATAGCATTCCTAAACCTATAAAAGAAATATCTACTGAAGATTTACCACGCTTTAGTACTGGTTCTAATGAAATGAATCGTGTACTTGGTGGTGGTATTATTCCTGGTTCTTTAGTCTTGATGGTTGGTGACCCTGGAGTGGGTAAATCTAGTTTAAATTTACGTATTTGTGCCAATGTGGCTACTAATCATAAGGTTTTATACGTAACTGGTGAAGAAAGTTCTCGTCAAATTCGTATGCGTGCAGATAGATTAAATGCTTTAGAAAATAATCTTTATGTTCTTAGCGAAACAGATTTAGAATGTATTGAACGTCATGTCTTAGAAGAAAAACCTGATTTATTAATTATCGATTCTATTCAAACTATTTTTAGACCTGATGTACAAAGTGCTCCTGGCAGTGTAAGTCAAGTTCGTGAATGTTCAGTAAGTTTACTTCGTATTGCTAAACAAAATAATATTGCTATTTTCATTATTGGGCACGTAACTAAAGATGGAACTCTTGCTGGTCCACGTGTATTAGAACATATTGTAGATACCGTACTTTATTTTGAAGGCGAACGTAATGCTGAATATCGTGTTTTACGTGCTGTAAAAAATCGTTTTGGTAATACTAATGAAATTGGCATCTTTGAGATGCGTGAAACAGGTCTTATTGATGTTCCTGATGCTTCAAAAATGTTTCTTTCTGAGGAAAATTCTAATGAATCTGGTACAGTTATCATTCCTGCACTTGAAGGTACTCGCCCTCTTTTGGTTGAAATACAATCACTTGTAGCACCCACTCCTTATGTACCGCCAAGGAGAACTTCTGATGCTATTGATATCAAAAAAATCCAATTACTTTTAGCTGTTTTAGAAAAAAGAGTTCATTTAAATATGGGGACTTGTGATGTTTATGTCAAAGTAGCTGGTGGTATAAAACTTGATGACCCTGCTGTCGATTTAGCACTTTGTTGCGCAATGGCTTCAAGTTTTCGTAATCAAAGTATTCGCCCACAAACTATTATTTTTGGGGAAGTCGGTCTTTCTGGGGAAGTACGTTCTGTAAGTCAGCCTGATATCAGAGTTCGCGAAGCAATCCGTATGGGATTTACTAATATTATTTTACCTGCCAAAAATTTAGATCGTTTAGAGCAAAATTTTAATAATGTTTCTATTCATGGTGTTCGTTATTTAAGCGAAGCTTTAAAATTTGCACTTAGTTAGAGGTTTTCAGCATGAATATAATAATTCGCCCTATAAAAGATAATGAGATCCCTTTATTGACAGACTTCTTGTATGAAGCAATCTTTCTTACAGATAATGACCCTATTTTACCTAGAACAATTATTCAAGAACCTATTTTATGGCGCTATATAAATAATTTTGGCAAAGAAAAAGATGATCATTGCTTTATAGCTCAAGTTGATAATTATATTGTAGGTGCTGTTTGGATACGATGTATGCAAGGATTTGGTCATTTAACAGATAATATTCCTGAATTAGCTATGTCCATTTATCCCCAATATCGAAATAAAGGTATCGGCACTTCTTTATTAAAAGATTTTCTAAAATTTTTACGGTCAAAAAATTATAACCAAATATCTTTATCTGTGCAAAAAAATAATTATGCTGTAAATATGTACAAAAAATTGGGATTTAAAGTCATTTCTCAAAATAAATCAGAATATATTATGAAAATTTCATAAAAAGTATTATAATTTGATTATAATTTGTTAATCTTCATGGACTTTTGTTCATTATTTTAGTAGAATAAATTTATAACACATTTACAAAGGGGGTTAAAGATTGCAGTGCTATTAAATAGAGTTTTAAAATTTTTCATAACAATCTTTTCTATTATCCTGGGAGCGACTTTATTAGAGTTCGCAAGTCCTATCTTAGCGTACATTATTAGTGCCGAATTTTTGCAAATAAACCTTGATATTTTAGATATGACTCTGATGAATGCCTTATCTATCGTCATCGGTGGTATTATCGGTGGCTCTATTGGCTTTATTTCTTCTTCTTATTGTATTAATAAATTACGTATCTTCTCCATTTGGGTAGAACGTCAACTCAGTAAAATGCCAACACATGATGTTGTTGCTGGTGTTTTAGGTTTAGCTATCGGTCTTATTATCGCAAACTTATTGGGAGTAGCATTCTCTAGGGTTCCATTAATTGGACCTTATATTCCAATTATTTTTAGCATCGTATTTGGTTATCTTGGTTTATATATCACTATAAAAAAACGTAAAGATATTATTTCTTTATTACCAACTCGTAATAAAGACCATATTCGAAAAGAAAATATCTCTGATGCTGATAGTAAAGACTCTACGAATACTGCTATTAATAATTCTGCTTCTTACAAATTATTAGATACTAGCGTTATTATTGATGGTAGAATTGCGGATATTTGTAAAACAGGTTTTATCGAAGGAACATTACTAATCCCTGTATTCGTACTTGAAGAACTTCAATTCATCGCAGATTCTTCTGATTTGCTCAAAAGAACTCGTGGCAGACGTGGTCTTGATATCTTAAAACGTATTCAAACTGAATTTGATATGCTTGTAAAAATTGATCATCATGATTATGATGATGTAACTGGTGTTGATTCTAAATTAATTCGTTTAGGTCAAGAAATCGGTGCTAAAATTATTACTAATGACTTTAATTTAAATAAAGTTGCCGATTTACAAGGTGTACAGGTTCTTAATATTAATGAATTGGCAAATGCAATAAAACCAGTAGTTATTCCTGGCGAAACCATGGTAGTAACTGTAGTTAAAGATGGTAAAGAGCAAGGTCAAGGTGTTGCTTATTTAGATGACGGTACTATGATTGTTGTTGAAGGTGGACATAAACATCTCAATGAAACTTTAGAGGTTGTAGTAACTTCCGTTTTACAAACAGCAGCAGGTCGTATGATTTTCGCCAAACCAAAATAGAACTATGTAAAGGCTACGTACATTTCGTAGCCTTTTTTATTTGAAGGAGTGTTTTTTATGGTTTCTGTTATCTTTCCCGCAGCAGGTCAAGGTAAACGAATGGGTCTTGGCTTTAATAAAATTTTCACTGAACTTTCTGGTAAACCTATTTTAATTCAAACACTATTAACATTTTCCCGTTGTGAATGTATCGATGAATTAATTATTGCTGTAGATATTCATGAAATGGATATTATAACTAAAGTATTAAGTAAAATTCCTAAATTAAAACCTTATAAAATTGTAGCTGGCGGTTCTGAACGTCAATATTCTGTATATAATGGTTTAATGGCTGTAAATCCTGAATCTGATATTGTTCTTGTTCACGATGCAGCTCGTCCTTTAATTTCTGAAACTGTTATTCAAAATGTAGTCAATGAAGTAATGTTATCGGGTTCTGCTGTATGTGCTGTTCCTGTAAAAGATACTACAGCTGAAATTAATAGTTTAGGATTTATCGAACAAGTACCTGATCGCAATAAATTATGGGCAATCCAAACACCTCAAGGATTTAAGAAAGAAATTCTCCTTGAAGCTCATCAAAAGGCTCAAGAAGATCAATTTTTAGGTACTGATGAAGCTAGTCTTGTTCGTCGTACTTCTCACCCTGTAAAATTAGTCATGGGGGATTATAATAATATAAAAGTTACTACCCCTACCGATTTAGTTGTTGCAGAAATGTTATTTGGCCAAAAAATGACAAATCATGCCAAAATAAAAATTTCTTCATTATTTAACGAAGTATTCAAAGTTCAAAAATAATTATAAAGCGAGGTTTTTTTATGTCTAGAGTTGGTATAGGTTATGACGTACATAAATTAGTAGTCGACCGCAAACTCATTTTAGGTGGAGTAGATATTCCTCACGACAAAGGTCTTCTAGGTCATTCTGATGCTGATGTTTTATTACATGCTATTGCCGACGCATTACTTGGCGCTGCAGCTCTTGGCGATATTGGAAAACATTTTCCTGATACGGATGAACGTTTTCGTGGTATTTCTAGCCTTTTATTATTAAAACATGTTGGTAATTTACTTCAAGAAAAAAATTTTATAATTAATAATATCGATGCTACTATCGTTGCTCAAAAGCCAAAACTTTTACCATTTATCCCTACTATGCGTCAAAATATAGCAGAAACTTTAAATTTAGCTTTAGATGATGTAAATATCAAAGCTACTACCGAAGAACGTTTAGGTTTTACTGGAAATGAAGAAGGTATATCTTCTTATGCCGTGTGTAGCATTGATAAATCTAACTAATCAAATAAAATATCTTTAAGATTACGCCAATGCTTGCCTTGATGTGGTATAATATAATTTGCTAAAATAATATAATTATAATCTCATATATTTGGAGGTATCACTAATGTCTGAACAAATCAGAGTTAGATTCGCACCAAGTCCTACTGGTCCATTCCATATTGGTGGGGCAAGAAGTGCATTATTTAATTGGCTATTAGCTAAAAAATATACTGATGGAAAATTTGTTTTACGTATTGAAGATACTGATAGAGTACGCTCTACAAAAGAATCCGAAGAAAATATCAAAGCTGCTTTAAAATGGCTTGGTTTAGATTGGAACGAAGGTATCGATGTTGGTGGTGAATATGGCCCTTACCGCCAAACTGAACGTTTAGATATTTATAAAAAATTTACTGATAAATTAATTGCTGAAGGTAAAGCATATTATTGCTATTGCACAGAAGAAGAAATTGAAGCTGAACGTCAAGCTCTCCGTGCACAAAATAAAATGCCTCTTTATGGTGGTCATTGCCGTAATTTAACACCTGAACAAATTGCTAAATATGAAGCTGAAGGTAGAAAACCAGTTGTTCGTTTCCGCACTCCTTGTGACCATAGTGTAAACTTTGACGATATGGTTCGTGGAAAAATGAGTTTCGATTCTAACGGTATTGGTGATTTTGTTATCGTTAAAGCTGACGGTATTCCTGTTTATAACTATGCCGTTGTTATTGATGATGCTCTCATGCATATCACTCATGTTATTCGTGCAGAAGAACATCTTTCTAATACACCTCGTCAGGTTGTTTTATATGAAGCACTTGGTTTCCCTGTACCAAAATTTGGTCATATTTCCCTTATCTTAGGTAAAGACCATACAAAAATGAGTAAACGTCATGGTGCTACATCTGTAGAACAATACAAAAACCTTGGCTATTTACCAGAAGCTATCGTAAACTTCTTAGCTCTTCTTGGTTGGGCACCTCAAGGCGAACAAGAAATCTTCTCTATTGAAGAATTAATTAAAGAATTCTCTATGGAACACGTAGCTAAAAATCCTGCTGTTTTTGATATCGACAAATTAAATTGGATTAACGCTCAATACATGAAAAAAATTCCAGCTGAACAAATTACAAAAATGGCGCTTCCTCATTTAATTGCAAAAGGTTATATTACTGAAACTCCTGATGACGCTGAAATGAAAAAATTAAATCG
This sequence comes from uncultured Megamonas sp., assembly GCA_963558795.1. Classification (GTDB taxonomy): domain Bacteria; phylum Bacillota; class Negativicutes; order Selenomonadales; family Selenomonadaceae; genus Megamonas. The sequence continues at coordinate 14,265 of CAUWIH010000022.1, read as the reverse complement.
TTTTACAGAAGTTATTCGCGACCATTTAAGTTATGCTGCTCAATATGTAGATTTTGCTGACCTTTACTACAATGATGATTTCGCTGTAGAAAACGATGAATGTAAAGCTGTTCTTCAAGAAGAAACTGCTAGCGAAGTTATTAATATGTTTAAACAAAAATTAGCAGAACTTACCGATTTCACTGCTGAAAATATTCAACCTATTTTTAAACAAATCATGAAAGATTTCAAAGCTAATAAAGGCATTAAACTTGGTGGTAAGTCCGTTTATATGCCAATTCGTATTGCTTTAACTGGTCAAATGCACGGCCCTGACCTTGCAGGTCTTGTAGAAGTTTTAGGCTATGATCGTGCAGCAAAACGTATTGACCGTACATTAGCTTAATTTAAAATACTACTACGAAAACATAAAGAAATATAATATTAACCCAGCTATATTTGGCTGGGTTATATATTATAACGGTGAGTACTATGAAACTATTATCAACTTTGAAAAAAGATATTCGTGTTGTTTTTGAACGTGACCCTGCTGCTAAAAGTATCTTAGAAGTTCTTTTATGTTACCCAGGATTACATGCTATCTGGCTTTATCGTTTATCACATTATTTTTATAATAAAAAATTAGTACTACTACCTCGCTTAATCTCACATTTAGGTAGATTTTTAACAGGTATTGAAATTCATCCTGGTGCTCAAATCGGCCCTGGATTGTTCATTGACCATGGTTCAGGCATCGTCATTGGTGAAACAACCATTATTGGTAAAAATGTAACTTTATATCAAGGTGTCACCTTAGGTGGTACAGGTAAAGAAAAAGGCAAACGTCATCCTACAATCGGCAATAATGTTGTTGTAGCTTGTGGAGCTAAAGTTCTCGGTTCATTTACCGTAGGCGATCATGCAAAAATTGGTGCAGGTTCTGTAGTTGTAAAACCAGTACCCGCATATGCAACTGTTGTTGGCATACCAGGAAAGGTTATTTTAATAAACGGTCAAAAAACGCCACCGGCTACACCGAATATTTCACCAAAACTACAAGAATTAGCCGAAGAGTTAGATGTTGATTTATCCCATGATAAATTACCTGATCCTGAGCTTGATATGATAAAAGCACTCTCTCATCGTATTTCCGATTTACAATTGCAAATAGAGAAATTAAGTAAAGAAGTGGAGGATTCAAAAAATAATCATGCTAAAAGTTTATAACACCCTCACTAAACAAAAAGAAATTTTTAAACCATTAAAAGAAAACGAAGTTAGTATCTATGTTTGTGGTGTAACTCCATATAATCATCCTCACATTGGTAATGCTCGTCCATTTGTAACATGGGATGTAATTAAACGTTATTTCACACATTTAGGTTATAAAGTAAAACATATCCAAAATTTCACAGATGTTGATGATAAAATCATTCGTACTGCTAATCAAGAAAATGTATCTTGGAGCGATATTTCTACAAGATATATCAATTCTTATTTTGAAGTAATGGATAAACTTCATGTAAAACACGCTGATGTTTATCCAAAAGTATCTCAAACTATCCCTGAAATTATCGAAATGATTGCAGGACTTATTGACAAAGGCTATGCATATGAATTAAATGGTGATGTTTACTTTAGCGTAGAAAAATTTGAAGACTATGGTAAATTAAGTGGTCGTAAATTAGAAGATATGATGGCTGGCGCTCGTATTGAAGTTAACGAAAGTAAACATAATCATATGGATTTTGCTTTATGGAAAGCAGCAAAACCCGGTGAACCATTCTGGCAAAGCCCTTGGGGTAATGGTCGTCCTGGTTGGCATATTGAATGCTCTACTATGTCTTTAAAATATTTAGGCAAAACATTTGATTTCCATGGTGGCGGAAGTGACCTTATATTCCCACATCATGAAAATGAAATTGCTCAATCTCAAGCTTATTGCGGTGATAATAATAGCTTTGCTCGTTATTGGTTACATAATGGATTTATCACTATTAACCAAGAAAAAATGAGTAAATCTCTCGGAAATTTCTTCACTGTAAAAGAAATTCTTGATAAATATCCAGCAGAAGTACTTCGTTTCTTCATCGTATCCACTCATTATCGTAGTCCACTTGATTTCAGTGATGCTCGTCTTGATGAAGCGACTAGCAGTCTTTCTCGTCTAAAAAATGCTCTTGAAAATCTCAAAGAATTAGCTAAAATGCCTCAAAATAATAGTGAAGATGGCAAAACTCTTCTTGATACTGCGCAAAATTGTAAACAAAACTTCTTTGACGCTATGGACGATGATTTTAATACAGCCCTTGCTATTGCTAATATGTTTGATTTAGCAAAAGAAGTTAATATCTACTACAATGAAATCACTGCTGGCAAAGCTACTTGTGACCAAAAAGCTATAAATGTAGCTCTTGATGTATTTAAAGAAATGGCTGATATTATTGGTGTTTTTGAAGATGATGATAATTCTGCAGATGATGCTCTTTTAGATAATCTTATGAACCTCATTATTGATATTCGCCAAAATGCACGTAAACAAAAAGATTGGGCTACAGCAGATAAAATTCGTGATGAGTTAAAAAATATTGGTATCACTCTTGAAGATTCACCAACAGGTGTTCGCTGGAAAAAATAATGAAATTTAAACAATATCAATATTTAAAACAAAACCTCTTTAATTTTACTGAAAATGATACTTTACAAAATCGTTATGAAGATACTCCGCCACGTCAAATAAATCCTCTAGTTTTGGCTTATGTTGGCGATGCTTATTATCATTTATATATTCGTACACGCTTGCTTAACTTTGAACAAAGTCATGTACATCTTTTAAATGATTTTAGTATGAAAATCGTATCTGCTACCTTACAGGCTAAAGTATATGAGGCCATAAAAAACGAATTTACCGAAGATGAAGAATATATCTTTAAACGTGGTAAAAATGCTACTTCACATCCACCACGTGTTGCCTCTGTTCATGATTATCATATTAGTACAGGATTAGAAGCTGTTTTAGGTTATCTTTATCTAGGAAAAGACCTCAAAAGATTAGATTATCTTTGTGAACAAGCATTTATTGCTGTAAGTAAAATTTTAAGAGATTCAATTAAATAATAATTTAAAAATAAAAAGTACTTCTATCATTTTGAAGTATCCTCTTAACTATATTTTAACTAAAAATAAGAGTCTACTTCATTTTTAGAAGTACTTTATTTATTGTATTAATTGTTTCTTTAGCATTGAATTTTTTATTATTTTAGTATAATATATTTTATATGCGCCTATAGTCTAGTGGATAGAACGTTGGCCTCCGGAGCCGAAAACGCAGGTTCGATTCCTGCTAGGCGCACCATTTTACAATCTTAGCACAGAATATCTGTGCTTTTTATTTTGGCTTTATTTTAAACTTTTATTTAAGGAAGTGTATTTATGGATATAAAATGTCCTGTTTGTCGTAGAAAATTAGGTCATGTATCTCGTCCTGAAGCTAAAGGTCGTTTTTTTTGCACTGCATGTGATCTTTGGGTAGCATTTACCAAAAAAGATACTAAAATATCTTACCGCTTACAACGTCCTGGAAGATAATTTTATAAATTCAACTTGAAATGAACTAAATTTATTAGTATAATGAAGTTTGACTATAAAATAAATATTTTATAGTTTATATCCGCCTTTTGGCGGTGTTTTATTTTATATTGGAGATGATTTTATGATTAGTACTTCTATTCATCGTGTAAACTTTTATGACACTGATGCTATGGGGGTTGTTCATCATTCTAACTATATTCGTTGGTTTGAAATCGGCCGTGTAAACTTTTTACGTAGCATAGGTATCACTTTAGGTGAAATGATGGATGATGGCTATGTTTTTCCAATTACCAAAGTTAGCTGTAAATATATAGCCTCTGGTAAATTTGATGATGTTTTACGTATTGAAACAACTCCTGTTGCCTTAACTAAAGCTAAAATGGAATTTAGTTATAAAATTTATCGTGATAGTGATAATACTTTATTGGTTGAAGGTTTTACACAAAATGTATTCACCCACAAAGATACTGGCTCGATCACACGTATACCAGATAAATTTTATAGTAAAATGTGTGATGCTTTAAATAAATAAAATTTATCTACAATATACTATATGCTTATTTAATTTAAGGAGATTTTTACAATAATGGATAGTAATTCACCGATAGGTGTTTTTGACTCTGGTCTTGGCGGTCTTACTGTACTAAAAGCCTTACGACACCTTTTACCCCATGAAAATTTTATATTCGTAGGAGATTCTGCTCGTGCTCCTTATGGTAGCCGTAAACCCGAGGAAATAGTTCTGTTTTTACAACAATTCATGGATTATTTTAAATCTCAAAATGTAAAAATGGCTGTGTGTGCCTGCAATACAATGACATCTTATAGCTATCCAATAATAAAAAACAATACTGCATTTTCTTTAATTCCTATGAATCCTTCCATTATTCCTGCATTAAAGGTTTCACCTAATAAACATATTGGTGTAATTGCTACCGAAGCTACTATAAATAAAGGTATGCATAAAATGGCAGCAAAACAACTTGATGAAGAAATTGAAGTTTATGGCATTAGTTGTCCAAAATTTGTGCCACTTATCGAAGCAGGTAAAATTCAAGGGAAACAAATCGAACAAGCTGTTCAAGAATATGCACAAAAATTTATTCACGATGATATTCATTCTTTGATTTTGGGTTGTACACACTATCCTATTATTGATAATGTTCTTCATAAATATTTTAAAGATGTTACTTTAATTGACCCAGCATTTGAAACAGCTAAACAAGCTGTGCAAGTACTCAAAGATAATCATTTATTAAATACTCAAACACAATCAGGTACATTACAATTGCGTTTTTCAGCCATACAGGAAAATTCAAACCAAATGGCTAAAATTATATTAGGTAATGATATTCCACCTATTACGAATGTAGATTTAACTACATTTGCAAAATAATATATTGGGGGCATTGATGTGGATTTAATTATCACAATTTTTCTCTGGATTCTCATTCTTTTATTCTTACTAAATGAAGTAATTATTCGTGTTGTTGGCGATGCTATTGTTAAAATGAAAGTAGATGAACATACTCCATTTACAGTAGATGAAATCACTCAAGATAGTATTTCTCTTAGCACTGTTATCAATGTTTCTAATGATGGTAAACAATGTGCTACAATCATGGATTGTTATGTACGTCAACTTTTACCATATGAACAATTCGATGGTGTAAAAGTAGAAGCAAAAGCTGAATTAAAAGGAGCACCTCGTGAAGATGATTACTTTGAAGCTGTATTAATTCAAAAAAAAGAAAGTATCGATATTGTTATTCGTGTAAAATTAATTGACCGTAAAAATAACGACATAAAACAAACTCTTACACATATGGTTGATTTACCTCTTGATATCATTTATCAACATGCTGCACGTTATCCTTGGAAATTATCCAAAGAAACAATTGTACTTTCTGCTGAAGAAATTGCAAAACTTGCAGATGTAAAACTTGCAGATTAATTTTATTATAGTTAGCTTATATTCTCTAACTAATTGGGTAAAAATTTAAGTATGTAAAAAGCAAAGGAAGTAAATCATGTCTGACGTTAAAATTATACCTATTCCTACTCGTATTCTTACCAAAAAAGATGATATTGTAGATACTATTGAACGCTATACTAAAGAAAAAATCGGCCCTGATGATGTTATCACTGTAGCTGAAAGTGTTGTAGCTATTACTCAAGGCTTATATATTCGCCCTGAAGATTTAAAAATCTCTCATTTAGCACAATTTTGTTGTCGTTTTATTCCAGATTATGGTAGCCTTGCCACTCCACATGGTATGGAATCTTTAATGATTAAAGAAGGCCATTTTCGTGTAACTGCTGGATTATTTATTGGATTCTTAGCTAAATTGGTTGGTAAATCTGGTGTGTTTTATCAAATTGCAGGCCGTCAAACAGCTTTAATTGATGATGTAACTGGTACAATGCCTCCATTCGATAAATCAATCGTTTATGGCCCTGAAAATACTAAAGAAGTTGTAAACAATCTAAAATCTCGTTTAAATTGTTTCGGTGCAGTAATCGCTGATGTTAACGATTTAAAACGTTCTCGTATCGTTGATGTTACTGATGGTTGTAATGGTGAAATGGTAGCAAAATTACTTATTGATAATCCATTTGGTAATGCTTCCCAAAAAACTCCAATAGCTATCATAAAAAACTTTAGACAATATCAAGAACAAAACTCTTAAAAATTTAATATACTTCAATAAAAAAGATGTTTTCAAAAGAAAACATCTTTTTTTATTTATTATTTAACAATGATTGAATAGTAATTTTAGAGAAATTATCTTCAATTATTGTCTGAAATTCATTATAAAACTTTCTTAAAGGACACGAATCAATTGCCAATCTACTACAAAATGAATCATCTTCTAAACAACGATTTATACGAATAGTAGGCTCCATAACACTTACTACATCTAATACACTTATCTCACTTGCTGGCTTTGCTAATAAAAAGCCCCCATATACACCAGAACGACGTTCAATTAAATTCGCCGCCACCAAATTTCTTGTTATTTTTAATACGTATTTTTGTGGTATATTCATTGTTATTGATATTTCTTTCGAGGATACTACTTCTCCCTCTTTACTAGCCAATGCTAATATTATTCTGATAGCATAATCGGTTGTAATATTTAATTGCATGTCTTACTCCTTACTCAATATATATACAAAGTTTTTCTCTCAATTAAATACTATAGTTTGATACTATAGTTAATTTTTATTTTTATATTTATTATCTAAATTTTTTTAATAATATTTAATATAAAAAGACCCCACATATAGTGGAGCCTTTTCATACTTAAAAAAGAATGATCTTATTTAGCAGCAAAGAATTTTTTTGCAACTTCTGCATCAAGGTTATAAAGTAAAACATCTTCAGCAGTTGGATTTGCAACACCCATAGCTTTAAGAGTTTTAATTGTACGTTTTTTGAAGAATTCTTCTGCAACAGCTGGGAAGAGTGCATAAGATAATACATCTTCTTCTGTAGCATTAGGGAAACCTTTATCTGCAAGTTCTTTTTTGAATTTATCCATACCTGGTTCAAGAAGATCTGCAGGACGGCAAGTGATTAATTCATCTTCTTTTATGCCGCATTTTTTAAGAACTTCTGGATCAACAGGTTGTGGAGTACGACCGAATTCACCACGAGCAAGTTTTTTGAATTCGTCTGGAACCATTTTATAACGTTCACCAGTCATAACGTTAAATGTTGCCATTGTACCTACGATCTGGCTGGAAGGAGTAACAAGTGGTGGGTAACCAAGGTCTGCACGAACGCGTGGCATTTCATCAAGAAGATCTTGATATTTATCTGCCATACCCATTTCTTTTAATTGGTTAACGAGGTTGGATAACATACCACCAGGAATCTGGAAGTCAAGTACGTTAGGGTTAACATCGAAGTAACCTTTTAAGCCAAATTCATCAATGATTTCTTTTTTTACACCGAGGAAGTGTTTAGCGATAGGAGTCATAGCCTGACGGTCAAGACCAGTATCAAATTCAGTGCCTTCAAGTGCAGCAACCATAGTTTCTGTACAAGGTTGGGAAGTATCCATTGCAAATGGAGAAAGTGCACAGTCAATTACATCTACACCAGCTTCAATAGCTTTCATGTAAGCCATAGAACCAAAACCACTAGTATAGTGAGTGTGTAATTGAATAGGAAGTTTTGTAGCAGCTTTTAATTTTTTAACAAGTTCTTCAGCTACATATGGTTTTAATAAACCAGACATATCTTTGATACAAATGGAATCAACGCCCATTTCATCAAGTTCTTTAGCTAATTTAGCAAATTCATCAGTAGTATGAGGACCACCAACAGTGTAAACTAAGCAGCCTTGAATTTCAAGATAATGTTCAACTTCTTGTTTTGCTTCTTTAGCAGCTTCAACAGCTGTTTTAAGGTTACGAGTATCGTTAAGAGCATCAAAAATACGGAATACACCAATACCATGTTGAGCAGCTTTTTTAACGAAAGCACGAACAACATCATCTGGATATTGATAGTAACCTAAAAGGTTCTGACCACGAAGCAACATCTGAATAGGAGTTTTGAGATGAGCTTTTAATGTGTCAAGACGTTCCCATGGATCTTCATCAAGGAAACGAAGGCAGCTATCGAATGTAGCACCGCCCCAAGCTTCCAAAGATTTGTAACCGATAGCATCGAGAGCTTCAAGTTGTGGAAGCATCTGGGAAAGACGCATACGAGTAGCGAGCAAGGACTGATGGCCATCGCGTAATACTGTTTCAGTAATTTTTACTTTTGCCATAATAAAATAAACACTCCTTCATATATATGCAATTGGCAATTCACTTATGTATGTGATTTTAAGACATAAAAATACCCCCATATAATTTTAATATAGGATTTATTTGTTATATCAAGGTTGTTGCCCCAACCGTTTATATTCATATGTCCTTAAAATAAGGAACATTATGTTATACCAAAACTAATACAATCAATTAGCTTTATTATATCATATTTTCTTAAAACGTACATATTTAATCTTACTAAATATATATTATAATTTCATTAAAATAATATATTTTCTATTAGTAAATTTTTATTAGTAGCCGTTTCTTTATTTAAAATTTATTACTCTATCTACAGTATAGGTACTAATAAAAGTATTGTCAATGACTTTATGTGATTTTTTTAACATATTTAATATTTTAATAAATTTTATTTATGATTTATGGGCTTTATATTTACTAATATATATATACATGAACTTTTTATACTTATACATCATTCTTTTTGTTTTGCTTAATTATCTTTTCTAACCATAAAGGAATTTCTAATCCATAAGTATTTATAAAACAATACGCTAATATATATGTGTCTATAAGACTATTATGACATCGACCCAATTCAGGACATCTATAATACTTCGCACATGACTGTAAACTAGGCATATTATTATCATGGCTATAAATTCTAGAAAAAGATTTTTGCAAATCATATACAATGGTTCTTTTTCCTGCACCTATTTTTTCTTTTTTCATAAAACGTAAATCATTTTCTATACCATAACCAATAATCATATCTGCTTTTTTTAATAACTTATTTATTTCATATTGATATGAAGATATATTAAAACAATCTTTTACCATTTCTGGCGTAATATGATGTATTGACTCTGTATCTTTCCATGATTTACATTTACGTGGCTTAAAATATTCATCAAAAATTACTCCTTTATGTAAATCTACAATACTTAATTGCAATATTTCATCATATCTAGTATTTCCACCAGTCATTTCTAAATCAAAAAACAAAATTGATTCTTCACTTTTTATTGATGCAATACAATCATGTTCAAAAAACAATCCTTACACACCCTAATATTACTATATATGTGGACCATTTATCATGGACATATTTTATCAATCATGATATTTAAAACTTCTATATCAGTAGATTTCATTCCTTCTTTACCAATATGTCCTACTGCACGAATAGTTTGTTCTAAATCTTCTTTTATAATACCTTCATCAGCTTTAAATACATCACTGTGCATACTCATAGTATGTGCAAGTAGTGCCGCATCTAAAGCAACTGAAATTTTAGCTGCACAAGAAGGTTTGGCCCCATCACAAATAATTCCACTTGTATTGGCTAATGTATTTGTAATTGTATGTGCTATTTGCGTAAAATTACCACCAAGCATATATGTTATAGCCGCACCACAAGCATAACCTGCACTTACTGCACCACAAAATGCTGATAATTTGCCAATATACTTTTTCTGATGAATAGCTAATAAATTACTTACTAATAACGCACGATAAAGTTTTTCTGGAGCAATTGTATATTCTTTTGCATATACTACCAAAGGAATAGATACTGTCATTCCTTGATTCCCACTACCTGAATTTATCACTACAGGAAGAGCACAACCACTCATTCGAGCATCTGAACCTGCAGCTGCCATCGCTCTAGCTCGTACAGGTAAACTTTCACCATATAATGCTAATAAATTCAAACCTACGTTAGCACCAAAATTATTAGTTAAACCTTCTTTTGCTATTGCCATATTATAATTTATCTGTGTATCTAATAATTCTTTTACTTTACTTAAATCTACTGTATCTGCAAATTCAATAATATCTTTTACATTTAGTAAATTTCTATCGGCTGGTTTTGTTTTTATTTTGTTATTTATTTCATTAACTTTATCCAATAAAATTTCATTATCTTTTTCTATTTTAATAATATTTGTATGATAATCTGACACAATAACTTTTGCTGTATGATTTTTACCAATTACTTTTATATCAATATATAAATTATCTGTACCCTCTTGCAATTCACAGGTACAAATTTTAGCTTTTAATAATTCTTTTAATTTTATTCTATCTTCATCAGTAACACTTTCTAATACTTCTAATTGCATATCAGCATTACCACCAATTATGCCCAAAAGTGCCGCTGCATCAATACCTTTTATATCACCTGAATTGGGTACTGTAACACCTTTTACATTTTTTATAATATTTCCACTACATTTTATAATTACTTTTTGAGGAAATTCACCCAATATTTCACGTGCTTTTGCTCCAGCATAAGCTATAGCTATTGGTTCAGTGCAACCTAAGGCTGGAACTAATTCTTCTTCTAAAATATTTATATAATTCTCATATATTTCTTGTTTCATATCGTATTTCCTCTACCTCGCTAATTTGCCTATTTACTTTATATTAAATTATATCATAGAAAAAATATCACTTCATCAAAAACCTATAGATTTTATTATCTATTTTTATTTAAACAAGATTCAATACTTTTTCTTGGAATATTTTACGATTTTTTATATAATTATACTATTCTATATTAGAAAGATGTGATTATATGTTATATTTTGATAGTGATTATCTTGAAGGCGCTCATCCCAATATTTTAGACAAATTAGTTGCCTCCAATTTTGAACAAACTCCTGGTTATGGTACAGATACATATTGTGAAAGTGCTCGCCAAAAAATACGTACTGCTTGCAATTGTCCTAATGCCCAAGTTCATTTTCTTGTTGGCGGTACACAAACAAATGCCACAGTTATCGATGGTATATTAAAATCTTTCGAAGGAATTATTGCTACTAATTGTGCCCATATAGAAGTACATGAAGCCGGCGCTATTGAATTTGGCGGTCATAAAGTCATTACTCTTCCTGAAAAAGATGGGAAATTACAAGCTAAAGATGTAGCTGAATACCTTAATAAATTCTATAACGATACAAGTTTTGAACATATGACTATCCCAGGAGCAGTATATATCTCACATCCTACAGAATGGGGCACTTTATATACTAAACAAGAATTATCCGATTTAGCTCAAATTTGTCAGCAATACAAACTTCCATTATTCTTAGATGGTGCTAGACTGGGTTACGGTCTTTGTGCTCAAAATACCGATGTTACTTTATCTGATATTGCTAAATATTGTGATGTTTTTTATATTGGTGGTACAAAAGTTGGTGCATTATTTGGTGAAGCAGTTGTAATTACAAAACCCAATTTAATACCTCATTTTTTCACTATTATAAAACAACACGGTGCTCTACTAGCAAAAGGTAGATTACTTGGCATTCAATTTGATTGCTTATTTACCGATAATTTATATTTAAAAATTGCTCAAAATGCTATTGATAAAGCTAACAAACTCAAAACTATTTTAAAAGCAAAAAACTATAAATTTTATTTAGAAACAGATACTAACCAACAATTTGTTATTCTTGAAAATACCCAAATGGAAAAACTCCGTCAACAAATTAGCTTTAGTTTTTGGGAAAAATATGATGAAAATCATACTGTTGTACGCTTTGCTACTAGCTGGGCAACCCCACAAGAATCTATTGACAAATTAAATAATATTTTATAAAAAAGAGGCTCTATTAGTCATTAACATCACTAATAGAGCCTTAAATATATGTTTATTTATTAAATCTTTTTGTCAATTAATATTCAATTTTTAAAATGCCACCATTTTTATAAGCTTCTGTTGTTGCAAAAGCAATTTGTGTGGATTTTGTACCATCATATACATTAACTTCTGGTTGTACACCTTTTTGTACACAATCGATAAAGTTTTCCATTTCTAAACGATAAGCTTCTGCAAATCTTTCAGGGAAACCACTTACACATTCTTTTACTGCACCATTTTTATCATAAATCATACATAAATTCTTTTCTGGAACAGGACTAATACGAAGAGTTCCTTCTGTACCAATTACTTCTGTTTCTACATGATAACCATGAGGTGCTGTACGTCCAACATGAACAAAACCAATAGCACCATTTTCACATTTATACATAGCCACACCAGTTTCATCATCACCACATTCTTTAAATTCTGGATGTTTAAATGTAGAACCTGTTGCATATACTTCTACTGGATCAGAACCCAAGAACCAACGCATAAGATCAATATCATGAATAGCCATATCAATAAAAATACCACCAGATGTTGGAGCAAATCTTATTGCACCTTCTACTAAAGCTTCTGGGTCAATACCTGTAGCTTTTACCATATAAGGTTTACCAATTACACCCGCTTTAATTTTTTCCATAGCATAAGCGTAAGATGGATCAAAACGACGCATAAATCCTAAAAAGAAAGTAAGTTCTGGATGACGTTCTACTGCAGCTTCTGCCATTTTACATTCTTCAACAGTAACACCAAGAGGTTTATCTGTAAATACATGTTTACCTGCATCAAGAGCAGCTGCAATTTGCCAGCAATGTTGACTGCTAGTAGTTACAATTGCTACTGCATCAATATCTGCTTTTTCTAACATTTCATTATAATCTGCATATACATCTTTTACGCCTAATTCATTTTTAGCAAATTCGAGTTCTGCCGGAACAATAGAACAAGCTTCTACAAGTTCTGCATTTGCTATTTTAAATGCTAAATTTTTAGCATGCTCTTTTCCTAAACGACCAAGACCTGCAATACCTACTTTTACTTTTTTCATTTAAAAATCCTCCTCAATAAAATCTATATTTTATATTGATTTTTTGTTACTTAATTTTCTGTAATTTCATAATATCAAGAAATATATTACTTGTCATTAAATTGCCTTGCTATAAAATATACATTTTTTGCTCTTTTAAATATAAAAAAAGATAGTTTTATTCTTAGTATACTATCTACTATAAAAACTATCTTTTTAGTACTTTTCATTTAATACTTTATATTTATTTTTCATACATTTTTGCTGTAATATATTTTCTAAATTGATTTGGCGTCATATTTGTTGATTTTTTAAATGCCCTTATAAAATGAGATGAACTTTGAAAACCTGATAATCCTGAAATTTCATCTATACTATAATATGTGTATGTCAATAAATTTTTCGCATTATCTAAACGTAAATTTACTAAATACATATGTGGTGAAATTCTCATTATTTTTTTAAATAATCTTGTAAAATAAAATACACTTAGTCCTACATATTCCGCTACATCTTTTATTGATATATTTTGTATATATTTATCCTTCATATATTTTACAGATTTTCTTATACTATTTTCAATTAAAGATACTTTTAACGGCGGAGGTGTTGCTAATTCACATAAAATCCTATAGATATTATGTGATATCTGAAAATCACTGGTTTGTTTATTATCTAATAAAGTAAAAATATTGTTTACTAGTGGTTCTATTTTTTTTGCATAGTCTTTAGTAAAATATCCACAATTATTATTATTTTGATAAATATATTCCACTAAATTTTTAGCTATTTTCCCATCAAAATGAAACCATTTTACTTTTGCTAAACCTTCTGCCCAATAATGATTAATTTCTTTACAATCCAAAATTACCACTTCATCTTTTTGAACAATATATTTTTGACCTCTAATCTCAAAATGTAATTCACCTTCGACGACATATTGCAACATATATGCATCCATATAATTTCGTTTTACCCTATATGGTTTATCAACTAAATATAACGAACCCCATAAAATATATAATAAATTTTCTTTAGCAAATAAATTTGCATTACGAAAATGCATATTTTCCCGCGAAATAACTCCTGGTTCTCGCACAGCCATAGAATCTTTCGTTGCCAAAAATCTATAAAAATATAAAAATTTGTTTATTTCCTTCTTCATTGAACCCGATTTTGCCGTAGCTATTTTCGTTTGATATGATTCTCCAAAGGCTTAAATTCG
>CAUWIH010000021.1:0-36089 GCA_963558795.1 uncultured Megamonas sp. | reverse complement strand
ATTTATTCTCCGTTTCATATTGTATCATAAAGACAAGCTTTTGGCTTGTCTTTTTTTGTGCAGTAACAGTGGGGATATGTTGAAAAAAGCCTACTCCTAGTTCTACAATACCATTAACTATTGCGGTGAATAGTTTACAGCCTGTTATGGCTATAGACATGAATACAACAAGTAACCCTCTTGTTCTTACAACTGCAAACTTATGTTGGTAATAAAGGTGCTGGTGCTTTTTTAACCAAAAGGATTTATCCACTAATATTGCAGTTTGATTGTTGGGTTGGCTAGGTGGAATAACTACAGATAAAGATATTACAAAATAAGCACTTTTTATAAAGTGTATGCATACCATCTTATAAAAAGCGCTATTTTTGTAAAACCCCTCGAATTCGATGGGATTAATAATTAGAAATACCTATATGCCTGCGATATTAGTGGAAACAGCATTCATCTCTAATGATGAGGACGCTTACAAACTTATGTATAGAATAGAAGAATTTGCCAATGCCATCGCTCGTGGAATCACAGATTTTGAAAAAGAGATTATGTAAATGAACATATTAAAAGAATTTGCAAAGTTTTTTATTAAGTCTAAGTTAGATAAACGCAAACAGACTTTAAGGGAAAAACTAGAAAAAGCGATTGCCAAAACAGATAGTGAATGGGTAAAATCTAGAAATACAGCCTATCTTAATATTTTAGATAAGGCAGATGGAAAAATTTTAGATACTATTGAAAAAACAATAGACAAGATTTAAGAAAGGAGGATGCACTCCTGGTATAATTAAATAACGTTTCTTTTATGTGCTAAAAAGCCCCTACTACCTAGATTCTATTCTAAGTAATAGGGGCTTTTTTGTTACTATAAGCAATATGACTTTTGCAAAAGTCGACAAATAATTTTCCAATTTTCCATGATGTCAAAATATGATGTCAGAAAGCGTCTGACTATAATTGTCAGAAAAATAAAAAAGCGTCGCTATATCAATAACGACGCGTATTAGCAAGTGGTGAACCGCATGAGTTAAGGTGCGAACTTTTATATAGTTCGTTAATATCAGAGTAAGTCACGTCTTTATCACTATTATTCAGGTTATAGACAATACATATTTTGTCGGAGTAAATATAAATTTTATAGATAAAGCAATCAATAATTTGATTATAGAAAGAAACATCAACTCTTTTATTATAGAATACATTTAACATATAAATGATTTGTTTTTCAGATAATAACCTATTATTATTTAATTGCTGGGTAGATATTTCAAGTTCTAATTTATATTTTTCTTGTTCTAATTGTTCTAGTCTATCTTTAGTTGAAGTTGTAATAATACCTGCTTCAATGGCATTCATTAGATTATTTATTTTAGTTTTGGTGGCGGTTAATTGTTTTTTTAGCATTAATAACATATCATTAGTTTTATTATCTGCTTGTTGTATTTCAAGACATTTTTTAGCAATCATTTTAAAATGTTTAGGATTTAATATATCTTTTACTGTATATTGGATAATTATATCTTCAAGAAGCTCTTTACGATACTTTTTTTGCTTACAATGTCTATTGCTACAAACATAATAGTGATATTTTACTTTAGTTTTGCTAGTGCCTGTTTTACCAGTCATAGAATGTTCACATAGTCCGCAAAATAGTTTACCAGATAATAAATAGTTAACTTTAGCCCTTGTAGTATGACGGCGATTAAAAAGAATACGAGATTGAACTTTATTGAATAAAGATTCATCAATTATTGGCGGAATGGCATCTTTGACACATACATCTTCTAATTCATATATGCCAATATATTTTTTGTTAGTAAGCATACGATTTAGAGAAGAACGATTCCATTTACGACCTTTTCCAGCATAATTAGGTAAAGTATTTAATTCATTGAAAATATCAATAGCTCGTCTACCTTTAGCATAATCTTCAAAGATTTTTTTTACATAAGGTGCTTGTTCATCATCGATTACATATTTTTTATTTACGATTTTATAACCAAAAGGACAAGCTCCACCAAAGGATAAACCTTTTCGTATATTTTCTTTGATACCACGTTTAACTTTCTGGCTAAGTTCAGCACTATAATATTCAGCAAAACCTTCAAGCATAGACTCAAGAATAATTCCTTCAGGTCCATCAGGAATATTTTCTTTAGCATAAAAAATCTTGATGCCATTTTTCTTCAATTTTGTTTTATATACAGCACTATCATAACGATTACGAGCAAAGCGGTCTGTTTTATAAACTAATACAGCATCAAAAAGACCACTAGAACTATCTTTTATCATTTGTAAGAAAGAAGGTCTATCATCAGTTTTACCACTTAAAGCACGATCGACATAATGTTTAATAATAACCATATCATGAGTTTTAGCAAATTGCTCACATTCATGAATTTGACCTTCGATAGATTGTTCATTTTGTTTGTCACTAGAATAGCGAGCATATATAATTGTCTTAAGCATAATAAAAATCCTTTCATATTTAAGGTATAAATATTATTGTTTACTAAATAAGGGAAATAGTTTATAATAAATTATACAAATATATTATTGACAAATTATAATTAATATGATATAGAGCGTATTAATAAAGGAGAGAATATGGCAGATACTGAGCATACCTTACAAGAAATAGTTTTTTTAGAAGATTTAATGAAATTATCAAAGATTTCTATACAAGAAATATGTACAACATTAAATCTTTCAGATAATGGATTGGTAGAAGATTTGATTAGTAGTATATGGGATAAGATATCAAAAGATAAAGATTTAAAAATATATGTCTTAGAGCCATATGTGAATAAAGTTTTTTGTAGTAAAACATCTTCTAGTTGGTTTGAATTTATAGAAAAAGATGAGCAACAAGAATTATCTGATGATAAGGTTGATAATTTACAAAGAGAAACTGTTAAAGAAAAAATTATTAAGTATGCAGGATTTAATCCTTTTAAGGAAATTCATGTGCCAAAAGATAAAAATATTTCAACAAAACCTACAATAATTGGAGCAGCTAATAGAAATGATTCTGAGTATATTGTACGTTTTATGTATAATATTGGTACGCAAAAATCATTTTTAGGAAATCAGATACACTATATACCTAAAATAAAATTAGTAACGGTATTAATTAATGAAAAATACAAGGTTGTAGAAGTTAGAGGCGATGCTACTTGTGTAAAAAAAGTATCTAAAGAAGTAGGTAAAATAATTGAAAAAAGTTATGCTTTAGAAGAAATAAAATTAAAAAATAAGTTTAATGGAAATATTAATGAAATCTCTAGTATTTTGAATGGAGAAATTTTAAATACTTCATCCATAACTGCTGAAGAAAAATCTTTAACAATAGAAGAGAGTAATTCTGTAGCAGAAATTTTAAATGTCGTTAATCAATACATTAATAATGATATTGATACTAATGATTTTATAGATAGAATGGAAAATATAAAAAAATTAAATGAAGAGTTTTTTGAAAATAATAATTTCATTTCATCATTGTTAGTAGGATTAGTTAGTGTAGGATTAAGGGCTAATAAAGATTTAATGGAACAGCCACTATATAAATTATTGCAACCATATACAATTAGTAGTGAAGGTTCAATTATTTTCAAATTTAATGAAGAAGGTATGATTAATACCTATACTATTCATGTGACATTTACGACAAATAGTATAAGATTATCTTCTTTTGCTACAGAAGCATTGTTTAGTTTTATTAGAGAAAAATTAATTTATAAATAAAAAGGAGGGTTAATGATGGTATCTACTAAATTAATGGTAAAAATAGATGATTGCCTTAATCAATTAATATTGAGTAGAGTTATATATTTCTATCCTGATTTAGTAGCAAAATATACAGGTGGAAATATTATTGATGTATATGAATATTTAAAGTCATTAACCTACTACAATAAATTAAAACTAAAATGGGAAGTTATTTGCACGACACCTAGATGTAGTTATAAGTTAGGAAAATATGATAATTTAGATGATATTTTAGGAAAAGAAATAAATTGTCCTATTTGTGGTGAAGATATACTCGTTACAGAAGATAATTTAATTCCGGTATTTAGTTTTGATGAAAATTATCGAAATGAACAAAAAAATTTATTGACTAATAAACCTAAAAAAAAACTAGCATAGATTTTCTTAAAAGAAAAGATTATTATCCTTTTTCACTTAGTGAATTGAATAAAAAAAAGAAAGAAGGGTGTGTTATTATTAATAATAATATAACAAATAATATTGGCTCAATAAATGGTGATAATAATATTATTCAAGCTGGAATAAATAATACTAATAACATTAAGACAGATAATGAACTAAAAAATATTACAGAAAAATTAATAGCAGAAATTTTGAAAGCACAAGATAGAAATCCTGAAATTGATGAAGCAATAGAAACAATAAAGGAGATTGCAAAAAATCCACGTAAAGAGAGTAAGTCTAAATTAAAAATGGTTTGTTCAGGATTAAATACAATATTAGGAACACTGTCAAATGCATCTAGTGTATTACCTAAATTAGAAGCATTTAAAGATTATATAATTTCTTAAGTAAAATGCCTAGTAATTTAATACTAGGCATTCTTTTATTTTTTTAGGTGTCGCACTTCATTATACAATCCATCAATTAATAAAATAGCTGTGATATAATAACACTATAGGTGAATGTGGTTATATATCACAGCATAAAAACGTTCAGTAGTGTGAATACTGGGCGTTTTTTTATTCATAGATATTCACGACGTAATTCATCGTTTCTGTTAATTATTGGATTCATCATAGATATTCCTTTTTTATTTTTTCTATATCTTGAATGGATAAGTTTGTTATATCTGAGATAATTTCTAAGCTATAGCCCTTTTTTAAACCATTGATAGCATTCTGAATTTTAGTTTCTTCAACACCACGCTGATGAGAATAGCCACTACGTATTTTTTCATCAAGGATAGCTTCTTCACATGCTAGATATTCACAACGTAATTCATCATTTCTGTTAATTATTGGATTCGTCATAGGTATTCCTTTTTTATTTTCTCTATATCTTGGATAGATAAATTTGTTATATCTGAAATGATTTCTAGGCTATAGCCTTTTTTTAAGCCATTAATAGTATTTTGAATTTTTTCACTCTGAATGCCTTCTTCAACACCACGTTGATGAGAATAGCCATGGCGTATTTTTTCATCGAGGATTGCTTCTTCTCGTGCTAGATATTCCTTACGTAATTCATCATTACTATTAAAATATGCTTCATAATCTAACGCTTGTTTTATTACAGGGTTATTCATAGCTAATTCCTCCAAATCTTTTTCACTATATTTTCCCGAAAAATATGCTCCCCATTGTTCGGATTTTTTTAGCTTTTTGATATCGCTAATTTTTACTTTTGGTAATTCTAAAAAGTGCATTTCTAAATGGCGAGTAACAATTACATTTGTATTCGGCACACAAAAACAACAATAATTATGCCATGATGGTAATGTTTTTAATTGGTCTAAATTAAAATTTAAAAGATTGATACCAATTGTTCGTTTTAATACAGGGTATTTTTCACCAGCATTTAATTGATTGCCATAAATTCTTGATAGATAAAATAACGAACGTTCAGGCATATAGTCTTCTCTACTAACTTGTACTTCTATATCCCAAAAAGTACCATCATCAGTTTGTGCTTGAATATCTAATCTCGATAGTTTACCATCAATTTTATTGGGGGCTTTTTCTGTATTTAAAAATTTTAAATCAACAAAGTATTTATTATCTTCAAGTTCTACGATAGAATTTAAAAAATCTAAAGCTAATGATTTTCGTTCATCTTGTCCCATTAAATTTTTGAAAAAATAATCATTTAAACGATTAAAATTTTTAATTTTTTCCATAATATCAGTCCTTTCATGCACCTAAAAAGGTGTTTTTTTTATGCCTTTTTTACATACCATTTGTAGTAATGAAAACTTATAATATTTGAACTTTTTCTTCTTGGTCTATTTCACCATTAACAATACGACGCTTTTCTTCTGGTGTGAGTTTATAGTCTGGATTAATTCGTTTTGGTGTAACAGTACCTTTATTTGTATATATTATTTTTATAATATCAACGAATTTTTTACGGTCTTCTTCAGATAATTGAATATAGTTTTTTATAATATCAATATCATTCTCATTTAGATTATATTTTTTGGCTAAATTTTCTATCATACTATCCATTGTTTCAATGAACATATCGCCTTGACCAGTACGAAGCCACTCTTCATTTACATTAAATTTTATACAAACAAGTTTTATGAAAGCATCATCTGGACTAGATTTATTAGTTTCGTATTTAGCAATGGCAGTTCTAGATTTGCCACATTTATTACCAAATTGTTCTTGAGTTAAATTTAATGATTTTCTTAATAATTGAATACGTTCGTTCAAAATTAAAACCTCCTTTAAGAGGATAATAACATAAAAAAATGTTCGTGTAAACCCATTTTTATTTTTTTGCAAACACATTTAAAGGTTGACACGAACTTATTTTTATCTTATAATGTTCGTGAACGAACACAAAAGGAGGGAATTTGTTCTTATATAACATTTTGATATAACCTACTATAAAGTAATAAAAAAGAGTGGACTGAATATCTAAAATTATTGGAATTTATGTTTCTATTTATGAAATGAGGTGTTTTTATGAATAATAATAATGTAAAAGAAACGAAAAAAGATTTAATGCGCATATTAATTCCAGAATTAGAAAAATGTAATGAAGAGGATAAAACATTATTAAAAGGTATTGCTATTGGAATGAGAATTAAAGCAGATGATAAAAAAATAGCCTAGAGTGTAAAACTCTAGGCGAGAGATTAGTGGTAATAAATATAATTGGTGCTGTAAAAATATTTTTTAATAAAGAATTATTTTCTTAAAACAGAATGAACTTCGATACTATCAGCACTTTTGGTGATATCTATAGAATCAATATTTTCCCAGTTTATTTTTTCAGCATTTTGTGGTGGGATAACTAAAGTATAAGAATTTACATTGCTTTCTTCACCAGTTTTGGTATTAATAACGTCAGACCAGAGAGCAATAGTACAATTTTTTACAGGAATTTCAGAAGTATATACAGCTTTAGCAATATAAGCTATAGCATAATTATATTCTTTAATAGTATTAATTCTATTCTCTAGTATAGTAGCATCACAATTGACTACAATTAATTTACTATCATCAACGCCTGAGTCAAGAACTTGAATATCTCTAAATTTAACTAATGAACCACCATAGTTTTTTAATTCAGTTCTAACAGATTGTTCTAGTTTACCTTGTGGTGTTGATGTATCTATGTCTGGGGTATCATCTCCACAACCAACTAGAAATAATAAATTAAATAAAACAAAAAAAGATATGAACCATAATTTCTTCATAAAAAAACACTCCTTAAATGATTTTTTTTATTTTTGTTTTTGATTTGTAATATTTTAGGTTTTCATGTTAATAAATCCTTTCTATATCTTAATTTGAGTAGATAAATGGGGGTTTATCTACTCAAGATTATTATATATGTAATGTAAAAAGTTTTAAAGAAAATAAATCGTCTAGAGTGTAAAGCTCTAGGCGAGAAAAGGTAAATATGAAAAAATTTTATAATTGGCTTAAATGGTTGCTAGTTCCTACATCAAAAGATGATGTTTGGAGAATAGAAAAAGAAGCAAAAAGATTAGTGGCATTAGCCCAGATATTGACTGTAATAAATTTAATATGCTTGATTTGGCGCTTGTTATAAATTGATATATTAATCCTATAAGAGTTAATATTGTGGCATATTTAGCCCAACGAATGGCTTCTTTAGTATTTTGTTCTGATTGATATTCTTTTTCTATTTGATAAAGAATATTTTCTCCATAAACAGATAACTCAAAACTATCATCATCTTTAAATGTATAATTTTCAGAGTAATTATCAGGTACTTTAGTAAAAAATATTAGTATAGGTATTTTTTGGCTAATTCTATTAGATAAATAAATGAAATTTTTAGTTTCAAAATCATCACCTATTAAATCTATTAAAGTACTGTCTGAAAGATTGGGAAATTCATTATGAATATCTTTATAAGTATTTTTGCCACTATTGATAAGAGTAACAAATTTTTCAATTTCTTTTTGAGTTAGCAATATAAACATCTCCTTTTGTGATGATTATAACACAAATTGGAAGTAATAAAAAAATTGCCTAGAGTGTAAAGCTCTAGGCGAGAATGTGGCGGTGATAATTTGGAGGAAACAATTTCTTTGAGGGCGATTTCAATAGTATCGCATGCTTTAGTAACAATACCAATAGTGATTTATATTTCATTATTAGTTATTGACTGGTTTAAGAAAAGAAGATAGAAATGATAGAGTTTTTAAGTAAAATTAATGATATTTATATCAATTGTGTAATAATAATTAGTCAAATAATTTATATACTTTGGGGTTTATTCTATTGTCCTGTAGGTATATATAAAATTCTTTTTAAATGGAAATATCATAAAAAATAATATTAAACTTTATTAAGCAATTTAACACAATAATATATTAATAAAAAACTTAAAGATGTAATAAATGGCTGAAGCACAATTTGTATATCAGGTGAAAGAGTAGGAAAAGTTTCAGATAAACCCGATAATGTAGCAAAAACAATAGAGAATTTTTTTCCGTCAGAAGTTTTTAATATATCTTCGGAAATACTTGGTTCTTCTAATATAAATCTATCAAGTTCTTTTACTAAAAAATCATGATTAGTAGAAGTAATTTTATTTATATCTGGATCTATTTCAGTTTGAAAATCAGTATATAATGATGGATTATCTAGTATAGTAAATGCTAGATTTGAAATATTAGCATCTATATATGGCGTATACATGGGATTTTTAGAATTAAAAGAAGATACAAAGTTCTGTAAAGAATTAACTAAAGAACTATTAAATAAAGTTGTAGCAAAATGATAAGCATCTAATAATTTATTTTGAGCTGTCATAGTATAAAAAATTTGATTTGGTTTTTGTAATATAGTCCAAATAGGATTGTACATTAAAAAATCATTGGAATCTACAATATTGTTAAAATTAGGCAGATTATTAGCAATAGATGTAGCATTATTGAATGCTTGAATATATTGTGATATTTGACTGATTTGAGGAAGTTTATTAGCAAAAGATATCGCATTACTAATTGCTTGAGTATGTTGATGTATTTGATTAACTCTATATAGGTTATCAGCAATAGATGTGGCATTATTAAAAGCTAATGTAGAAAGTTGGATTTTTTCTAAATCTGAAAGTTGGTCATATTCATTTACATGAAGATTTTCGGATGAGTTTTCAGAAATTGAGGTTTCGTTTGGTTTCATATGAATGAATCCTTTCTTTATAATAATCTAAGTAAATAAATGGGGGTTTATCTACTCAAGATTATTATATATGTAATGTAAGAAGTTTTAAAGAAAATAAATCGCCTAGAGTGTAAAGCTCTAGGCGAGAGGACTAAAATAAGATGAATATTTTATTTAAAATGATAAATTTTCTTTTTCATTTTTGGTTAGATAAAATGACTTTTCCGCTAATTGAATTTGTATCAGAAAAACTCAACCTTGACCCTATGTATGAAGAAATATGGGCATTATGTTGTTTTGCTTTTACCAGTGCAATTATGGGAATAGTTGTAAGTTACATCTTAATGTTTATCTATGCTGTTATATATGTAACTTTTTATTTTTTTAGTTTAGTAAACATCTAGAATGAAATCTATAGAAGGATATTGAAGAATAAAGGTGATAAATATGAAAGAACAAGATATTATACCAACTTATACTGTTGATGAATGCATTAAATTATTAAGAGTAGCCATAAGACATAATGTTGATGAAACATTACAAGATAAGATTTGTAATTTTACACGAATAGCAGATACTAGCTGTGTTGATAAATATGAAGTAATAAAAAAATGTTTTAAAGTTGTGGCAATAGCTCAAGAATTTGGTATAGGTAAAGAATTAAATGAATATATAGAAAGAGTTAATAAGAAAGAAACAGATGTATTGATATCAAAGATGTCAACAAAAATATGTAATATTATCAAGGAAGAAATTGGCGGTGAATTAGATAATGAAAATTGAAATAAGTTATTACCAGGGAAAAACATTAGTAGATATGGCAAAGGAATTTTTTAGTAATCCTGAAGTGCAAGCAGATTTTGAACGTTGGAAAGTAGATGGAAGACGTGATGCACTGATGAAAGAGATAGAAAAAAGTGAAAAAGAAAAGCACCATGAGCAAGCTCATAGTGCTTAAAGTTAGAAGATAACAGCTAAGTCCCATGAATTATTGCAGTAATTCATGGGACATTTTAAAAGCCACATATTTCACTACTAAAAATTATAAACTCTATGTGGCATAAAGTCAATTTTTTAAGGTTCATTTGAGCCTTTTACCACCTTGTTAAAGGTATTAATAAGATGAACAAATATAAATATTATGGGTGATATTATGGCTTATGTACATTTAAGAGTAATACTTAAAAATAAGATAGATAATTATAAATATTGTAGTGGAAGAATAGGCAAAAATATTATTAATGGACCAGCACAAGGAACAACACCAATAAGACAGCTTCAATATCAAGATAAAAGAGCGGAGCGTGTATGTGAGTGGAAATTAACAGAGAACTTTGAAGAAGATGATTTATGGATAACTTTGACATATCAGAAAGCTTCAGTAATAGACTCTGAAAAAGCAAGAAAAGATATAAGCCTTTTTTTAGCATATTTAAGACGAGCATATAAAAAAGAAAATAATGAGCTTAAATATATCTATACAGCAGGTAGAGGAAAAAGAGGAAATATTCATTTTCATATGGTTTTAAATAAATTTGATACAGCTGTAATTGCTAAAATTTGGAGAAATATTACAGGTGGTGGTGTTCATTTTAGACATTTATATACAGAGTTCAATAATTATGGGCAAGTAAATTATAAAAAGATTGCTAGCTATTTAATAAAGAATAGTCGTGAAACTTTTTATAGTACAGATAAAATTCATAAGAAACGTTTTTGTGCATCTATAAATTTAAAAATGCCACGTTTAGAAAAAAATATTATTAATGCTAAACAGTGGAAAAAAGAACCTACTACAATAAAGGGATATATTCTAGATAAAGAAAGTATTTATGATGGTTATGGTTGGCTTGATGAAGGTCATAAATGGGATTGTTGTCGAGTCCAACGGTATACACTGATAAGAATTGATGGTGGATATAAGCCACGATATAAAAATCATAAAATATTGGATATTCCAATGGGAGATGATGAATTTGCAGAAGAATAGAAGTCAAATAAGTAGAGTAAATAATGCTCAATCACAAATATTTGAAAATCAAATAATTATGGCTTGTATGGGTTATATAAATGAAAAACGTGCATATATTGAGAAAACACCTGAACCTTTTAGAGTAATAAGCAAAAATCATACTACAGGAGTATTTACAGGAAGATTTATAAAATATAAAAATGCTCAACCAGACTTTAAAGGAACGATTTTTGGCGGTTCTGCAATATGTTTTGAAGCAAAACAAACTATGAAAGATAAGATAAAAATATCAGTTCTTACTGATTATCAAGAAGAAGCTTTAGAGTTACATTATCAGTTAGGAGCTGTAACAGGAATATGTATAAATCTAAATAATGATTTTTACTTTGTACCATATTCTTTGTGGCGATTATGTAAAGAGCAATGGAATCGACAATATTTCACTAAAGAAGATTTGAAGGAATATAAAGTGCGTTTTAATGGTGCAGTAAATTTTTTAGATTTTGTAAATGGTAATAAAGTGGAGTTTATGAAAGAGTTTGTAAAGGGGTAAATTATGATAAGTGATAATGAAGCATCAAAAGCATATGAAACATTAAAAAAATATTGTAAGGAAAGAAGTCATTGTGAAGATTGTGCATTTTTAAAAAATGGGAAAAGTTGGGCATGGATAGATTTACCAAAAATGGATAATCCAAATTATGAAAAAGTAAGAGAATGTTTGAACACAGGTGAATATAAAATTAGTACGTTTTGCGGAGGAAAAGAGTGTATGTTAAAAGGTCGTCCACGATTTTGGGGAGATGAATAAAATATGGCAATGTGTGAACATACTTGGTTAGACGGAGAAGTTTGGAATTGTTGGCTGATGAAAAAGCCATGCCCTTTTGTAAAACCAGAATACAATGATTTATGTATAGAAATGAAAGTACAGATATGTACTGGTAAATGGGAACAATTAAATAATAAAAATAAGAGAGGTCTTTAATATGAAAACAATATCTATTCAATCATTCAAAGGTGGAACAGGAAAGACTACAGCTACAGCAAATATTGCTTATGTACTTAATAAATATCATGATAAAAAAGTATTAGTGGTAGAAGCTGATGCACAATCAAATATATCTAGTTATTTTGGTATTGATAAAGACCGTGAAAAAGGAATTGCAGATATATTAGTTGGTAATGATGTAGATATTTATTCTTTGGTTAAAAAGACTAGATATGATAATTTGCATATAATTACAGCTGGGTTAAAAATGTATGTGGCGGAAGATTATGTTAAGGCTAATAAAAATCCATTGGTTTTAAAGAAAGCATTAATAAAATTAGCTAAAGAATACGATTATTGTTTAATTGATAATGCACCAGCAATAAATACTATATCAGCAGTAACTATGCTGGCTAGTGATGAAATAATTATTCCTGTGTGTTTAGATTTATTTTCTATTGAAGGATTAAAAATAATAATTGAGCAAATACAAAAGGTAAAACGAACTAATCAGGAATTAAAAATAAGAGGTATTTTTATAAATCGTTGGCAAAATAATAATGCCAAACATCAGGCAAAAGATTATTTGGAGAAAATGTTTAAAGAACAATATATTTTTAAAGCTAAAATAAGAGAAAGTCAACATATTGCTAATAGTACATTTACAGGAAGAACGGTTATTGATTTAAATTGTCGCTTTGGAGTAACAATAGATTATAAAAATCTAGTAAATGAATATTTAAAATTAAAATGAGAATGGTCCGATTTGGACCATTTTCTAAAGGAGTAATAGAAGATGGATTTTGATATTTTAGCAGCTTTAGAAGATAGGAGTATAGAAGTGGAAACATTGGCAGATAAAGACCGTATGCAGATAGAATATATATGTATAAATGATATAGTACCAGCTAAAAATAATAGTAATTTTTATGCTACAGATGAGATTACTACACTAAAAGAAAGTATTCGAGTGGAAGGTGTAAAACAAAATCTTATTGTAAAAAAGAAAAATAATGAGGGTAAGTATGAATTAATAGCAGGTGAAAGAAGGTGGAAAGCTTGTAAAAATTTATATGACGAAGGTATAAAAGATTTTGAATATATACCATGTGTAATTAATAAATATGAAGATGATTTAAAAGATAGATTATCTCTTATAACTACAAATTGTACTGCTAGAAAATTAACTGATTGGGAAAGAACAGAGCAAGTTGAAGCGTTAAACAATATTTTAAAAGAATATAAACAAAGAGGTATAAAATTACCTGCACCAAGAAAAGATTTAATATCTAAACTTATAAATGAGTCAAAAACAAATGTAGCTAGAATGTTAGGGCTTAAAAATAATCTTATAGGAATTTTTAAAGACGCCATGAAAAATGGAATGATAGGTTTATCTGTTGCATATGAACTATCTACATTATCGCAAGATAAGCAAGAATTAATGATTAATCAATTCAAAGAAAATGGCGGATTAACATTAAATGATGTGAAATATATAAAAGATAGTTTAAAAAGTGAAGTTGACGATGAACCAGAAGAAAGAAATACAGATAAAAAAGATGTTGAGCTTAAAATAAAAGTATTAGAAGAAGAGATTAATATAAAAAAATTATCATTAGTTTATGTAATATACAAGACTTCAACAGATTTATATTATTATTCAGTAGTATGTAATATCTATTATTGTGGTGGATTTACTAATACATCTAAGTTATATAAAACAAAACAAGAAGCATTAGATAATTGTTTAGAGTATATATCTAAATGTTGTTTAGAAAAATTTGAACATGAAAAGGTGCAATCTAATCGGGATTGTATTTTAGGTTTATTAAAATACTTATTAAAAAAATATCCAGATAAAGAATATCTTCAAGATAGATACGATAAAGCTAAAATTATAGATGAAATGACATTGAAAAGACCAGGTAAAGATGAGTTAGATGAAATAACAGATAATAATATAATTGAAAATGAACATATACAAGATGAAGATAAACCTATAGAAATTTGTAAAACTGATAATGTAAATATCTATGATAAACAAAAAGAAGATATATTATTGGAGTATCTAAGATATTTTGAAAATAAATTAAAATATTATACAGAATTACATTCTATGGCGGAAAATGAACAGGATAATGATGTATTACAATCTAGTTTAAAAGCAATAGAGTATACATCTGAATTGATTGAAAAGGTACAAAGTGATTTATTTGCACTTACAGATGATGAAAAATATGATATAGAAGATAATAAGGAGAATTAAAATATGGATAATATACAAGATAGAGTAGATAATTGGAGAAAAAAGATTGAGGAAAAAAAGGATAAAAATGAGAAATTAAGTGAAAAAGAAGCAAAAATAATTTTAAATGAAGCAATAGATATATCATCTGGTTTAGTAGAAGATATAATTAATGATTGTAAAAAAAGAAATGATGATAGAAAAGAAAATTTTTTACAAGATATATTTAGTAATATAAATAAAAGTTTTAGTGTTTTAAAAGAAGGTTTGAATTATAAAGATAAGCTTCATGTACTAGTAATTGATGAAAATAATAATACATTGAAAGTTCTTTCTAATAATGCTAATAAAAATATTTTAGAAGAATTAGGAAGAATAATTGAACATATGGAGAAGCAAAAAGATTTCAAAGTAGAACGATCATATTTAGATGATATAGTGGTGAGAAATTATGAAAGAGCTAATAATTAAAGAAGTAAATTATTTTAAAGAAGAAGTAAAGATTAAATATGAAGAAGGAACATCTAAGAAAACATTAAGTGAAGAAGAACCGCCACGAGATGAATTAATAGAAATATTAAAAAACTTAAATGCAGTAGGTAGTAGATTATTAAAATATCCATTTTCTATAAAAGATAGGATTGTAATAACAGGGGCAAAATTTATTTATAAAAATAATTGCTTAAAATATGTAATATTAAAAGGATTTTATAAGTTAGACGGTAATCTAATACCACAAAATTTTCCAAAGAGATTATATAATTCAAATTGCATTTTGGATTATACAGATGATGAAATGATTTTAATTAATCAGTTATTAAGTGAAGCAAGAAAATATATTTATGGTGAAAGGAAACAAGTATTATTACCACATATAAATGAAACAATAAATACACAACCAGCAAAACAAAATATATCTATGATAAATTAGCGAGGTAGAATAATGGCGTTAACAAAAGCAGATTTAAATAAAATTTCTGATATGATAAAAATGACTGTGATGGCGGTTGTTAGTGAAGCGATAAAGACGATAATACAAAATAATAGCATTAATTTAAAGCAAAAGCCTATAAATTATAGGGAAAAGACTATAAAGAAATTAGAAGCATATAATATTCTTAAGCATAATATGGAAAAGTGTGAAAAAGATATTGAAGATTTATTTAAAGAAGAATTTGGTGCTTGTCCAGCTGTTCATCATGCTATGGAGTATTATGGTGAAAAATGTACACTTGATGAAATTCGTCATGCAAAAAAATTAAAAATAGAACATATTTATTATAGAGATAAAGAAGAAGTAGACTTTATAGATTGTGCTTTAGAAGAAATAAAAGATGAATATTATGGCGGAATAATAAAAATGATTTATTTTGATAAGATGAAAATTGAAGATATAGCTAATAAAATGAGTTGTGATAAGGTTACATTATATAGGCATAGAAATAGACTGTTAGATATATTATCTATAAGGTTTTTTGGTAAAGATGTACTTGAATAAATGCAACTAGACCGTGCAAAAAAATCGCAATTTACTACCGCAAAAAAAGATGATAAAATTTTTATAGGTCAAAGAAGCGAGAAAATGACCTCTCTAAAAAGCAACGCTTTTCCGTCTGAAAACTGAATAAGGTTACGCACATGATTGTGGATTACATGCAGAAAAGACAGCTAAATTATTAGCTGTCTTTTTTGTTTGGAAGGTGATGAAATGACGATTATAAAATGTGATAAATTTAGATGTTTTTATAATGCTGAAGGAATATGCGAGCATCGCAAAATCGTGTTGAAGTACAGCCGGTGTATGAGCTTCACGCGGGATAAACCATTCACGATAAAAGATTTGGTACATTATCATTATTCTTGTCATAAAGAGAACGGTAAGTATAAAAATAATCAGAAAAAAGTTTTCAAATAAAACAGTTATCCATGCCACTGTCAGTGATGATGGTGGCTTTTTTAGTACCAAAAATTCGTTTTCAGTAGGTTCTTCTGGTGGTCAAAAATTTCTGAGGTGCTAACGAACCCCAGAGATTTTCCAGATTTTGAAAAAATTTTATCCATTTCCTTCCACATGGATACTATGAAAGGCAGGTGAATAAATTTTGGCTGTTAAAGAAAAACGCGGTTCAGCCCGCGAATTGGCTGTACTTTTGGGCATTTCGGAACGGCGCATAAATCAGCTCGTTAATGAAAAAGTTATTACTAAAGAATTGGAAGGCAATTACATTTTACCGATGGCTATAGCCCAGTATTATGAGCATAAATATGCTGATAAGGATGACAGCGATTACTGGAAAGAAAAAGCCAAGCATGAAGCTGCTAAACGTAAGTTGGCGGAATTGGAATTGGCAAAAAGAAAAAAAGAAGTGCATCTGGCGAGTGATGTTGAACTTGTTATGACAAACATGCTGACAAATTTGCGCTCACAACTTCTGGGACTGCCGTCGAAAATGGCTCCGCTTTTGGCGGATAAGAGTAAGTCTTTCATTGATAAAAAACTTACGGAAGAAATTACGTCAAGATTAACGGAACTCAGCGATTATTCGCCGGATTTATTCACCGATGATAACAGCGATGAAGCAGAAGACGATTAAGTTATTTCAGAAAATCGCTAGAAATGCCTTAAAACCTATACCGAAAATGTCTGTATCGGAATGGGCGGATAAATACAGAGTATTATCAAAAGAAGCTTCAGCAGAAGCGGGAAAATGGAAAACGGATAGAGCACCGTATCAGCGGGAGATAATGAATAGCTTCACGGATTACAATGTCTGGAAAATCGTAGTCAAGTCTGCCAGCCAAATCGGTAAAAGCGATATTATGAACAACGTAATCGGACGGTTTGCCCATATCGACCCTGCGCCGATACTGATGATACAGCCGACAATCGACATGGCGCAGGATTATTCAAAATCGAGGATTGCGCCGATGATACGCGACACGAAGGTACTGAAAAATCTGTTCAGCGATGTTAAAACCAGAGAAAGCAGCAATACAATTCTATCGAAAATCTTTCCGGGCGGCCGTCTTATCATGGGCGGAGCAAACAGTCCGGCAGGACTTGCCAGCCGACCTATTAGAATTTTGTTGGCGGATGAAGTTGACCGATTTCCTGACAGTGCAGGAACGGAAGGCGACCCGGTGGACCTTGCCGCAAAGCGTATGACTACATTCTGGAACAGAAAAGAGGGGCTTTTTTCCACACCTACCAATCTGGGTGAAAGCCGTATTGAAGATGAGTATCTGACGGGAACGCAGGAAGAATGGCAGCATAAGTGTCCTAATTGCGGCGAGTATCATCTCATAACACATCGCAATATACACACGCAGCACGAAACAACGGTTGATACTAAAGGTAAAAAGCATGTACTCGTAAAAACTGTAGCATGGTGTTGCCCAGATTGCGGTTTTTCCTTTACGGAAGAAGCAATGAAACAGGCACAGCAGAAATATGTAATGCAGAATGCTCCGGCACTGGAAAAAGGTGTGCGGAGCTTTTTTGTTAATGCGTTTGCCTCGCCGTGGATATCGTGGAACGCTATCATGCAGGAATGGCTCGAAGCCAAGGGCGACCCGGAACGTGAAAAAGTTGTCGTCAATACCCGTTTTGGCGAAGCGTATGAACGACGAGGAAACTTTGAAAACGAAGATATCTTCTTGAAGCGGCGGGAAAAATATGATGCTGAACTGCCGGAAGGCGTGCTGATTTTAACGGCGGCGGTCGATGTGCAGGATAATCGTCTGGAATATGAAATTTGTGGCTGGGGTGAATATGAAGAATGCTGGGGTATAAAAAAAGGCATTATTCTCGGCGTACCGGATACGGCGGATGTATGGCGGCAACTTGATGAACAACTGGATAGAAAATATCTGTTCAAAAACGGCACTGGTTTAGTCGTTGCAAGGACTTTTATTGATACAGGCGGTCATTATACGAAAGAAGTATATGCTTACAGCCTGCATCATCTGCCAAAACAGCGGTATGCCATAAAAGGTATGAATACAATGGGATTGCCGATTATTCATAAATACACGAAGGTAAAAGCCGTGCGCGGTTATACTGTTCCACTCGTTTTAATCGGCACAGACAGCGGGAAACAGTACGTAATGGACAGATTATCCATAGAAGTACCGGGACCGAAATATTTTCACTTTCCTTTAGATGGAACAAGCGGCAACGCAGTTGATGAAATTTTATGGAATAGAGGTTATGACGATATCTATTTCAAAGGTTTAATTTCGGAAAAGAGGGAGCCGCGCAAGAAAAACGGTCAGATTGTCTGGCGGTGGGAAAATATCGCTAAAGACAAACGAAACGAACCGCTTGATTTAAGAGTGTATAATCTTGCCTGCCTGAAAAGTATAAATCCGGATTTTAATGCACTCAAACAGCTGATTAACAGTAAAAATGATAGCAAAAACAGCGTGGTAAATACAAAAACAGCCGTAAATAAACCGAAGAAAAAGAGTTTCGGCTGTATAAAAAGAGGTATTCGAGGTGATTATTGATGGCAAATCCTGTGCTGAATGAACGGTTGAAGCAATATCTGATTGCGGAACAGGAAGTTTTGAGAGCCGGTCAGTCATATCGTATCGGCAATAGAACGTTGACACGTGCCGATTTAGCGGAGATACGTGATGAAATATCTTCGCTGATAGCGGCAGGAGCAACGACTGAAGATAATGTAACTGCTGTAAATAAACGGGCTAAAAGGGTAATTATGCGCGATTGATGAGGTAAAAAAGTAAATATGAAGAAAAAACGTAAACAGGGAATAAATAAAGTAAGACAGCCGACATCGGCAACGATAAAACGCACTGTAAAAAACAGCGGTTATTCTGAAGGTGGCGCCAGCAGGACACGAAGTGCTCTGCGCGGTTACAATCCGATAAAATCCAGTACGAAAGCGGATATAGATACAAATCTTGTAACACTCAGAAGCCGCAGCGCGGATATGTACTGCAACTCGCCACTGGGAGCAAGTGCCATAAATACATCAAGAAGCAATGTAATCGGGGCAGGTCTTAGGGTATCGCCGAAAATAGATTATCAGCTTTTAAATATGACGGCAGAACAAGCTAAAGCGTGGCAGAGAAAAACACTCAAGGAATTTAACCTCTGGGCAGAAAGCAAAGATTGCGACCTGTACCGCAAAAACAATTTCTATGATATGCAGGATATTGCTTATCTGAGTTATCTTGTGGACGGCGACGCCTGGGCGGCGGTGAAATACCGAAAGTCCATGCCGAATAATCCGTACCATATTAAAATCCAACTCTTTGAAGCCAGCAGAGTATGCAATCCAGATATAGTGAATGCTTACGGACCGCTAAGTTATTATGCGGTTGAAATGCGCAATCCGAAAAATAATAACCGCATTATCAGCGGCGTAGAGATTGATAATGACGGAGCTGTTGTCGCTTACTGGGTTGCAAACAGAGTACCGTTTGATTTAACAAATCCTGTTGGCGAATTGAAATGGGTACGAGTTGAAGCATTCGGTAAAAAAACGGGTAAGCCAAACATTTTACAGATATCGCATGAAGAACGTCCAGAACAATATAGAGGTGTGCCGTATCTGGCACCGGCGATTGAAGTGTTGAAACAAATTAGCCGTTATACCAATGCGGAATTGACGGCAGCCATTATAAAATCGTTCTTTTCATTGTTTTTTATCTCAAACGGTTCGGCAAACAATATTGATGATGTGTTGGGGGAAACGTATTCGCAGAAAGAAAAAGTTGCTCCAGAGGATTTAGACGGTATCGAAGTAGGTCCGGGAACACTTAATTTGTTGCCGGAAGGAATAGATGTTAAAGCCGTTGACGGCAGCAGAACGTTATCAACATTCGAGCCATTCACTAATACTCTGATAAGTCAAGTCGGTGCATCGCTGGGTATTCCGTCCGAAGTTTTATTATCGCGGTTTCAATCTTCATATTCGGCGGCACGCGGTGCACTGTTACAGGCTTCCGTTATTTTTAAAACACGGCGGACATGGTTTGCCCGCGATTTCTGTCAGCCGATATATGAGGCATGGCTGGCGGAAGCTGTTGCACTTGGCAGGGTAGACGCTCCCGGCTATGGAACAGACCCATTGATAACTAAAGCATGGGAAGGTGCGGACTGGTTCGGCCCGGTAATGGGAATGCTTGACCCTGTGAAAGAAGTAAACGGTGCGGCGCTGCGTGTAAAATACGGTTTTTCTACCGGCGAAAGAGAAGCAGTAGAGCTTACAGGTACAGATTACGACAGCAATATTGACCAGATA
This sequence comes from uncultured Megamonas sp., assembly GCA_963558795.1. GTDB lineage: Bacteria > Bacillota > Negativicutes > Selenomonadales > Selenomonadaceae > Megamonas. Next base: position 15,250 of record CAUWIH010000021.1, on the reverse strand, counting down.
GCTGGAGAACATAATACATGGAAAGCCAAAGGGTTGTCTATTCCTAAAGCGGATAATACTCAAGCTGGTGATGGAGGTGAAGTAAATGAATGATAAATTCTGGCAGGTGAAAAATGAAGTAAATTCCAACGCTGAAATCCTGCTGTACAGTCCTATTGCCGGACAGAAAAGTTGGTTCGGCGATGAAGTAAGTCCGCAGGAGTTTGCGGCGGATTTGGAAAGTTTGGGCGGCAAAGATGTAACGGTTCGTATAAACTGTGCAGGCGGCGATGTATTTGCGGCTAATGCTATTCATAACCTGCTTTGTTCTTACAAGGGAAAAGTAACGGTCATAATTGACGGATTGGCGGCAAGTGCGGCGACAATCGTTGCGATGGCGGGAGATAAAATAATCATGCCGACAAATGCATTGTTTATGATACACAATCCCGCCATCGGTATGTCGGATTATTATATGGAAGATGAGCTTATGCAAATGACGCAGGCTTTGAAAACGATAAAAGCAAGCATTATCGCATCGTATAAAAAACGCTGCAATCTTCCTGATGAAGAATTGGCGGAATTGATGGACAGTGAAACATGGCTGAATGCTGATGAGTGTCTGGAAAAAGGCTTTATTGATGAAATTCAGGGCGAAATTAAAGCCGTTATTAACAATAAAACGCTTGTCATGAACAGTATTTCATACGATATGTGCAATTTTAAAAATGCCATATCTATTAAAAATCATATTGAAAATAACAAAAAAACTACAGGAAAGGATTTTAAAATGACGAAATTAGAAGCGATTTTAAATAAATTGGGACTTTTAGATGATATATCCGTTAGCAATGCTGAACCGGCGTCGGTAAAAAATATTTCAGATAACGCGGTGAAAAATGCTGTACTTATGGAACGAAATCGCGTAAACGATTTGGAAGCTTTAGATGAAAAAAACAATCCGGCCGTAACGGCTATTATAAATATGGCCAAAAAAGAAGGTAAAACGGTTGAAGAAGTGTCGCCGTATATTAATGCTGTAAAAAATATAGCACCGATGATTTTAAAAGTTCCGGCTGATGCCAAGATTGAACAAATGATAGAAGATAATCTTTCATCGGGAGTAAATCTTATTAGTCCGGCACCAGATATTGAAGATGATGTACTGGAAAAAGCTAAGGATAATAAATCTTTGGATAATATGGCAAATGTAATGAATAAGATTTTCGGAGGTAAGAAAAATGGCTGAAATGGTTAGCGAAATGACGGGCGTAAGTTACAGTGAACTTATCGGCGGAACAAGTGTTCCGGTAATCACGAAAAATGTAACGCTTAAAGGTGTTACGGCGGAATATATCCGCGGTACACTACTGTCTTTGGTTGGCGGCAAATATGAAATCTGCGATACGACAGGTACAGGCGACGGTGGCACAGAACCTAATCCTGCAAAAGTAGCTTCGGCAATTTTAGCGGAAGATGTAAAACTTACAGGTTCGGATATAATAGTGACAGTTTATGTAAGTGGTATGTTCAACCGTGAAAAACTTGTTTTGCAAAAAGAAGACGATACGATTGAAGCACACGAAGAAGAATTACGCGATGTAGGTATTTATCTTACTAGCTTGAAATAGGAGGAATTATAGATGGCCATTAATTTAAATGATACACGTACACTTTTAGGTGTAGTTGAAAGAAGTTTTAAACCGACTACTACGCTGATAGATACATTTTTCCCGAATGTGAATACGTTTATTACGACTACAGTCGATATTGAATACAGAAAAGGCAGCCGAAAAATGGCTCCGTTCATTGTACCGGGAAGCAAGGGCGTAAATTTAAGCCGTAACGGTAGTAAAATCCGCAGTTATACCGCGCCGATAATGCGTCCGAAACGAGTTATTGAATTATCCGATATTGAACGCCGCGGCTTTGGTGAAGATGTTTATTCTACCAGAACACCAGAACAACGCGCACAGGAAATCAGAGCAAGAGATATGGCGGAACTGATTGATGCCTGCACTCGCCGACAGGAATATATGGCAGCAAATCTGCTCATAAACGGACAGTATGAATGTAGAGGATACGCTGATGATGGCACAGTGGAACTGATTGATACAATAAGTTTTGCTGAGTTTGATAATAAAACGACACTGTCAGGAGAAAATACATGGGATAAGACAACAGCAAAAATCTTTGATGATATCAGTAGCGCATCGCAGAAAATCAGACGAAACGCCGGACAAATTCCTACAGTGGCAGTTTGCTCGCTTAATATAGTGCCGTATTTGATGAATAATGAACAAATTTATGATTATTTAATGGTACCTAATCGCGATAATCTGGCATTGATGAACATTCAGCCGCAGCTTGTGCGACCGGATTTACTTAGAGTTGGCTATATTCAGGCTTTAAATCTGGAAATTTACGCCTATGACGGTATTTATGAAGACGATAAGACGGGCGAAATCACGCAGTACATTCCGGATGACCATATTATTATCGGTATTCCGGGACGCGGCAAACGTCTGTTTGGAGCAGTGAGCCAGATTGAGGAAGATAGACAGTGGCACACTTATGAAGGTGAATACATTCCGAAAGCAACGGTAAATGTTGATGATAATATTTCTAGCCTTGCAATCTCCAGCAGATGTGTTATCTGTCCGGAGTTTCTGGATGACTGGGCCGTAATTAAGGTGAAATCATAAAAGAAGGTGAAAATAATGCAGGTTTTGATAAAAAAATTCAGTCTAATTCATGATGGTATTGAATATAAAGCCGGTGAAGTGGCAGAGCTTCCAGATGATGTAGGAGAGCGATTGATTACTGCGGCACCGAATGAATTTGCTGAAGTACCGAAAGCAGGAACTAAGATTACAGTTAAAAATAACATAAAGAGTAAAAAGAAAACTGAACCGGAAGAAGACGATGCCCTGCCACCGATAAATCCGAAAGATACGGTTAAAAAATAGTTCAACTTGAACTTTTTGAGGTCAAAATTATGGATTTTAAAGAGATGATTGAGCAGGATAATACTACGGTATTTTTAAATCTTCGAGAATTTGCTATGTATCATAATTTAAACGGTGTAAAATGCAAAGCTATTGTGCAGGATATATCAGTAGCGGATAATTTTTCTACGAATGGCGGAGTGAGCGATTTGTCTTATGCCGGTCTTTACGGTAGCAGAGTACAGGTTAACTGTCTAAAAACGGATTTACCGGAAGTTCCAGTATACGGACAGACATTTACTTTGGACGGAGATATGTATCTTGTAGAAAGTTGCAGTGATGATATGGGAATTTTAACTATACAAATGGTGGAAAACAGCCGATGATTAGTATAAACGTCTCCAGTCAAAACATGGATAAGGTAATCCGTTTGATGACCAAAGCACCGAAAGAAGTACAAAAAGCGGCCGCCGTTTCCATAAACAGAACGATATTGACGGCGCGTAAGGAAGCGTCAGTAAATATCCGTAAAAATTATATAATCAAAGCTAAAGATATAAAGGCGGCGCTTTCTTATATTCGTGCCAAAGGCGACGGCTTTTTGATGGGAGAAATTAAAGCCAAAGGACCGGCTCCACTGCTTACTGCATTTCGCGTCAGTATCTACAAACGAACTAAAAGATGTTACACACGGCCGCCGAAAGTACAGGTTTTGAAATCAAGCGGTGCAAAAACGGTAAACGGAATGTTCCACGGTAAATCAAAATCATCCGGATATATAGGACTTATGCAGAGAACATCGAAAAAAAGCTATCCGCTACGTATTCCGCATGGTCCAAGTGTAGCACAGATGCTAGGTTCGGAAAGAGTTTTAAATGTAATAACGGCCAAAGCAGAGGAAACTTTGAATAAAAGATTTCTGCATGAAGTTGAATATCGTATCAATAAAATAGGAGTTTGAAATGACGACAGTTGAACTGATGAATAATCTGGCGGATTTTCTGCAAGATGTTGTAAAAGATTATGCTACGCAGCAGAAAAAAGGCTGTTTACCGATTGAGGTATATGCCGGATATCCGCCGATAAGAACAAACGCGGCCGAGATATCTTCTTTTATTTATGTGCTGGCAACAGAGTTTGAAGACAAAGAAGAACCAAATTTAAGTACAGCCAAAGTGGAAATCGGTTTCAGTATTTACGACAAGGATACCGAAACAGGATTTTTGAGCTTATATAATCTTATGGAACATGTACGGCAGGCTATTTTAAAGCAGCGTACTGTTGCTGAAAAACATCGGATTGTCCTGCCAGTTAAAGGTGAAATAGCAGAAGACCAGCCATTCCCGCAGTGGCAGGGAAAGATAACAACAGAATATACCATCGGACAACCGAGCGAGGAGGAATTGTATTGGTAAGGAAAAAGACAAAAAGCGTTGAGCAGAAAACTCAACGCTTTATTTATATCGGGCCGATGTTAAAAACATCTAAATTGTTGAAATACCAGGTATTTATCGGCGGTTTGCCGACACATATCAATGATGTGTTTGAAAAATATCCGCAGATTAAACAATTATTTGTACCGACGGATAAATTTATCGTGGCGGAAAAGCAGGTTAAGCAAAAAGGAACGCCGCTGAACAAATATTACAATCAGATTTTGAGGGAGGAATGAATAAATGGCTTATAAACATGGTGTGTATACATCGGAAGTGCCGACTTCCATTATTCCGGCTGTAAATACAACGGCAGGGCTTCCGGTGGTTTTCGGTACGGCTCCTGTTCATTTGGCGCAGGATAGGGCTGTTACCAATAAACCTATTTTATGTTACAGTTACGCTGAAGCTGTAAATCAGCTCGGCTATAGTAAAAACTGGGCAGATTACACTCTTTGCGAGGTTATGTACAGTCAATTTTCTTTATACAATAGAGCACCTGTAGTATTTGTCAATGTGCTTGACCCAGCAAAACATAAAGAGAGCGTGAGCGACACCGAATTGCAACTGACAAATAAGGTGGCGGTATTAAATGAGCCGGTTTTACTGGAAACTTTAAAGGTGAAAAAAGCCAGTGCCGGAGAAGCTTTAAAAATCGGCGTTGATTATGAAGCAGCTTACGATGATAACGAAATTTTAAATATCACGGTATTGGACGGCGGAGAACTTGATGAAGTAACCAGTATTTTTATTGATTATGATAAATTAGACCCGTCTGCTGTCGAAAATGACGACATTATCGGCGGCATTGATGTTTCTACTGGTGCAAGTAAAGGATTGGAAACATTAAATCAAGTCTTTCCGTTATATGGACTCGTTCCGGGGATTGTGCTTGCGCCTGGCTGGTCGCATAATTCAGAAGTTGCCGCCGTGATGAAATCGAAAGCAGAAAATATTAATAGCCATTTTAAAGCGATTGTACTGTGCGACGCACCGACTGATACGGTAACAAAATATACGGACGTTAATGCGTGGAAAAATGATAATAATTTTACCGGTGAAAATCAAGTGCTTTGCTGGCCGAAAGTAAGACTCGGTGATGATATTTACTATATGTCAACGCATCTACTGGGCGTATTGGCGACTACTGACTCCGATAATGACGATATTCCGTATGAAAGCCCGTCCAATAAATCAATGCAGATTGACGGTATCTGTTTGGCGGACGGAACGGAAGTCGTGCTCGGTCCGGATGAAGCTAACTATATGGAAGGACAGGGAATAGTCACAGCATTGAATTTTATCGGCGGCTGGAAATTCTGGGGCAACCGTACCTGCTGTTATCCAAGTAATACCGATCCGAAAGACTCTTTTATCTGTATTCGCCGCATGTTTAACTGGCATGCGCAGACTTTTATTCAAACTTATTGGGCGAAAGTGGATAAGCCGATTAACAAGCGTCTGATTGAAACGGTAGTTGACAGCGAAAATATCCGTATTAATGGTTTTGTATCACAAGGCGTGCTTCTTGGCGGCAGAATTGAGTTTCAGGAAAGCGAAAATCCGACGACTAATCTGTTGGACGGCATAATTAAATTTCATACGTATTTTACACCGCCGACACCGGCACGTGAGATTGAAAATGTCATTGAATACGACCCGGCATATTTTTCGAGTTTATTTTCTTGATTTGAGGTGAGATGATGAAAGTACCTGAAAAGCTGATAAATTTTAGAGTCTATAAAAACGGCGATGATTTGATAGGTGTGGCGGATATAGAACTGCCATCGCTGGAAGCCATGACCGAAACAACAAAAGGGGCAGGATTAGCCGGTGAAATTGACAGTCCTGTACTCGGTCATTTTTCCAGTATGGAACTCGTTTTAAACTGGCGTACATTGGAAAAATCAAATATAGAATTAGTATCGCCGGACGGAGTTAACCTTGACTGCCGCGGTGCGCAACAGGTTTATGATTCCGGTGCGGGTAAATATATAGTCAGACCTGTAAAATGCGTTATACAAGGTGTGCCGAAGAAAACAGAGTTAGGTAAATTAGATGTCGGCACGACTACGGATACCAGCAACACTATTGAAACGACATATATAAAAATATCAATTGACGACGAAACGGTGCTGGAGATAGATAAGTACAACTATATCTGCAATATCGGCGGCAATGATTTTCTGTCGCTTGTAAGAAAAGCACTTGGATTGAATTAACGGAGGCTTGAAATGAAGATTATTTTAAATAAAGGCATCACGGTTAAAAATGAATTAAAAAAAGAAGTTGATTTGGATTTCGATAAATTGACGGGAAATGATTTTATTGCGGCGGAAAAGGAAGTCCGTCAGTTAGGCGACCAGTCGCCGTCTGTAGTACTGTCCATGAATTATCAGGCAGCACTTGTAGCCAGAATTATCGGCGTACCGGTTGATGACGTTTTAGCATTATCCGGCGGCGATTTTAAAAAGTTAATCTTACCGGCAGCCAATTTTTTATTAAGCTAGGGTTATCAGATATTAAAGACTTAAAAAAATTGGTGCTGACTATGGCTGTTGCTACATTTACGCCGGTCGGTTTTTATCTTGATTTAAGTCTTGATGATTTAATAGATTGGGCAGAAATTTTAAAGGAACAAAATAAAAAATAACACCATGCGTTGCTACATGGTGTTATTTTCTTCCATTTTGGTTTTTAATAGTTTCTCTAAAAATTTTATATTTTGCTGAGCTTGTTTGTCATTTGGACTGGTTTCCGCTTTTAATTTGTTGATGGAGAATTGCAAGGACGCAATTTCTTTTTGCTGTTGTTTCGTTCCATAGATAAAATCGGTTGTTTCCTGAATGGCTTTTTGCCCTTCTTCATCATTGGCGGCAGTATTCTGCTTCATTTCCGCTAAAACGGGTTGCAATGCTTTTTTTAGCTCCATGTCTTTTTGCCGCTGTTTTTTAGCTCTAAATGTTTTTAGTTCGGTGTCGTAAATTTCAGAAACTAATTTTGTCGAAAAACATACAGCGCACAAATAGGATATCAGATACATAAGATATTCAAGATATGCCCCGTCGCCAAAGATAGCGGTAAACATCATACCTATCGGTATAAATAAAAGAGGACCGAAATACAGAATGGAGATATAAAAAGAAGCACAAACGATAAATACAGAAATAACCGCTTTGAATAATTGTTTAATAATATTGGTAACTGACATATAAATCAACTGCCTTTCAATTTAATTATACCATTTATCAGAATGGAGGTGTGATATTTGGCAAAAGAATTTACTTTCGGTTTTAAGATAGCGGCGGCACTTCAGGGGAATTTCAGTGCAGCCTTCGGAGTAGCGAGTAATAAAATTACGGATTTAAACGGCAAGGTTAAAGAATACGCAAAACAAATGGAAGCGTTGAATAACGCCTACGAAAAGGGTGTAATCAGCACCATTTCATATAATAACGCTTTGGCAAATCTAGCGCCTAAATACGATAAACTATTGGCAAAACAAAAACTCTTTACACGTCAGCAGGAATTGCAGGCAAAATTATCCAGCGCAAAATCCTCGATGGATGACAGTTTTACGAATATGCTACAGTATGCAGGCATGGCAAAAGCTATGTCGCTGCCAATAGAAAAAGCAATCGACTTTGAATCAGCGATGGCAGATGTGAAAAAAGTAGTAAATTTTGACACGCCGGAGCAATTCAAGGAAATGAATAATGATATTCTGGAGCTGAGCAAGAATATCCCGATGACCGCGCAGGGACTGGCGCAGATTGTGGCGGCAGGCGGTCAGTCAGGGATAGCACGCGAAGACTTGATAAGTTTTGCTGAAAGTGCGGCCAAAATGGGTGTTGCTTTCGACATAACGGCGGATGAAGCCGGCGAAATGATGGCAAAATGGCGTACGGCTTTTCAAATGAACCAGACACAAGTAGTTGAACTTGCCGATAAAATAAACTATCTCGGCAATAATACGGCCGCTTCCGCTCCGAAAATCAGTGATGTTGTACGACGTATCGGCCCGCTCGGTTCCATCGGCGGTATTGCCAGCGGTGAAATTGCGGCTCTCGGTGCATCCATGGTCGGAGCCGGAACAGAAGCCGATGTGGCGGCGACCGGCATTAAAAATCTAATGCTGGGCATGGTAGTCGGCAATCAGGCGACCAAAACGCAGGCGGAAATGTTCGATAAATTGGGTTTCAGTACAACAGAACTTGCTAAACGAATGCAGGTAGATGCCAAAGGTGCTATTTTAGATGTATTGGGTGCCATTCAGAAACTACCGAAAGATGAACAGGCCACCACTTTAATGGGAATTTTTGGCAAGGAAAGCGCGGAGGCAATAGGTCCTCTATTATCCAACCTTGATAATCTGAAAAGAAATTTCGATTTGGTAGCGAACAGTTCCAACTATGCCGGAAGTATGCAGGCGGAATTTTCGGCAAGAGCGGATACCACGGCCAACAGTATTGAACTGATGAAAAACAGGATTGACGCGGCACAGATAACGATAGGAAACGGACTTATACCTGTCATAACGCCTATGATTGAAACAGTCGCCAATCTTGCAAGTGCTGTCGGAGAGTTTGCCACGCAGTATCCTACACTTACAACGGCTATTGCTTCAGGTGTGATAGGATTTACGGCATTGAGTGCTGTGACAAATGCACTGCTTTGGGTATTCAACGGCTCTAAAGTAGCTATAACCGGATTAAGACTTGCTATGGTTAATTTTAATATTGCCTCTAAAGCAGGAACAGCAGCTATATACAGTTTGATGGCGGCGCAGAAAGTCAGCAGTGCCGCATTTACGGGCACAGGTGCAGTTTTACGTCAGTATACAGGGATAATGAAATCAGCTTCTATTCTGACAAGAGGCTGGGCGATAGCGCAGGGATTTTTAAATGCGGCATTTATGGCCAACCCTATCGGCGCATTTATTATAGCGGCAACTGCACTTATCGGCGTAGGTTATCTCGTTTATCAAAACTGGAATATAGTTAAACAGTTTTTCATCGGTTTATGGGAGTCGCCGGTTGCGGCAATCCTCGCGTTCATTGGCGGACCGATAACACTGCTTCTGTATACAGGCTCAGTGATTATAGCCAACTGGGAAGCAGTAAAAAGCTGGTTTACACTTCTTTGGGAAAATCCGAAGCTTGCAATCAGCCAGTTTGTAGACCATATTTACTCAACTTTTGGCGGCGCGCTGGATTGGGCGATGGAAAAATGGAACACCTTAAAATCCATATTTGACCAGCCGATTACGGTAACGGTACGAAAATTATTTTTAGGAGATGACAGCGGTACTGAAGTTGCAAGTAACGCCAGCGGCGGTATTTACGGCAGAGGTGCATTTTTGACAACATTTGCTGAAAACAGCGGTGAAAGCGCGATACCGCATACACCGAACAGAAGAAATATCGGACTGCTTGCCAGAACGAATGAGATAATGGGCAGCCCTTTGGGCAATAATACAATTTCCGCTACGTTTGCGCCGCAAATTACCGTGCAGGGAAGCGGCAATACAGATGAGCTTAATACATTACTCAGTCAAAAAATGCAGGAATTTGAAACAATGCTTCGTAAACTGCAAAATCAGCAACGACGCATAAGTTATGCTTAATGAAAGGATTTGAAGATGAAAACATACACTACCATTCAGGGCGATATGTGGGACGGTATCGCTAAGAAAGTATATGGAACGGAAAACGGCATGAATGCACTGTTAAAAGCCAATATGCAGTACAGAAACACCGTTATTTTTTCAACGGGAGCCGTTTTAACCGTACCGGAATACACTGCACCTATTACGGATAAGTTGCCGCCGTGGAGGCGTTAATATGGAAACGAGTGCAAGGAGAATAGATGTAAATATAAAATACGATGATAAGGATATTTCCGCGGATTTGAAGCCGTATTTTTTATCTTTAAGTTACAATGACGTTTTATCCGGCCAGGCAGATGATATTCAGATAACATTGAGGGAAAAGAACGGTATCTGGAAATCCGACTGGATGCCGGAAAAAGGTGCGACATTGACTGTGTCGTTATTTTCTACAGCATGGAAGATATTAAATGAAGAACAGAAAGAATTTAAACTGGGTATTTTTGAAATAGATGAAATCGAATATAACGGTTATCCCGAAACGATAAATATAAAAGCCGTTTCCGTTCCGGATAACAACACGCTTCGCGGCGTGGAGAGAACGAAAAGCTGGGAAAAAACGGAACTGAAGGTTATCGCGCAGGAAAAAGCGGATAATGCGGGTATGACGCTGTATTACGATACGGATGTAAATCCGGTACTGGACAGGGCCGAGCAGACACAGCAGTCTGACCTGTCTTTTTTATTGCAACTGTGCAATGACCAGGGATTGGCGCTTAAAATCTGTAATAACCAGATAATCATCTTTGATGAAGAAAAATACGAAACGGCCGAGCCGCAAATAACTATCGTTAAACCGTATACAGTTTATGAAGCCGATGAAAAGATGTCGTATATCAATTCATGTTTAAATTACCGATTTACATCTAAAATACGCGATATTTACGCAGCGTGTCATGTCAAATATCAGCAGAGTAAGACAAAAGAAACGATAGAAGCAACATTTACCGCTCCGAATAAACAGGGGAAAGTTCTGGAAGTGAAAGAACAGGTGGAAAGCGTGGCGGAAGCGCAGCGACTGGCGAGAAAAAGACTGCGGGAGAAAAACAGAGATGAAATCACCGGTAGCATATCACTGGTTGGCAATTTTGATTTGGTAGCTAGCACGGTAGTAAACATTTTAGGCTACGGAAATTTTGACGGGAAATATATCATAACAAATGCAAAACATGATATTCAAAACGGTTATACAACATCTGTTGATATAAGAAGGTGCTTGGATGGATATTGATAAGTTAAAGGATTTAATACGAGTGGGACGGGTTTCATCCGTAAATCCGCAAAACTGCACGGCGCGAGTTACTTTTCCGGATAAAGATGATATGGTTTCAGCAGAGCTTCCGATAATTTCCATAGGTTCTAAGCAGACGAAAGCGTATTGGCTACCGGCAATAGATACGCAGGTATTATGTATCTTTACGCCAAATCCCAGCGGCAAAGGCTTAAATGACGGATTTATCATAGGCTGTTTTTACAGTACGACGGATACACCGGCCGAAAATAACGAAAAAGTTGTCAGCATTCATCTCGACGACGGCAGTTATATTCGTTTTGACAACGGCAATGTGGAAATACATGCCAGCAAATCTTTGAAATTAACGGCTCCTCGTATAGATTTAAACTGAAAAGAGGTGGGATTATGCCAAGCATTACACGTCAGAGCGATAATAATACAGGTCATGACAGTTGTCCGCCGGTTGCGTTATCTGGTGGCAGCGGCAATGTATTTGCAAACGGAAAACCTGTCGGCAGGGTAGGCGACAGTTACGCTTCACACGGTTGTGAAAATCATCCGGCACATCAGGGTGCAATCGCCAGCGGCAGCGGCACCGTTTATGCAAATGGTATTTCTGTCGGCAGAATTGGCGATACTGTGTCATGCGGTGGAAACGTGGCGCAGGGAAGCGGCAACGTATATGTAGGAGGTTGATTTAATGATTGTAGGTTATTTAGGCAGTATACCGTTTGTAACTTCAAGTAATAAAATACGTACATTTGATAATTTTAACCGCGTATCTACAGCAAGATGGGCAAAACATGATTTAATAGGACAAAAACCTGTACTTGAATTTATCGGCAACGATATTGAAAAAATAAGCTTTGATATGCAGCTGAGAGCAGATTACGGTATAAATCCGGAAAAGGAACTGGAAAACCTGCGGCAGATGCGCGATAACGGCACAGCTATAACGTTAGTTTTAAATAATTCTCCTGTTACGGATAATCTATGGGTTATTGAATCGCTGGATGAAAAGGTTACTTTCTGGGGAAGCGGCGGAGAAATTCTGTCGGTTTCTGTAAGTGTGAGTTTACTAGAATATGTAGGTGAAATATCATGACGACATTTATAATCAAAGGCAATACAAGCTTAAACAATATAGATTTTGCGCCGGAAAACGAACTTCTGGAGGTATTGCAGAACGTGAGGACAATATTGTCTACAGCAAAATTCAGCGTGCCGCTCGATCGAGATTTCGGCATAGACGCAAGTTTATTGGATAAGCCTATTTTAGAAGCCAAGGCGAAAATATCGTCGGAAATTATATTGGCCATAAAAAAATACGAGCCGAGAGTAAAAGTAGAAGAAATTACTTTCTTTGGAGATATGGACGGAAAATTACAACCGAAAGTGCAGGTGAGTATAATTGAAACTCAGTGATTTGCCGGATATTGATTTGGTAAATATGGATAAAGAACAGGTGGAAGCTGAAATATTTGAGCTGTATACAAGCTGTACAGGCAGAACGCTGGCCAAAGGCGACCCGATACGTTTATTTGTACTTGCCATTGCAAATATAGTGATTTTACAGCTAAATGCTATAAATTATACAGGCAAGCAAAATCTGGTAAAATACGCGGAAGGGAATAATTTAGACCATTTAGGTGTGTTGGTAGGCGTGGAAAGATTACAGGCAATGGAGGCAAATACAACAATACGTGTTACTTTGTCTGAAGCACGAAGCGTAAACACGTTAATTCCTCAAGGAACACGAGTTACAGCAGGAGATAATATTTATTTTGTTCTTGATGACAATCTGATTATTGAAGCAGGCGAAACGACAGGAGATGTAACAGCCAGTTGTTCAAGTGCCGGTGAGATTGGAAACGGATATGCAGTCGGTGAAATAAATATAATCGTCGACCCTATTCCATATGTACAAAGTATGGTAAATACGACAGTATCTGTTAATGGCACAGAAATCGAAGATGATGATAGTTTTAGAAATGCAATTGTCGAAGCGCCGGAAGGATTTTCCGTAGCAGGACCGGAAGGAGCGTATATTTACCATACAAAACGAGTATCGGATTTGATTGCCGATGTGGCGGTGATTTCTCCGACACCGGGTGAGGTAAATATAATACCGCTTCTGGTAAACGGAGAAATACCACAAACGGAAATGCTTAATCTTATTGATGAAACCGTAAATGATAAACGAGTGCGACCGTTGACGGATAAAGTAATTGTTAAAGCACCGACTGAAATTAAATACAGCATTGATTTGAAATATTATATATCAAAAGAAGATGAGTCCATCGCAACATCTATTCAGAAAAATATAGATGTTGCGATAGACTCATTTATTTTATGGCAGAAATCGAAATTAGGCAGAGATATAAACCAATCGGAATTAATTTCACGCATTGTTGCCGCCGGAGCAAAGCGTGTTGAAGTTACATCACCTGTATATACGAAAATCGAACCGACACAAGTGGCGGTTTTAGAAACCAATAACAGCTCACTCGGAGGAATAGAAGATGAGTGATAAATTATTAAGTCCGACACTGCCTGCAAGTATTGCCAAAGATAAAAACATTCAAGATTTGAGTAATATACTGGATACAACTTTAGCAGATATAAGACAAAAAACAGAGTTGATTTTATTGCTGCCGAGATTAAATGAACTGCCGGATAAGATTTTAGACGAACTTGCCTATCAGTTTCATGTTGATTTTTATAGAGACAGTTTTTCACATGATATAAAAGTAAAATTGATTGAAACGTCTATATTATCGCATCGTTTAAAAGGTACACCGTATGCAGTAGAAAAAGTATGTACGGATATTTTTAAGTCGGCAAAAGTATTGGAAAACTGGGAATACGGCGGACAGCCGTACCATTTTAAAGTCAGTTTAATTAGTGAAGCGATAACGGACGCGGATAGAGTATATACATTGATAGATGTAATAAATTCAGCTAAGAATGTCCGTAGCTGGTGTGATGAAATAGGCTTTATTACAAAAACAGATAGCAATATCACAGTTGCAAGCAGTGTCGGCGTATTTGATAAATTAACATTATCAGAACTTGAATACAATTTGAAAAACGGCCGTTGTGATATAGCGTTGCAAGGGACCGTACAGATGTTTGATAAGTTAACGATAAACGAAAGGAATAATGCTAATGGCTAATTTAAACGGATATATATTGACTTCAGCAGGTAAGAACTTATTTGCAAAAGCAAGTAGCGGAGAATGTAATGTTGTTTTTACAAAAGCTAAAATAGGGGAAGCTGAAACAACGATAGATGAGATGTTGACAAGAACCGACTTGATAGGAACCAAGTTAAAAATGCTGGATATTGTTTCATCCAAGGCAGAAGAAAATAAATTTACAATAATTACGACAGTTACAAACGTAGGACAAGATGAACATTTTTATATAAGACAGTTAGGCGTTTTTGCCAAAGGTGTATCAACAGACGGATTAGATACGGATGTTCTAGCTGAAACATTAATTGCTGTAGCATATGATACAAATCCTGATGTAATACCGGCACAAAGTAATAATGTTCCGTATACAAAAGAAATAGATATTGGATTTTCCATAAATAATGCCGATAAATGTGAAGTAACTTTATCTCTAGCCGGTGTAATAACGCAGGAAGTATTGAAAAATCACAATGACGACGATGAAGCGCATACAAATGCCTTGAAAAAATATGTACCTCTAATAGGCGGTACTATGACAGGTCTGTTAAATCTTTTTGCTAATTCTACTGTGCCGACACCGGAGCAAAACGATGACAGCAAGAAAATATCGAATACAGAATGGGTACAAACAACAATTAAAGGAATTATATCACAGTTATCTGATGAAATAGAGGTTGAGTGGAGTGGCAGTACATTTACTGTTCCAGCGTTAGGTATTACTGGATTAATGGCACAAAATGGATACATTTGCTTAGGTAAATTATTTGGCGGTCTAATTCTACAGTGGGGAA
>CAUWIH010000020.1:0-36546 GCA_963558795.1 uncultured Megamonas sp. | reverse complement strand
GTATTTGTGCTTCTTTTTTTGTAAAAAAATAAATGTTGAAGCAAGAGAATTTTCTTTTACCCCAACATTTATTATAGAACCGTATTTTTATCTAGATCTAGAGCTTTATTTATTTTTTCATTAGATAAAAAATAAAAATTTACCAGCCAAAATCTTTCCCCAAAGCTCTCAAATACTATAAAATCAACAATCTTAAGCAATTTTGCTTTAAATTTAATAAACTAAAAAATCGCTGGTAAAATTTCATAAAACCTTGATTTTATAAAGATTATCATCTATAATAATAGACAGTGATATTGATATCACAAGCGATAAACCTCAACAAGTATTGTACGGAAACTATCGTGCCGTTATAGCATTGTCAAAATCATTGTAGCGATAAACCTCAACAAGTATTGTACGGAAACGTTTATTGATTTAGATATAAAGCTTGCAATATCATTGATAAACCTCAACAAGTATTGTACGGAAACTAATGATAGAATACGCAGGAATCATAACACAGCCGTCCGATAAACCTCAACAAGTATTGTATGATTATAGGCAAGAAAAAAGCACTTACTTTTTAGTAAGTGCTTTTTTGATGTATATTTTTAACTATGGAAAAAGGCGAAGGTGATGATACCGACACAACTGATGATGATTCCGGAACAATAGGGCATGAAATATTTTGTTTTTATCAAGCAGTACAATAATCCAATTGTGAATATCGGTATGAAAATAAATGGTATCAATAAGCCCAAAATCATAGCGATATTATTACTAGCTACACCTATTATCACAAGCGGTAGAATATTCAATAAATGTCTAATTTTACGAAGTTTTATACTATATTTATATAATAAAAATATACCTAGCGGATAAAATAACACCCATGTAACTAAGATAAACCAATCTTTTTTAAAAAATGTATCTTGTTTCATATTAGCATAGTGAATATCTGCCTGCTTTTGATGTGCACTACCAAAGCTAGATACCTGTTTTATAATAGAGCTTGGTTCACGTTGAGATTTTACTTGTTGTTTTGCCATAATCTGTCATCTCTTTTCTTAAAATTAAATTTTATGTAATTATTTTACTCTCGCCTATTATATAAATTAAAGCCCTTAGGATATAGTTTCCTAAGGGCTTTTAGTTTGTAAATATATCCGTAATCAAAAATATAAATTATAAACAAAGTTTTTTCATAAAAGTTTGATAGAAATTTTTATCTTCAAAACGCACAATTTGTGCTGGGAACTCTGCCTTTTTGATGATAATCTCATCATTTGGCTCAATATCAATACTTTCTTGTCCATCTAAAGTCAAATTTACACTACGTTTGGTCATACTAATGATATTAATGATTTTTAGACGTACACATTCACTTTCATCTATTAGCATTGGTCGAATAAAACAAGAATGTGGACAAATTGGTGTAAGAATAATCCCTTTTACTTTTGGATTTACAATTGGTCCACCAGCAGAAAGTGAATACGCTGTAGAGCCAGTTGGCGTCGAGATAATCAATCCATCAGCTTTATAATCAGTGAATGTATATTCATTGATAGCCACACCAAAATGGAGCATTCTTGATACACCGCATTTACTTACTACAATATCATTGACTGCACTACCAATATAATTTAGTTTGTCATTACGTTTTATATATGCCGAAAGCATTAATCGTTCTTCTATTTTATATTGATTATTGATTATCTTTAATAATTTTGCTTCAATTTCACCAGGTTCAATATCTGCTAAAAATCCTAAATGACCAATATTTATACCACAGACAGGTACACCATCTTTAGCTAATCTTCGACAAAGCCCCAATAAAGTGCCATCGCCACCAATACTGATAGCTACATCTACTTTGATAGATTCGATATTTTCTACGATTAATTCTTCATGATAAAAGAATTTTCCTTCCATCGGTGGCAAGCATAATTTTATATCATATTTATTGGCAAATTTTATCAATCTTTCTAAAATCTCGCCTGCTCCTGATTTTGTGATATTAGGATAAATAGCTATATTCATCAAGAAAGAACCTCCTATTTATCTAATTGAGCATGTGCTTGTTTTACAATATCTTTGATTACTGCTTCATCAATATTGCTTTCATGCACATTATCCAAATCTAATAAAATTAAATATTCGATATTACCTTCAGGGCCTTTTACTGGTGAAAATGTTAATTCTCTAGGAACAAAACCAAGTTCATTGCTCAAATCTACAATTTTTTGAATTACTTCTTCATGAACACTAGGTTCACGTACTACACCTTTTTTACCTACTTTTTCTTTACCAGCTTCAAATTGTGGTTTTATCAATGCTACGATTTTCCCATCAGCACTGAGTAAAGTTTTGGCTACAGGTAAAACTTTATCCAAAGAGATAAAAGCTACATCGATTGAGGCAAAATTGATAGGTTCGCCAATATCTTCAGGTGTTACATGACGAATATTCGTTCTTTCCATATTCACTACACGTTCATCAGTACGTAAAGACCATGCCAACTGACCATAACCTACATCAATAGCAAAGACTTTTTTTGCTCCATTTTGTAAAGAACAATCTGTAAATCCGCCAGTAGACGCCCCAATATCTGCTACTACTAAATCTGTTAAATCTAAATTGAATTCTTTGATAGCTTTCGCTAATTTCAATCCACCACGACTTACATAGCCGATACTATCGCCTAATACACGAAGTACAGCATCTTCTTTTACCATTGTCCCTGGTTTATCTATTTTTTGTCCATTAACCAATACCAAACCAGCCATAATTGTTGTTTTTGCACGTTCACGACTAGATACTAAATTTTGTTCAGTCAACATCACATCTAAACGTTTTTTTGCCATTAATGTCACACCTGTTTCTTTATTTATGTTTCATATTACAAATTTGTATTAAAATTTGTAACTACATTTACGATATCATCACAAGTCAATTTACAATCCTTGAGTAATTCTTCACGTGTACCTTGTTCAATAAATTTATCAGCAATACCCATACGAATTACCGGTTTATAAATGCTTTCATCATTTAATAATTCTAAAATGCTAGAGCCAAAACCACCAGCTAAAACGCCTTCTTCTACAGTTACAATGAATTGCACTTTTTTGGCTATAGCTAAAATCAATTCTTTATCTAATGGCTTAATAAATCTACCATTAACGATAATCGAATTAATATTATCCTTAGTTAAATTTTCTCCTGCCAAAACGGCCTCTTTTACCATAGAGCCTACTGCGATAATCGCTACACTGGCATTATCTTGTTCTTTTAAGATTTCGGCTTTACCTAAAGGAAGTAGTTTCACTTCTTCTTCAATAGGTACACCACAAGCTTTTCCACGTGGATAACGAATACTACATGGACAATTATAATCTACAGCACTAAATAACATTTGACGAAGTTCATTTTCATCTTTTGGTGCCATTACTACCATATTCGGAATTTGACGCATATATGCAATATCAAATACACCATGATGAGTTGGCCCATCTTCACCTACTAGACCTGCTCTATCTAAACAAAATACTACAGGTAATTTTTGTAAGCAAATATCATGAATTACTTGGTCATATGCACGCTGAGCAAAAGTTGAATAAATCGCAACAATAGGATGTTTGCCCATACAAGCTTGGCCACCAGCAAAAGTAACGGCGTGTTCTTCTGCTATACCCACATCAAAAAATCTTTCAGGAAATCTATCACCAAATTTTTGTAATCCCGTGCCTGAAGGCATTGCTGCAGTAATAGCTGTTACTTCTGGATTTTTTTCAGCTAAATCAACCAATGCTTGACTAAATACATTGGTATAATTTGGCACAATACTCGTAGAAACAGGCGTTTTTCCTGTTAAAATATCAAATTTGCCAATACCATGAAATTTAGACGGTTCTTTTTCTGCTGGTAAATAGCCATTACCTTTTTTTGTCTGCACATGAATTAACACAGGGCCATTCATATTTAATTTTACTTTTTCTAAAACATTGATTAAATCATCTATATTTTGCCCATCAATTGGCCCAATATAACTAAATCCCAAAGACTCAAAAATACTACCTGGTACAATGGCATTACGAACGCCATCTTTTACATAATTTGCTGTTTTTAGGACAGATTCACCAATTTTAGGAATGCTACCCAAAATTCGTTGAATATCTTTTTTGGCTTTAGCATATTTTTCATCAATGCGAATCAAAGATAAATATTCTGATAAAGCACCTACATTAGGAGCTATAGACATTTCATTATCATTTAGAATTACAATCATTTTACGTTTAGAGATTCCTGCATTATTTAATCCTTCAAATGCTTCTCCACCGGTCATTGCACCATCACCGATTACAGCAATAACATTATAATCATCATGATTCAAATCACGAGCAACCGCCATACCAAATGCCGCTGAAATAGATGTACTAGCATGACCTACACCAAAAGCATCATATTCACTTTCAAAACGATTTGGAAAGCCTGTTATCCCATCTTTTTGACGTAATGTCGCAAATTTTTTTAATCTGCCCGTCAAAATTTTATGAGCATATGCTTGATGACCAACATCCCAAACTATTTTATCTCTAGGGCAAGAAAAAACTTTATGCAAAGCCAAAGTAAGCTCCACCACACCCAAGCAAGGAGCTAAATGACCACCATTTTGCGAAACAGTTTTTATAATTAATTCGCGAATTTGAGTGGCTAATAATTCTAATTGTGTATTTGATAAATACTTTAACTCTGCGGGAGAATTTATCTGCTCTAAAATATTCATATACAACACACTTTCTTATAATTATTTATTTCGTGTAATTAAATAATCTACTAGACTTCTTAAAAAGTCAGCATTATCATCAAAGTCTTGTAATGCCAATTTAGCTTTATCTACTGCTTCTTTTGCCAAATTTTGTGCACTTTCAAGTGAACCTAATGTCACATACGTAGATTTATGATTTTTTTCATCACTGCCCACAGGTTTACCAATTGTTGCCGCATCACCAGTAACATCTAAAATATCATCTGTAATCTGAAAAGCTAAACCAAATTGACGAGCATACTCTGTTAAATCAGCTAATTGTTTATCATTTGCACCAGCCAAAATTGCCCCCATACGAATTGCCGCACAGAATAAAGCTCCTGTTTTTGCTGCATGCATTTTCTTTAATGTTGCCATATCGATAGCCTTATTTTCAGATTGCATATCAATTACTTGACCGCCTACCATACCTTCAGCACCACTAGCAATGCTAAGTTCTGTAATGAGTTTTACTTTTGTTTTATCATCAACGTTTTCATCAGTCGCAATTATCTCAAAAGCCATAGTAAGTAAAGCATCACCTGCTAAAATTGCTAAATCCTCACCAAAAACTTTATGATTAGTAAGCTTACCTCTACGATAATCATCATTATCCATAGCCGGTAAATCATCATGAATCAAAGAATACGTATGGATAAATTCTATAGATGTAGCTACACGTAAAAATTTCTCGCCATCAACACCCAAAGCATCAGCTGCTGCCATTATTAAAATTGGACGAAGTCTTTTTCCACCAGCCATTAAACTATAATTCATTGATTGAGCCAAAGCTGTATTTAACGCCTGATTTTCTGGATACATCTTCGTTAATTGTTCATTAATTAAATCCATTTTTCTTTGCATATATGCCTTCATCATTTAAGCATCACCCTCTATATCTAATTGCTTTTCTATAATTTTATTATCTTTGATATCTACTTGTACATTCATGATTTTTTCTGCCTTAGTCAATTCAGCCAAACAAAAAGCAGACATTTTCATACCTTCATTATATTTATCTATTAATTCATTTAATGGAATATCTCCAGATTCTAATTGATTTACAATTTCTTCTAAAGATTCCATAGCATTTTCAAAAGTCATTTTTTTTCGAGCCATAAAAAAACTCCATTTATTTTTATTTCATATTTTATTTATCAAAATCTATTTAAATCAACTATTATTTTATTACTTTTGCACGAATTTTCCCATCACTAAATATAATCTCCATATCTTTGGTCAAATCTACATCAAAAGCACTTTTTATATATTTATCTTCTTGCTTTACCACACTAAAACCTCTATTTAATACATTTAAAGGATTCAATATTTTTAGTTTTTCTATTAAAATCTCATTTTGATGTAATTTTTTCATATATTTTTGCTGACTAATATTTATCAATCGTTCTTGTAACAAATCTAATTGTTGTTGTTTGGGTTGTAATAATTTTTCTTTATTTTGTAATACACTATGCTTTAACAATAAATCTAATTTATTTTGCTTATTTTTTAAT
Organism: uncultured Megamonas sp.; assembly: GCA_963558795.1. Lineage (GTDB taxonomy): Bacteria > Bacillota > Negativicutes > Selenomonadales > Selenomonadaceae > Megamonas. The sequence continues at coordinate 30,246 of CAUWIH010000020.1, read as the reverse complement.
TCATTACAACTATTCATACGTAATTGTTGTACTAAATTTTCTATATAATTAATTAACGATACTCTTTCTACCACTGCAAGCTCTGCTGCTTGTGACGGTGTAGCTGCTCGTACATCACTTACCATATCAGATAAAGTATAGTCTGTTTCATGTCCTACCGCCGAAATTATCGGTATTTTTGAATTAAATATAGCACGAATTACATTTTCTTCATTGAAAGCCCATAAATCTTCTAAAGAGCCCCCACCTCTGCCTACAATAATTATATCTACAGGACATTTTTTATTAAAAAACTCAATACCTTTTACTATATCTTGACTTGCATTTTCACCTTGCACCAAAACTGAATACAGCATTATTTTTACTAAAGGATTACGCCTTTTACTTACATGACAAATATCTTTGATTACTGCCCCAGTCTTTGCAGTTACTACTCCTATTTTTCGAGCATAAAATGGTAATTCTTGCTTATGCTCAGGGTCAAATAAACCTTCAAGAGCCAATTTATTTTTTAATTGTTCAAAAGCTACGGCTAAATCGCCAATTCCTTCCGGAGATAAAGTCTGTACATACAATTGATAAGCACCATCACGTTCATATACAGAAAGATAACCACTAGCAATTACTTTCATACCATTTTGCGGGCAAAAACGAAATTTCATGGCATTTGAACGAAAAGCTACACATTTTATACTAGATAAATTATCTTTTAGCGTAAAATAACAATGCCCTGAAGAATGCAATTTAAAATTAGAGATTTCGCCCTTTATCATGATATTTTGCAAAACAACATCAGCTTCAAAACGTTGTTTTAAATAACGATTTACTTGATTTACTGTATATATTTTATCCGCCATAATGCCCCCTAATAAATAAAAAAGCCAGGCTGTTACTAGCCTGGCAAATAAACATTGTTATTTAATCATTGAGCCTAAAATACCATTAACAAAACGGGCAGAATCATCTGTACCAAATTTCTTTGCCAATTCGACAGCCTCATTGATTGCTATATTAGGCACCAGTTTTTTTGAATTAAACATCATTTCAAATATAGCTAGACGAACAATATTTCTGTCGATACCCGACATACGCTCGATTTTCCAGTCTTTAGACTTTTCTGTTATCAATTTATCGATAGACTCTAAATTTTCTCTAGTACCATAAACTAATACTTTTACAAAATCACAATCACTTTCATGAAGTTTTTGCTGTAATAAAGAGTTCTCTATAGCAGTATCTATTTCGCTTTCATTAAAATCCAATTGAAATAAAGACTGTAATGCTACTTCTCTCGCTTGTCTGCGACTCATAAGTTAAAACTGTCTCCTTTTACCAACGACGTGAATATGGTGGTAATAATTTTTGTAATCTATATAAGATATCATCTGAAAACCCATCTTCTTTATCGATTTTATTACCTACATAAAAACCTATTGCCATACAAATAACAACAAATAATGTAGTAAATACCCCAAAAATGAGTACCGATAAAGCTATCAAAAATCCTAAGATAATACCTACAGTTCTACCACAATGTTCTTGTAATTGATATTTAATAAAATTTAAAATATCTTCTTTCATTGTGCACCTCAGCTAAAACTTTATACAACACGCTTTTTATTATTAGCAGTACTATTATTAGAAATACTTTCTACTTCTATATTTATAATAGCCTGTTCAATGCCAATATATTTTTCTAAATAAGCATTCAACATCATTTTTAATTCATCGCTAATAGCAACAATATTATGATCTTCGCCAACAATTAATCTAAGCTTAAAATTCGGTAATAAAGTTTTGTCTTTGGTTTGTGCCTTAGTCATTTTTAATTTTACTTTGACATCACGAACACCCTGAATAGAACGGGCAATCTTATCAGCCATATTCTTTAATGCTGCTAAAGAAATGCGAACATCTCCCATTTTCCCTTGGATAATAGCAGCTTCATTTGCAGATACATCTTTACTATGTGTAGAAAGACTTTGAATAACCAAATATAAACTGCAAATAAAAATGACTGTGGCAACTAATACAGTTTCCCATCTACTACAAAGATATAAGAATTCATTCCAAATTTGCGCATCAGGAATAAATCTAGCAAATAATACTAAAGTAAGTAGCGAAACTGCACCAAATGCTAAAGCGTAAAAGAACAGGATGATTCGATTTATAACGCTCATACTAATCCTCTTTCTTATTATTAGCGAACGCGTACTTCTTCATCTTTTACATCTTCAGGGAAACCTACACCTTGAACATGTACATTTACTTCAACAGTGCTAAGACCTGTCATATTTTCAATAGCCGCTTTTACAGCTTCTTGTACGCTTAAAGCTATGTCAGGAATACGAACTCCATATTTCACAATAATATAAAGATCGATAGCTGCTTCTTTTTCGCCAACTTCAACTTTTACACCTTTAGAAAAGTTTTTTCTACCTAGTATTTCAGCAATGCCACCAGCGATACCACCGCTCATACCTGCTACGCCTTCAACTTCTGTAGCTGCAAGACCAGCAATGATGCTAACAACTTCATCAGCAATACGAATAGTACCTAAAGCATTATTAATTCCTTTTTTATCTTCCATCATAAATCCTCCTTTTAAACTAAAACAGAGTATTTGGTCTTAGTTTTTTTATTAAACTAATTATAACAAAAAATTCATAAATATACAATAAAATGATTTAATCTAAACTTTTAAGTATTATTGATTAATTGGTGAAAAATAGGCAAAAAAAAGAGCTAGATAAAATCTAACTCTTTTTTAGTATTAGACACGTTATTAAGCACGTTCGATATAGTTACCAGTACGAGTATCAATTCTGAGTACATCGCCTTCATTAACGAAAAGAGGTACACGAACTTCATAACCAGTTTCAACTTTAGCCATTTTTGTAGCACCAGTTGCAGTATCACCTTTAACGCTTGGTTCACATTCAACAACTTCAAGGTTTACAGAGTTTGGTAATGTAATACCAATAATTGTACCTTTGAAAGATTGTAAGCTAATGTCCATGTTTTCTTTTAAGAAGTTTAAAGCACTACCTAATTGTTCTTTTGTAAGTTCAATCTGGTCATAAGTTTCATTGTCCATGAAAGTATACATGCCATCTGCTTCATATAAGTATTGCATAGCTCTAGTTTCTACATGAGCTGCTGGTAATTTTTCATTTGGGTTAAAAGTACGTTCTACAACTGCACCAGTTTGTACGTTTTTAATTTTTGTACGAACGAAAGCTGCACCTTTACCTGGTTTTACGTGTTGGAAATCAACAATCTGCCATACACCATTATCAATTTCAAGTGTAAGACCTGTACGGAAATCACTGCTGGAAATCATTAAAACATTCCTCCAAAATATTAATATCAAAATTTATTTATATAATGTAAACTATATTTTAAATTATATAAAACATATTTACATTATTTCAATAAGCCGTTTATCACTTTGAGTAAGTGCTTGGCATCCATTTGCAGTAACTAAAACGGTATCTTCAATACGAATACCGCCAAAGTCAGGCATATAAATTCCCGGCTCATCAGTAACTAACATATTCTCCTGTAATTCTTTGGTTGGACTAAATGGTGATAATCTTGGTAATTCATGAATTTCAAGACCTACACCATGACCTAAACCATGCCCAAAATATTTGCCATAACCAGCATTTTCAATATATTTTCTTACAGAAGTATCTACATCTTTGCCACTTTTACCTGGCATAATTTCTTTTAAACCAACTAATTGTGCACCTAGCACAATATCATATAATTCATGCTGCTTATCATTTGCTTTTCCTACACAAAAAGTACGTGTAATATCAGAATGATATCCTTTGTAGACAGCACCAAAATCTATTGTAACAAATTCGCCATCATTTATCAACTTATCTGTAGCTACTCCATGCGGTAAAGCTCCACGAAGTCCTGATGCCACAATTGTAGTAAATGCTGGTCGTTCACTACCAAGTTTTCGCATAATATGCTCAAGTTGAGCTGCTACTTGCGTTTCACTCATACCTTTTTTTACGAATTTTAGAATTTCACTATAAGCCTCATCACTAATAGCAATAGCTTTTTTCATTAAAGCCAATTCTTCTGCATCTTTTATAATACGAAGTTCAGTCAAATCTAAAGCCGTAGAAAACTTAATTTCTAATGGTGTTAATTCATTTTGAAATCTGTGATAAATATCAAAAATCATCGCATTGCCTTCAAAAGCTAAACTTTGTACACCTAATTTTTGCACAAGCTCAATAGTTTTTGTAATTATCCCTGTTTTATGCTCAATAACTTCAAATTCTGTTTGCTCTTTTGCTTGTTGAGTATAACGAGAATCTGTAAGTAAAAAGCATTCATCTAAAGTAATAATCAAAAAAGTATCATCGCCACGGAATCCACTAAAATAATGTAAATTTTCTTCTTTATTGATTAGTATTGCATCACAATTTTTTGCTTTCAATAATGCTCTTAATTTATTTAATCTATTTATTTGTTTCATATTTAAACTTCTTTCTGTAATTTACAAGCAACAATATATAATGCAGATTTATAACTTTCCAAACCAAATCCGCAAATCTGTCCTTCTACAACAGGTGCAATTACTGAATGATGTCTAAATTCTTCACGTTTATGAATATTAGATAAATGAACTTCAATCGTAGGTACTTCAATGCCCGCTAAAGCGTCACGAATAGCAATACTGTAATGAGTAAATGCTCCTGCATTTAAAATAATATAATCATATTCGCCACGGGAATTATGCAATGTATCTATAATTGCCCCTTCATGATTACTTTGAAAAAAATCTATAGCTAAACCATACGTTTCTGCTTGTTTTGCTAATTCATTATTAATATCTTGCATTGTCATGCTACCATAAATTTCTGGTTCACGTGTTCCTAATAAATTTAAATTAGGTCCATGAATGACTAAAACTTTATGTTTTTTGGTCATATTTGCTTTGTTCATTACTATCACTATCCTTGAAATAATATAGCTAATTTAATTATAGTCAAAAAATGCTGATTTCGTCAATAATATAAGATATTTATCTTGTAATTAATTTTAAATATTTTTATCGTTGTTTTACCGCATTATTTCCTAATAAATTTTTTAAATCTTTTATAGCAGATGTAGTGCCATCAATCCAATATTCATGATTGCCCTTCACCATTTTTTTGGTACTCACAAAATACATATATACAGGGCAACTACCTGAATGTTCCTGTAAAGTATCTTTTATCTTACTAAAAAAAGCCTCAGATTCATGTTCTTTAGTTAGCATAATAAAAAATTCTGGTGTATATTCTTCAAGACTAAATACCTTATCTACGATAATTTTTATTTCATCATCGCTTTTATCTAATTTTCCACGAATAACTACCGGCATATCTGGTATTAAATTATTAATATTATCATAAAAAGTCTTCGGAAATACAATAGCTTCAATTACATTAAAGAAATCTTCTAATTCAATAAAGCACATCATATCGCCTTTTTTGGTAGTTACACGTTTGGCTTTACGAATAATTCCTGCAATAGAAATATATTTACCATCTTTTTCTTTGACTAAACTTTCAATTGTAGACAAAGCATGAATCTTATTTTTATATTCTTCTAAAGGGTGACCTGTAATATAAAAGCCGGTGATTTCTTTTTCCATATTCAATAATTCAATTTTAGGGAATTCATTGACTTTCGGCATAGTGATTTTGTCAATAGAAGTATCTTCGTCCATAAATTCACTGAATAAATCCATTTGTCCACTTGCTAAATCTTTTTGCTTTCTTGCACCTAATTCTATAACTTGGTCTAATACCGACATAAATTGTGCTCGATTATATCCCAAAGAGTCAAACGCTCCACATTTTATAAGATTTTCTAAAGCTCGTTTATTAATACATCTACTACTTACTCGTGAGCAAAAATCTTCTATTGAAGTAAATAATCCATCTTTTTCACGAATTTCTACAATCATTTTTAAAGCTGCTTCACCTACGTTTTTCACCGCTGCTAAACCAAAACGAATACTATTTTTATCTACGGTAAAACTATCACGACTAGCATTTATATCTGGTGGTAAAATATCTATCCCCATATGTTTACATTGTTCGATATATTCACCAATTTTATTACTGGTCATCAAGCTTGTTAAAATAGCCGCCATAAATTCTTGCGGATAATGAGCTTTTAAATATGCTGTTCGCCAAGAAACAAGAGCATAAGCCGCACTATGCGATTTATTAAAACCATAATCAGCAAAATGTAATAATAAATCAAAAATTTCCTGTGCTAATTTATCATCTACACCGTTATTTTTTGCACCTTTCAAGAAATTTTCTTTCTGCGACATCAATACATCATGTTTTTTCTTACCCATAGCACGACGTAAGATATCAGCTTGTCCCAAAGTAAATCCAGCTAATACCTGTACTATCTGCATTACCTGTTCTTGATATAAAATCACACCAAAAGTTTCTTTTAAAATCGGCTCTAAAGCAGGATGAGCATACGTTACTTTTTTTCTACCATGACGACCATTGATAAAATCAGCCACCATACCACTACCTAATGGCCCTGGGCGATAAAGTGCCATAACTGGAATCAAATCAGCAAATCCTGTTGGTGCTAGGTCTTTTACTAAAGTAGTCATTCCCGAAGACTCTAATTGGAAAACTGCACCCGTTTCGCCTCGACAAAGCATTTGGGAAGTTTCTTCATCTTCTAATGGTATTTTATCCAAATCTACTTCAATACCACGATTATTTTTTATATTAGTCAGCGCATCGGCAATAACAGTCAATGTACGCAGACCCAAAAAGTCCATTTTCAATAAGCCCAATTCTTCAACACAATCCTTATCATATTGTGTTACTAAAGTACCTTCTGATACTTGAATTGGTACATAATCCGTTACAGGGTCTTTGGCAATAACGACACCTGCCGCGTGCGTAGATGAATGGCGTGGCATACCTTCGACATCTTTGGCAAAATCTATTAATTTTCGTACTTCCAAATTTTCTTGATATAAACTTAATAATTCAGATGAATCTTTTAAAGCTTTATCTAAAGTCATACCCAATTCTTGCGGTACTAATTTTGCTATTTTATCCACTTCATTATAAGGCATATTCATTACACGCCCTACATCACGAATTGCACCTTTAGCTGCCATTGTACCAAAAGTAATAATCTGAGCTACATGGTCATCGCCATATCTACGCTTTACATATTCAATAACTTCATCACGACGAATATAGCAAAAATCAATATCTATATCCGGCATAGTTACACGTTCAGGATTTAAAAAACGTTCAAAAAGTAGATTATATTTTAATGGGTCAATATCTGTTATTCCCAAAATATAAGCTACAATACTTCCTGCTGCCGAACCACGACCAGGGCCTACAGCAATATTTTGACTACGAGCAAAATTGATAAAATCCCAAACAATCAAGAAATAACTATCATAACCCATACGATGAATAATGGATAATTCATATGCCAAACGTTTGTTTATTTCATCAGTAACTACAGGATAGCGATTAGTAATTTTTTCATCACATAACTTCCTTAAATATTGTTCATCAGTCATATTTTCTGGTAAAGGGAAGTTCGGTAAATGTAAATGACCAAATTCAAAATCCACATTACAACGCTCTGCTATTTCTAAAGTATTGGTAATTGCCTCAGGTACTTCTTTAAATAAATCAAACATTTCTTGACCAGATTTTAAATAAAAATCGTCATTATAAAACTTCATACGGTCTTTTTCATCTAAAGTTCTACCCGTTTGAATACATAATAATACATCATGAAAAGCACTATCTTCTTTTTTTATATAGTGCATATCATTTGTTGCTACTAATTTCACATCAAATTTTCTAGCTAATTCAATTAAACCTTTATTAGCTTTGGCCTCTTCTGGTATTTGATGATTTTGAATTTCTAAATAAAAATTATCTTTACCAAAAATATCAATATATTCTGCTACTAAATTTTCAGCTCGCTCCATATTATCACGAATAATTGCCTGTGGTATTTCCCCAGCAATACAACTACTTAAACAAATAATACCTTCATGATAAGTTCTTAATAAATCTTTATCAATACGAGGTTTATAATACATACCTTCAATATTAGCAAGTGATACTAATTTTATAAGATTTTGATAACCTTGTTGATTCTCTGCAAGCAAAATCAAATGATAATATCTTGTACCTTCTACTTCAAAATTATCAAATCGAGATTTTGGCGCAAGATACACTTCACAACCAATAATCGGCTTTATACCTTGTTTTAAAGCCTCTTTATAAAAAGCTATCGTACCATACATCGTACCATGGTCAGTGATAGCTATAGATTTCATATTTAATTCTTTCGCTCGAGCAAGTAATTTTTTTACACGACTAGCTCCATCTAATAAGCTATATTCCGTATGTACATGTAAATGTACAAAATCTATATTAGTTTCAACTTTATTTTCAATTATATTTTTATCTGTATTTGCGTCCATCAGTACCTCACTTTCTTAAATAAAAAATTAACCTCAAATATTATTCTATTAATTATTTATTTCAAAAAATTTTATTTTAAAGCTGATACGACCAATTTTATTTATTTTATCATTATATAATTTAAAAATATAGATTGTAAAGAGTGTTATTATCCCACTTTTTTCTTTTCATAAATAACTAATAAATTTATTATAAATCATATAAACTAGGGTATTAGTGGATTTATTTTTATAAAAATTGTATAATAAACAGTATATGTTTTGATGAATTAAAAAATTTTTTAATGGAGGGTTATTTTTTAATAAATGGACAGGTTTGATGAGCAATATATTTTGCTTGAAGAATTATACGAGGACAGTTTTTATCCAGATTTTCTCATTGATAAAATAAAGTATCTTTTGAAGGATTTCATTACTTATTTGGCACAACAGCCAACCGACTTGATAGAAATTGGTGATAAAATTTACGAATTGGTACGCAGTGCCAATAGTTTACAGGAAGAATTTCTCGATAATGATAGCGAATATGATAATATCGCTCGTGAATGTCTTATTCATGATTTAGAATATATTATACAATGGTTTCATCTGCCACTTAATTTAGAAGAAGTTTTAGCTGAACGAGAATGGGATTAAGCTATTAATATAAATTATATTAATTCTAAAGAATAAAAAATTATGTTATACTTATACTAGTATATTTGTTTTGGAGGATTGTTGAATGTTATTAGATAAAAAATCGGTAGAATTATTAGCTCCAGCTGGTAACTGGGATACTCTAGTTGCTGCCATTGATGCTGGAGCTGATGCTGTTTATTTAGGCGGAAAGCATTTTAATATGCGTATGTTAAAATCTGATGCTAACTTTGATAATGAAATGCTCAAAAAAGCTGTAGATTATGCTCATGCTCATGGCGTAATGCTATATATAACTATAAATAATCTCATTAGTGATGAAGAAATTCCTGAACTTGAAGAATATCTTACTTATTTAAACGAAATTCAACCAGATGCAATTTTAATTCAAGATTTAGCAACTGCTCAACTCGTAAAAAAACTTGGTTTGAATTTGACTATGCACGCATCTATTATGATGAACTCTCATAATAATGCAGCTATTAAAAAATTAAAAGAATATGGTATTCGTCGTGTAGTTGTTAGCCGTGAAATGTCCTTAAAAGAACTTAGCGAATTAAAAGCTGTAGATAGCGATTTTGAACTTGAATATTTCATCCATGGTGATATGTGTATCTCTGAAAGTGGTCAATGTATCCATTCTGGTGTATTATTCGCAAATAGTAGTAACCGTGGTCGTTGTATGAAAGCTTGTCGTTGGCCTTATAAAATCATGGACGAATCTGATGGCAAAATCCAAGAAACTACTACAGACGGAGATTATCGCTTAGCATTAAAAGATATGTGCATGTATAGAAATATTCCTGATTTAATCCAAGCAGGTGTATATTCTTTCAAAATCGAAGGTCGTATGCGTAGTGCAGATTTCGTATCTAATATCGTAAGCATTTATCGTCGTGCTATTGATAATTATGTAGCTGATCCAGCAGGTTATCATATCAATGAAGAAGATTGGCAAAAATTATTTGACGGTAGAGTTCGTGATTATTCTACTTGTTTTGCTATGGATAAACCAGATAGTCGTGCTATTGGTTATACTGGTGAACGTGAACCAAGATTTTTCAGTTATGCTGCTAAAGAAGCTGATTTAAATTGTGAATGGTTAAACGACTTAGAGGATATTCATGTAGAAAATGCAACTAAACCAAATCTTGCAGTAAAAACAGCAACTATTGCTCATGCTCGTGAAGCTTTAGCCAATGGTGCAAATATCATTTATGTAGGTGGCGAAGTATATCGTCCACATAATCCTTGGACTATTGAAGAAATAAAAACTATCTTGAATGAAGCTCATCAAGTCGGTGCAAAAGTTATCGTAAATACTCCAAGAACTACATTAAAAGACCAATGTGGTGAGCTTGAACAATTATGCCGTGATTTGAATGAAATAAAACCAGATGGTATTATGGCTGGGAATTTAGGTTCTGCTACAATTATTCGTGAGCTTACTGATTTACCAATTTATGCTGACCATAGCTTTAATATTTTCAACCATGTAGCTACAGAATTTTTAGGCGAAAATGGTGTTGTAGAAGCAACAGCCTCTTATGAATTACCATATGCACAAGTGAAAACATTAGTAGAAACTAGCAAATTACCAATGACACTCACTGTTCATGGCAATATTGAAGCTATGATTTCTGATACAAATATTCCTGCATTAAATTTAAAATTCGACCCACTTACTAATCCAGATTTTAACGATAAACATTTTGCTTTAGTAGATACTTTGGGTGGCAAACATTCTATGCGTATGGACCAATTTGGTAGACTTCATATTTTATTTACTAATGATTTATGCTTATTACCATATCTTCATAAATTAAAAGGTGTAAATACTTTCCGTATTGAAGCACAAGATTATACACCAGAGTTTACTGGCAAATTAACTAAAATTTATCGTAACGCTATTGATAATACTTTAGCTGATAAAGCAGATACTTTAGCTAAATTACAAGAAATTAGTCCTCGTCCTTTAGGTATTGGTGCATATCGTCATAAAAAATCTTATTAATTTTATAAAGTGAATTAATTAATAATTTAGGAGCATTGTCATTGATTTTAAGTTGGCTAATTTATTTTAGATACTTAGATATTAATGACAATTCTTGCTAATATGTATAATTTTATATACATATTGTTGATAGCGAAAGGAAGAATATCATGTCAGAATATTTAGGCCCTGAAAAATGTCTTGAAAAAAAGAAAAAATATATCGTGCCTTGTCTTGGTCATTTTTATGAACGTCCTGTACAATTCGTAAAAGGTAATATGCAATATTTATATGACCATACAGGTAAAAAGTATTTAGATTGTTTTGCTGGTGTTTCTGTTATAAATTGTGGTCATTGTAATCCAGAAATTACCAAAAAAGTAGCCAATCAAGTAGAAACATTACAACATGTATGTAATATTTATTTGACTGAAAATATCTATAATCTTGCTGAAAAATTAGCTCATGTAACACCTGGTAAATTACAAAAATCGTTCTTTTGTTCTACAGGTACAGAAGCTAATGAAGGTGCTGTATTATTAGCTAATATTTATAATCAAAAAAGTGAATTACTCGCACTTCGTAACGGTCTGCATGGTAGAACAAAACTTACTATGAATTTAACTGGTATCGGTATGTGGCGTACTGACCCAAATCCTATAGGCGGTATCCATTTTGCACCAAATCCTTATTGTTATCGTTGCCCAATGGGTAAAAAATTCCCTGAATGCGATTATGCTTGTGCTAATGCCGTAGAAGATATTATCAGCTATGCAACTTCTGGTAATGTATCTGCAATGATTTGTGAAGCCATTCAAGGTAATGCAGGTATCATCGTACCACCAAAAGGATATTTTAAACGTTTAAAAGAAATTTTAGCTAAACATGATATTTTACTTATTGTCGACGAAGTACAAACAGGCTTTGCTCGCACTGGAAAAATGTTCGCTATCGAAAACTTTGATGTAGAACCAGATATCATGACTATGGCTAAAGCTTTAGGTAATGGTGCGCCAATTAGTTGCTTTATCTCTCGCCCTGAAATCGCTGACAAATATACTCGTCCTGGTGCTTCTACACTTGGCGGAAATCCTGTTTCTTCTACAGCAGGTATTGCCGTATTAGATTATATTGAAGAACACAACTTAATGGAAAAAGCACGTATTCGTGGCGAACAATTAAAAAATGGTTTACTTCGCTTACAAGAAAAATATCCATTCATTGGCGATGTACGTGGTCTTGGCTTAATGATTGGTGCAGAACTTGTAAATCCTGATAAATCTCCTGCATCTGATAAATTAGAATATATCGTAGAAACAATGAAAGACAGAGGCTTTATCATTGGTAAAAACGGTATCAGCAGAAATGTACTCGCATTCCAACCACCACTTATAATCACCGAAGAAAATATCAATGACTTATTAAATAATTTAGATGATGTAATGGCTAATGTAAAATAATAACATATACAAAAAAGCTCCCCTAAGGGAGCTTTTTTATTTATTAATATGAATTAGAAACTATAATTTATATTTGCAAACCATTTATTATCTTGTTCATTGCTACCTTTTTGATAACTGTAACCAATACCAAAGCTTAAATTATCTTTAGCAGCTTCAATACCTACAGAACCAATCCAGCTACCGCTATCCATAATATCATAATTTAATACGGATGCACCTGAACCAGCATTTACAGTAAGGTCGCTATCAGTATCACCAAATGCCCATACATAAGCTAAATCAGCTTGTGGAGTTACTCTCCAACCACTATTTGTAACTGTTTCATTACGTAAACTTACACCGATAGGTAAAGTCCAAACATTTTGAGTTTCGCCGGAATTTCTGAATGCAGCTTTTCCATCATAATAAGTTGTATAATCATCAGAATTAATATGCATATATCTTAGACCAGTGTAAGGTACGATTTGAGTATTGCCTTGAGTATAAAGTTTTTCAGCTCTAATACCAGCAGAAATAACACTTAAATCTCTATCAGCTGTCATATTTTTACCGTTTACATACCCTGTTAAATCATTGCTACCTTGGCTAAATCCTAAATCAGCAATATAATTCATATCACCTTGTTGCATATTGCCATAAATATTTAAGCCCCACATATCGAAGTCATTATTTACACCTAAACCATTACCATCGCCATCAAAATAGCTAAATGCTATACCTGTTTGAATATCACCTGTTTTATTGAAATCATAACCTACAGTAATACCATCATAGCTACTATCAGAATGAAGATCACCTAAGCTAGAGCCTAAACCATCTACTTTATGTTTATTATGAGCATATTTTGCCCAAATAGCACCATTTTCATCAATAGGTTCAGCATTAATAGTATCTTGAGTTAAAGAAAGTCTTAAGAATGCATTTTCGGCCATATCTTGTGCCATAGAAATAGTATTACTTGTTACACCAGCAACTTCACCAAATAAAGTACCAGCTACTAAAGCTTGATTATTCAAATTATCACTAGTAGTAATATCTTGGAAGAAGTCTTTTGCACCTTCAAAAGTATTGTCTTTATTAGTAATAAGACCGCTTACAATACCTTGTAAAGCTTCACCATTTTGACCTAAGCTATCTACAAAATCTTCAATTGCTGCATTTTGTTCATCTTTATTTAATTGAGATAAATCTTTATAAGTAATAGTATATTGACCTTCTTTATCTGTAGCTGTAGCATAGCTTTCTGTTCTATCATAAGCTAAATCACTATTTTCCCAAAGCTTGCTATTTTCATTATAATCATTAGCTATCAAATATCTATCTTCGGATTTATCTAATTTAGAAATATTTAGACGAGCACCATCTTCTACGTTAATTGTTGTATTCAATCCATCTATTAATGCAACATCATTTCCGGCTTTAATACCACTAACAGTAGTTGTAGTACCTGCTTTAAAGTTTACATTATCAAATTGTGTGATTTTGCTAACTGGTTTACTATCTTTATCGATAGCATTTAATTCTACATCACCGTTAATATTTAAAATACTATTATCCTTAACAGTTGCTGTATCACTGCCGATACCAGAACCATTGAGTTGACCTTCTACAATACCACCATTCCAATTAATAGTACTATTATCTACAGTGGATTTACCATTATCTGCAGCAAGACCACCAGCTACGATATCACCTTTGATATTTGCTCCAGTATTAATATTAATAATAGAATTTGCTACATGACTTACAGCACCTTGACCTGCTGCAACACCGCCACCCATGATAGCAACATCTTTTGCATTAGTTTTTACAGCTTCAAATTGGTCGCCAAACATACCATTTAATGGAGCATTTTTACCAAATACACCATTTAATTGATCATAATTTAATTTATTTACTTCACCATTAACATTAATTGTACTTGTGCCTGTTGTTTCAACAGTGGCATTATCTTTATTGTTAATACCAGTAGTTACAGCAAGACCGCCACCAAATACGCCGTCTACACTGCCTGCATTAATATTAATATTTGTATTTTTTGCTGTAGTTTTTGCAAAGCCATCACCAGAGATACCATCTTTCATACCAGCAACACCATTGCCAAATAAACCAATAACTTCTGCTCCATTTACATTGATATTAATATCATCAGTTGTTTCTACTGTAGAATGAGCTGTTCTATTACTTAATGCTACACCACCGCCAAAAGTACCTACTACATAACCATTATTTAAATTAATTTCAGCACCCTCATTTGTAGCAGTAGCATTTGCACCTTTACTTAATTCAGTATTTTCGGCTAAATCAGCATTATTTCCACTATAGCCAACAGCTACACCACCGCCAACTACACCAATTACTGCACCTTTATCTTGAAGTTTTGTAGTGGCATCTTTTAATGCTTCAATTTTATCTTTTGCGGTTAAAGCTTGAGCTACACCTTTTAATCCACTTATTAATTCGCCTTTATCTTCAGGTGTTAAATCTTCTCCTGTTTTACTTTGTACATTTACATCGATATGAGTAACACCTGTCTGAACTTTAGCATTAGACTGTCCTAAAATTTGACCTTGATTTACTCCATCTGGACGTTGACCATGTTCATCTCCTCTAGCTACAAAATCATGAACGGCTCCAGCTACACCACCACCGATTACACCAACAGCTGTAGTTGTACCAGTTAATTTAATATTTGTATCTTTTGTTGTAGCAGTAGCTGTACCACCATCATAAATACCCTGAAGTGTAATTATACTATCTGGTATATCACTATCCATTTCCAATAATTTTTCTAATTGTTCATCAGTAATATCTGTAAAGTTTTCATTATTACCAATTTGGTCGCCAACTACTTTACTACCAACCCAAGTAGCATCAACAGAACCTGCCATACCGCCACCAACAAGACCTGCTGTTAAACCATTATTTACATTAATAGTAGTATTGCCATTTACTGTACTTTTTGCAGTACTTCCTAATGTACTAACTGCAAGTCCACCACCAGCAACGCCAACAGATAAACCTTCAAGATTTTGTCCATCAACTTTTGCATTAATATTTACATTACTATTCCCATTTACTATAGATTCTGCTTTACCACCAATAGCTACAGCAGCACCCCCATTAAGATATCCTGCAATATTAGCACCATTATTTACATTATTAGTTACATTACCATTAATTATAGTTTTGGTATCACCATTAGTAACATAATCTAATTTCTGTCCACCAAAAAACGGTATTTCTTTAGGTATAGTAACTTGAGCATCAATATTTCCTACAGAAATTGCTGCACTAGCACCAACACCGCCTAATAAATTGCCACTATTAGTATTGATATTTACATCACCAAATCTAGTTAATACAGTTTGATCTTCTATTTTTTTATTATCCATATTGGAGTTAAATGAAAAATCTCCACCAATAAGACCAATAACTACTGGCTCACTATTTTCGCCACCGATATTGATATTAATATCTTTTCGTTCATTTTCACTACCAAAAGTATTTTCTAATTGCTTATTATGGTTAGTATCTAAAGTATCTGTTTTGATAATTTTATTAACACCATTAACTATATTATCAGGTAATTTACCTGGTATAAAATTTACCATACCTAAAGAACCAGAAGTTCCTGCATCTATTTTAGCTTCGCCACCGATTACTCCTACAAGTGGAGCATATTTAAAACCATTTCCGTCAGGATTTGATTCCGGAGCTAATGCACCTAAAATATCACCACTTGGTAATTTAGCCAAAATATTACCAACGCTTGCTGTAGTTTGAATATCAAGATTTCCTTGACCTACAATCAATTTACAACTACCAATATCACTTTGAATATTATCATTAGTGATTTGATGATTGTCATTATTTACTGTTGCAGCATACATAGTTGAAGTATAACCAAAACCAATTGCATTGGCTGCCAAGATAGAGCAAAGGATTTTTTTACGTAATTATTTACTATTCACTAAAATCATTCCTCCTGAAATAAAACTATTAAATAAAATATGTAAAGTATACTTGTTTTATTTACCATTATTATAGCACTCCTTTTCTTCGAAAAAAAGCGAATTTTTCTGATAATTTGTTGTTTTGGAAACATTTTTATACAACTTAATGTATTTCAATGTCTATTTTTAAGTATTATTTCTATTGGGTTAATAGGTTTTAAAATATATTCCAATTAATATATTATGCTTTTTATTATTTAAATATTTCAAAATTACTACTAAACTAATATACTTTAAAATGTATTTTAATTTAATAAATTTTTATAAAAAAATATAGCTATCATAATTTAATTATTACAATAGCTATAAAAATTTAGTCTAAATATCTAAATGATGACATTTTACATAACGATTATGGATTTGTTGCATAATAGGCATTTTTTGTCGACAAATATCACTTACTTTTGGGCAACGAGTGGCAAATGGACAGCCTTGCGGTAAATTGATAGGACTTGGTAAATCACCTTTTAGGATAATACGTTCTTTAGTACACTCAAGTTTAGGGTCGGGCAAAGGAATAGAAGAGAATAATGCTTTGGTATAAGGATGTAGTGGATTTTCATATAATTCTTCTGTTGGTGCTAGTTCTACTATTTGACCTAAATACATTACGGCTACTTGATTACTAATATAACGTACCATTGCTAAATCATGGGCAATAAATAAATAAGTAAGTCCTAATTCTTTCTGCAATTTTTCCAAAAGATTGACTACTTGTGCTTGAATAGATACATCTAATGCCGAAATTGGTTCATCACAAATAATAAGTTTTGGCTCACAGGCAAGGGCTCTTGCTATACCAATACGTTGACGTTGTCCGCCACTAAATTCATGCGGAAAGCGATTGGCTTGTTCTTTATTTAGTCCCACTAAATCCAGTAATTCATAGATACGTTGCTGACGAGCAGTCTTATTGGAATATAATTTATGCACTATCAAAGGTTCTTCAATGATATCATTTACCGTCATGCGAGGATTCAATGAGGCATAGGGGTCTTGAAATATCATTTGAATATCTCTTGTTGGCTTTGTTCTTGCAGTAATATCTTCACCTTGAAAAATAATTTTACCTTTCGTTGGTGTATATAATCCGATAATAGTCTTGCCTGTGGTAGATTTTCCACAGCCAGATTCGCCAACTAATCCCAAAGTTTCACCTTGTTTAATAGTAAAACTTATATCATTTACTGCTTTTAATTTTTGTAATGGATTGCCCCAAAAAGAACGTTGGATAATAAATTCTTTGGATAGATTATTAATTTCTAATAAATTTGCAGTCATAATCAAATCTCCTATCGTACATTTTGGGCAAATGGGTGTTCAAGCCAACATTTTAAACTGTGATTTTCATTTAAGATAATTTCTTCTGGCATAGCTTGTATACAAATTTTCATAGTATGTGGGCAACGATTAGCAAAGGGGCAAAAATCTAATTTTGCTTTTAAATCTGGCGGTTGACCGTCAATTACATATAAAGTTTTAGCTTTATCTAAATTCAAATGCGGTAAAGATTTTAATAAACCTTGTGTATATGGATGATGAGCATGATAAAATAATTCTTCCACACCTGCTTTCTCTACAATTTGCCCTGCATACATAACAGCTACTTTATCACAAATATTTGCAATAACACCTAAATCATGTGAAATAATAATAATCGCCATATTTAGTTTATTTTTTAATTCCGTTAATAAATCTAAAATTTGAGCTTGTACTGTTACATCAAGAGCAGTTGTTGGCTCATCAGCAATCAATAATTCAGGCTCGCAAGCAAGTGCCATAGCAATCATTACACGTTGTCGCATACCACCACTAAATTCATGCGGATAATCATTTAATCTTTTTTCTGCAAAAGGTATACCTACTAAATTTAATAATTCAATAGCCCTTTTTGTCGCCTCACTATTAGTCATTTTTTTGTGTAAAAATAAAACTTCTTTTAATTGCGTACCAATTTTTAACACAGGATTTAACGAAGTCATGGGGTCTTGGAAAATCATTGCAATTTTATTACCACGAAGTTGTGCCCATTCTTTTTCGGAAAAAGTAGTTAAATCTTGATTATGCCAAAATATTTTTCCTTGAGTAAGTTTACTATTTTCTTTCGGCAATAATCCCATGATAGCATGAGCAGTAACAGATTTTCCGCAACCTGACTCCCCAACTATCCCCAAAGTTTCGCCTTTAGATACGCTAAAACTTACTTTACGTACAGCATTTACCGTTCCTCTATAAGTTTGGAAAGAAATCGCTAAATCCTCTATTCTTAAAATATTTTCTGCTATATTTTTCATAAAAAATTCACCTTCTTTAGCTTAACGACGCATTTTGGGGTCAAGAGCATCACGTAGTCCATCACCTAAAAAGTTAAAAGCTAACATCGTAATACTAATGGCCATAGCAGGGAAAAATAATTGAAATGGATATGCACGAATATTATTTACACCCTCTGAGGCAAGCACACCCCAACTAGCCATCGGTGCTGATACCCCAAGACCAATAAAACTCAAAAAAGCCTCAGTAAAAATAGCATCAGGAATAGCAAGCGTCATCGTTACGATAATTGCCCCCATCGCATTTGGCAATAAATGTCTACACAAAATTCTAGTTTTCGATAAGCCAATAGTTTTTGCCGCCAAAATAAAATCTTGTTCTTTCATTGACAAAATTTGTCCACGTACAATTCTAGCCATTTGTAACCAATAACCAATACCTAAAGCAATAAAAATATTGATAAGTCCTGGTTTTAAAATAACCATTAATAAAATCACATATAATAACGTAGGTACACTATACAAAATATCTACAATATTCATCATTATGCGGTCAATTTTACCACCACAAAAACCTGCAATACCACCATAAATAACACCAATAAATAAATTTAATAAACTAGCAACTATACCAATAGCCAGTGAAATTCTTGCACCATACAATACACGAATAAAAATATCTCTACCTAAATTATCTGTACCAAACCAATGTTCTAAACTAGGTGAGGTATTTGTCATCATTAAATTTTGTTCATCATAAGTATGACTAGATAACATTGGGCCAAAGATAGCTATAAGAATTAACGAGATAATAATGATTAGACCTAGCCAAGCCGTTTTATTTCTACGAAGTCTAAAAAAAGCATCTTGCCAATAGCCTAAACTTACTTCTTGTTTTTGTACTTGTAAAATCTCTTTCTCTAGCGGTACAAATAAATCTTTATTTATCATCATTAATCACTCTTTTCTTCGCCTAATTTTATACGTGGGTCTAACAATGGATAAATTAAATCGACAAGCATATTCAAAACAATCACGATAACACTATAAAAAATAGTTACACCTAAAATAACCGTATAATCACGATTATATATACTAGTTACGAAATATTGACCGAGCCCTGGAATAGCGAAAATACTTTCAATAACAAAACTTCCTGTCAAAATACCAGCAGTCATTGGCCCAATATACGTAATGACAGGTATCAAAGAATTAGGTAATGCGTGTTTTACTAAAACTTTTGACCAAGATAAGCCTTTGGCTTTGGCTGTTTTGATATAATCCTGTGATAAAACATCAAGCATACTAGAACGCGTAAGTCGAGCAATAAACGACATTGGCATACCTGATAAAGCTAGTGCCGGCATAATTTCATAACGCCAACCATTCCACATAGCAGCAGGTAACAAATGTAATTTAGTCGATAAAATATAAATAAGTAATGCAGCCACAACAAAACTTGGCACAGCTACACCCAAAGTAGTAAAAAAATTAACAAATTTATCTTGCCATTTATCTTTATGCGTAGCAGCAATAACTCCTGAAGGTATCCCTATAATAATAGCTAATAAAATAGCCTCCATACCCAATTTAAAAGATACAGGAAAACCATCTTTAATAATATCATTAACACTACGACCAGGATATTTAAAAGAAGGCCCTAAATCTCCTTGGACTAAATTCGTTAAATAATCACCATATTGTACATAAATCGGGTCATTTAATTTATAACGTTCTTCAATACTATGCAAAACATATGGCGGTAATGATTTTTCCGCGGTAAACGGCCCACCAGGAATAGCATGCATCAAGAAAAAAGTGATTGTAATAACCACCCACAATACAACTAAGGCATTTAAAATTCTCTTTATTATATAACTCACGCGTTAACGCCTCCAATATCCAAACTAATTTTAATTATAAAGTGTCTAATGTCTATCTGTAAATAATATATTAAAAATTTACGAATCAAGTTACAATATGCTATAATTATTATTATAATTTCATTTGTCCAAAATCGTACTAAAATAGTCATTATTATAAAAAGGTGGTTAATTTAATATGGGTCAAATTTCTATTAATTTAACAGATAAAGATAAGCAAGCATTAAAACAAGAAGCCCAAAAACAAAAAAAATCATTATCTGAACTTTGTCGAGAACGCATTTTAAATACTAAAGACACTAAAGATATAGCAACAACTACTGTAACAACCAAAAATAACGATGTAGAAGAAGTATCAAAAA
Source organism: uncultured Megamonas sp. (assembly GCA_963558795.1). Taxonomy (GTDB): domain Bacteria; phylum Bacillota; class Negativicutes; order Selenomonadales; family Selenomonadaceae; genus Megamonas. The sequence goes on along the minus strand of CAUWIH010000020.1, from coordinate 9,102 downwards.
AATTAACTACTATCAATAAAAATATCATGGTCTTATTTAACGAAATCAAAGCACTGCAACAAAGTCATATAGAAATGAAAAAACAAGTATTCTATAATTCTTCATATTTATATTTTTTGACACATGAATTATTTGCTGATAATCCTGAAATAGCCAATGAAATCGACAAAAAAATCCAACAAGTAAAATTAAATAAAAATAAAGCATTATAAAAGCTAGTCAAAAAATCCATACAAATCATCACTATAATCATCATTATAACTATAACGAAACAAATAAAAAGCACTGCTATAAGAGAAAATCTACTTATAACAGTGCTTTTTTACTTATTTTAGTTTCTTCATCTTTATAGAAAGCTATATTTTATTTTAAATATTCGATATGACTAGCATATGCATTGTGATTATGAATTGATTCGAAGTTTTCGCATTCTACAGAGAAAAATGTAATATTATCTAATGTTCTAAGTGCTAATACACAATCACGTAAAATATCTTCAACGAATTTGGGATTTTCATATGCTTTTTCAGTTACATATTTTTCATCTTCACGTTTTAATAATGGATATAATGGGCAAGAGGCTTGTTCTTCAATCAAGCGTACAATATCTTCAATATTGATTGCTGTTTTTTGTCCATCATAATTTATTTTTACAGAAATAATACTACGTTGATTATGTGCCCCATAAGCAGAAATCTCTTTACTGCATGGGCAAAGTGAAGTTACTGGGATTTTTATCGATAATACAAATGGCATAGAAGTTTTATTTCTAGTTTTCACTGCACTTAATTTACAATCTAAATCCAATAAAGATTTTTTGCCACTAACAGGTGCTGTTTTTTCCATAAAATATTTAAAACTCAAAGATAAATGTGCTGAATTTGAATTTAATTTTTTTATAGCATCATCTAAAATGTCACCAATTTCAGATTGACCGATTATCTCTGTTTGCCAATCAGTTAAAATTTCTTGGAAACGGCTCATATGAGTACCTTTATATTCCATAGGTAAATCTACTGTAAATTTCAATTTAGCCATTATTGGTTGATGCTGTTGCTCTTGTTTTAGTTGTAATGGTAAATAAACATCACTAATGCCCACTCGTTGAATAGCAATACCACGTTTATCTACTCTATTTTGTACGTCTTGCAAGGTTTCACTCTCCGTTTTCAAAAGCAATATGATTCTTAGCTATATCATTTTGATTTTTTTCATAAGCAATAGGATCTTTGATACCAGCTGCGGCAAAACCACGTAAACGAAGTTTACAGCTATCACAAACACCACAAGCCTTTTCTTTGCCATTATAACAACTACGTGTTAAATGATATGGTGCACCAAGTTTTGTTCCAAGTTGAATAATTTCTTTTTTCGATAAACTTTGTAGTGGAGTTTTTACTTGAATTTGATTTCCATCAACAGCAGTAGCTTTACAAGCATAATTAGCAAGCTCTTGGAATTTTTGAATGAATTCCGGGCGACAATCTGGATAACCAGAAAAATCAATAGCATTTACCCCAATAAAAATAGCATCTGCTTTTACTACTTCAGCATATCCCAAAGCATAACTCAAAAAAATCAAATTTCTTGAAGGCACATACGTTACAGGTACATCATCGTCTTTACGTTCCACATGACCTTCAGGCACTTGAATATGTTCATCTGTTAATGCTGAACCACCAATAGCATTCATATTTGTATCAATAATTAAATGGCGTTTTGCACCAAAAAATTTGGCAATTTCTTTAGCACTTTCTAATTCAATTTTATTACGTTGATGATAATCAAAACTGATTGGATATAAATCATATCCTTGCTCTTTGGCTACAGCCATACAAGTTGTAGAATCTAATCCACCAGATAATAAAATAACGGCATTCATTAAAAATCCTCCTTTAATTATAATTTTTAAAATTCAATTTATATAACCATATTGTAGATTTTATCTAATTAATCTTTTTGGCGATGAGGCACTTCTACTGCAGGTTTATTCGTATTTGTACTTGGCTCTACAGTATTTGTTTGTTTTTGCGTTTCTGCCTTATTATTTTCAGCTTTAGTAGTATGTCTATCTGCTGATGTATTAGATACAGTAATACTAATTACACTACCTGTATCAATTTGTGAATCCGAAGGAATACTTTGACTTACAACATTACCACTAGAACCATCTACTTTTACTTTGAACCCTTCAGCTTCTAATAAAGATTTTGCTTGTTCCATGGATAATCCACTCACATCCGGAACAATAGCTTTTTTCACTTCTTTACCTTTACTTACTACAATATCTATAGTTGAGCCTTTTTTTATTTTATCATTTGGATTGATTGATTGTTGTAAAATAGTACCACTTGGTTTATCTGAATATTCACTGATAACTTTACCAATTGTGATTTTTAATTTAGCTAATTCTTTTTCGGCATCAGCTTGCTTTTTACCTACCAAATCAATCATGTTAATTTCTTCGCCACCTTTACTAATATAAATAGTAATTAGGCGATTTTCCTTAACAGTTTTACCAGCTTCTGGTGTTTGTGATGCAACTTTACCAACAGGCACAGATTCATCAAAAGTCTCTGCAATCTCTACACGAAGATTTTCAGCTTTTAATGTTTCTTCTGCTTGAGCTTGACTCATACCTACAACATTTGGTACAGTTACCGTCTTATTACTCCAAAAATCACCAAACGATAAAAATGCTCCTACACAAAAACCTAAAACTAAAATGGCAATTAAACTAATTGTGAATTTTTTCGTAAAAAATCCTGATTTTTGTTTTTTTACTGAACGCTGTATATCTATTGCTGGTGTTGTTTTTGCTTTTGTATATTCTGTTTTTTTACTAGAATCTTTTGGCTTAATATTTTGTATTTGTTCCATTTCTTCACTAGTAAGTACACGTGTAGCAAATGGGTCTTGAGTTGGAATATTGACTTTGGCAAAAGGTTTTTGTTTTGCCTGTTCAATTTCTTTGATTAATTCTGTACTAGAATAACGATTATCCGGATTTTTATCCATTGCTTTAAGCACGATTGCTTCAATAATCGGTGAAATATCTGGACGTAATTCATGTGGAGCTATTGGTGCTTCTTGCAAATGTTTTATAGCAATACTTACAGCAGTTTCACCTGTAAATGGCACTTTACCAGTAAGCATTTCATACATTACAACACCTAATGAATAAATATCTGATTTTGGGCTTATGGTATGTCCTTTAGCCTGTTCAGGAGAGAAATAATGGACTGAGCCCACGATTGAACCTGTATACGTGATTGTCGATGAAGAAGTAGCACGAGCAATACCAAAATCAGCTACTTTTACATGACCTTTTTCATTAATTAAAATATTATGCGGTTTTATATCACAATGTACAAGATGATTAGCATGGGCATTTTCTAATGCTTCTGCTATTTCTTGGACGATTTCTAATGTTGTATCTATAGGTAAAGGGCCTTCACGATTAATTTTATCTTTTAAAGTTTCCCCTTTGATATATTCCATTACAATATAATGTTTTCCATCACAAGAACCTACATCATAAATACTAACAATATTTGGATGTGATAATTTAGCAGCCCCTTGTGCTTCACGACGAAATCTTGCTACAAATGATTCATCACTTGTAAATTGTGGATGTAAAATTTTAATAGCAACAAAACGGTCAAGCATTTTATCATGTGCACGATAAACCTCTGCCATTCCGCCATCGCCTATACGTTCAATTAATTCATATCGATTGTCTAAGAGCGTAGACATTTTACTTCCCTTCCTTTGCTAAAATACTTGTGAGTATATTTTTTATAATCGGTGCAGCCTCACTACCACCAAAGCCACTATTTTCAACAATAACAGCAAAAGCAATATCTTCATTTGGCATATCTGCACAACCGATAAACCAAGCATGGTCCTTACCTGATGAGTTTTCAGCTGTACCAGTTTTACCTATAATTTCAATACCTGGAATATTAGCTCTAGTACCTGTACCATTTTTTATAACATTTTGCATATCATTATAAATAATCTGTGTTATTTCTGGTGAAGATACCTTTCGCCAAACAGTAGGTTCTTGATTTTCTAATTCACTATTATCTGGAGAAGTAATATTTTTTACAATAAATGGCTTCATCATAATACCTTCATTACCTATACTACCAGCTAACATTGCCATACGCAATGGTGTGACCAATAAAGTAGATTGTCCAATACCTACTTGTGCCAATTCGCCATCGCTTAAATTATCAAAATCTGGCAATTGTGGTTTATTATTCACAAAATCAGTAGTCAACTCTTGGTCATAACCAAAACGAGAAAAAGTCTCTTTTAGACCTTTACTCCCCAAACGAATACCCATCGTACCAAAATAGCTATTACACGAATCTTCAATAGCTTTGGCTAGATTAACTATACCATGAGCTTCGCCACCACTATCTGATAAAGAATAACCACCATTTAATTTTAATGAACCAGTACAATTTATCGTTGTATCTACAGTAGCTACATTATTTGTAAGCATACCATCACCAATCATTGGTTTTATTACTGAACCTGGTGGATACAATCCTTGGCTGGCACGATTTAATAAAGGACTATTTTCATCAACACGCAGATTATCCCAATCTTGGTCAATTGTATTTGGATTAAATGTCGGGCGACTAACTAAAGCGAGAATTTCTCCTGTTTTACGATTTAAAATAACAACCGCACCCTTACGGTCACCCAAAGCATTATACGCCGCTTGTTGATAATTACTATCTATCGTTAAATGAACATCACTACCCACATTTTGCTCAAAAAGTTGAGCAAGTGGACCTAATGAATGCAATATTAAATTATTACCAGCAAGATAAAGATTTTGTGTACTTTCAATACCTGCATAACCTAATTTTTCACTAACATAACCAATCGGCGAGGCAAATACTTCACCAAAGGGATATATTCTTTTCCATTCATTAGGATTTTCACTATCACTAGTTGTATCAGCAAGTACAATACCATGTTTATCTAATATCTTTCCGCGTTGTACCTGCGACGCTTTCGCAGTTACATGCGAATTATGTGGATTTTTGAGTAAATCTTCTGCTTGATATACCTGGATATATGCCAAATTCAGAAAAATTATCGCAAATAAACCAATAAAAATTTTTACAATTGTATATATATGTTTATCAATATTATTTTGTTTGGGCAAAACTATCTCTCCTTACTACTAAGTGCATATAATAGCCCTAGTGAAATGAAAGATGAAACCATTGAACTACCACCATAACTAATAAACGGTAAAGTAATACCCGTAAGAGGCAATAATTTGGTTACACCCGCTAAAATGATAAATGTTTGTAATAACATGGTAATCGCCAAGCCAAAAGCCATTAATTTATACTTTTCATTAGTTAATGATAAAGCTATTTTCATACCACGCATAAATAACAACAAATAAGCTAATAAAATAAAAGTTACCCCAATAAGTCCAAATTCTTCACCAATAGCTGCAAAAATAAAATCAGTATGCACTTCTGGAATTAATTTGGGAAAACCAAAGCTATAGCCTGTACCAAAAATACCACCATAACTAAAAGCAAATAAGGATTGAACTATTTGATATGCACTGCCCATAGGGTCGTCCCAAGGATGTAACCAAATAGCGACACGAGTCTGTACATGTCCAAATAATAAATAACTTATATATGAGGATAACAAAAAGAAAAACAAGGCTAGAAATACATATAATTTTTTACCAGTAGCCACATAAGTCATGATGACTACAATACCAAAAAACAACAATGCCGAACCTAAATCTTTCAAACTAACGAACATTAAAATAGACGCACTCCAAATCAAAAGTAACGGAGCTAAAAATCTAAATGGCGGTAAATGAATAAATTTCCAACCACGACTAGGAAGTATCAACATATTTTTATTTTCAGATAAAAATGAAGATAAAAACGCAATGATGAATAATTTTGCAAATTCCGAAGGCTGTATTTGGATAGGCCCTAAGATAATCCAGTTACGATTACCATTGATATCTGTACCAAAAATAAGTACTGAACAAATAATAATCAAAGCTCCTAATCCTAATACATAAGGAAAATCTAATAAATCTAACAACTTATCAGCAAAAATAGTTATCACCAAAAATACTACCAAGCCAATACCAATCCACATTATTTGGTGCATATATAAATCAGGTTTTAAGCGTAAAATCATAATCGCACTAATACTTGATAAAAAAATAATTATCGATAATAAATAATTATCCGCACCTTTACGGATTTTGGTACATATAAACTGTATAACAATAAAAATCACAGACAATACACATACTGGTAAAAAATTCTCTTGCTGTAAATTATGATTTTTTAAACCAAATAAAGCGGTCGCCAAAAACAATAATAAAATTGGGAAAATCAATGTTTTATAACAACTTTTCGTCATTTTATTTCCACCACGATACATGTAATATTGTCTTTACCACCATAATTTATAGCAGAATTCACCAAAGTCTGTGCTTTATCTTCTATACTATCATCATAACAAATTTGTTTTATCTCATTATTACTTACCATATTCGTAAGACCGTCAGAACAAATCACAAATTTATCATTTTCTAAAATATCGCATGAACCAGTATCTACATTTAAATTTATAGATACACCCACAGCACGAGTCAAAATATTTTTATGGGGATAATTTTCAGCCTCTTCAGCTGTAATTTTATTTTTTTGTAATAATTCATTTACTAACGAATGGTCATTGGTTAACTGATAAATCTCATTATTACGTAATAAATAAATTCTACTATCACCAACATGAGCCCATGTAGCATAACCATAATGTACATAAAACAAACTAATCGTTGTGCCCATGCCATTATAATCAGGGTTATCCACAGATGCCTTCATTATTTGTTGATTTGCTTCCAAAACAGTAGATTTCAAACATTCTTCTGTACATTCATCAGGATTTTTGTGTTCTAAATGAAATTTGACTGTATCAACCATTATACGACTAGCTATCTCGCCAGCTGCATGACCGCCCATGCCATCGGCAACCGCATAAAGATTGGGTTCAATACAAAGATAACTATCTTCATTTGTAGTACGTATACAACCAATGTCAGTAGCATGAGTAATTATCATAGCTATCACCTCTCAAAACGGAATGAAACGCAACCTATTTTAATAATATCACCATTTTGCAAAAATTCCTTGCCGTTCAAGATATTACCATTTATATAGGTATGGTTCCTACTTTGTAAATCTTCAATCTGATACAGATTGCGGACAGGGCTAATAACAGCATGATGATGTGATACATAGATATCATCAAGTACAATATCATTTTCGCTACCTCGACCAATAGTGATTTGTTCGCAAAAAGATATTTTCTTATTAGCCAAATTTGGGTCTGTTGCTTTCAAAACTACTAAAGCCACTTCATTTGGTGCAATTTCTTTTTTTTCGGAGGCTAGATGCGAATTACTTTTTAAATCTTTAAACATGGATTTCACCGTAAAAAACACGAATCCACAAAGACATAAAAGCATAGCATATTGTAGTGCCACCAAAAAAGCTTTATTTGCCATTTGACCACCTCATCAAAGATATATCAATACTTTATTATAGGCATAAATTTTAGATAAAGCAACTTTTTACTACTATAATATTAATAAATTCGTCATAAAAACTTCAAATTAAATAATAGAAAAATTACCATATAAATTAAGCTAGTTTTTCTAAAATCAAATAATATATATTAGCCAATAAATAAAATTGAATTTACCAGCGAATAAATTCATCAAAATCCCACTTCCCAATAAAATCAACCATTCACAGCACTTTTTAGTTTATCAACCAAAATCTACATAATCGCTGGTAAAAAATAAAAAATCTTGATTTTATAAGCACTATTCAGTATAATAAAAAAGTAATCATTGATATTACAAGTGGATAAACCTTAACAAGTATTGTACGGAAACTTTATTTCTAACGTTTTACCATTTTTACCTTTATTGATAAACCTTAACAAGTATTGTACGGAAACGCTTTGAATACCATAGTTTCGTATTCATCACCAACGATAAACCTTAACAAGTATTGTACGGAAACACAGTAAAGAAGTTTTCAAATTCTATTTCTACTTTGATAAACCTTAACAAGTATTGTACGGAAACTAGATGTGAGCACCTTAGCGAATAAACTTGGCGCATGATAAACCTTAACAAGTATTGTACGGAAACTAGATGTGAGCACCTTAGCGAATAAACTTGGCGCATGATAAACCTTAACAAGTATTGTACGGAAACTTTATACACCTCGTTATATTATAACATATTTTTTACGATAAACCTTAACAAGTATTGTACGGAAACATATATCATTAACGCTAAATGTTCCATAAAATGCAAGATAAACCTTAACAAGTATTGTACGGAAACAGTTTGTTTGTCTATAATAACTACTTTAGTTCCAACGATAAACCTTAACAAGTATTGTACGGAAACAATGATGGTGCTTTTATCAGTTGTATTAATGCACGATAAACCTTAACAAGTATTGTACGGAAACCTCTTAGTAATGGGATTTAGTGGCAAAGAAGCTTTAGATAAACCTTAACAAGTATTGTACGGAAACCAGACGGCTTTTATATTGGCGGATTTTTAAATCAAGGATAAACCTTAACAAGTATTGTACGGAAACGTATTTGTTTTGGTTAATTTCTTTCCGGCAGTATTCGATAAACCTTAACAAGTATTGTACGGAAACTAAAAGAATGTAAAATCACTATATTTATTTGTAGGGGATAAACCTTAACAAATATTGTACGGAAACAAGTTAGTAGCATGAAAACAGTAAAAGGCATGTTTGGATAAACCTTAACAAATATTGTACGGAAACGTAGTATATTCCATGTCTATATAATCACCTTCAAAAAGATAAACCTTAACAAATATTGTACGGAAACTTTATCGACAACACCCAGAAAGCTATTGTCAATATGAGATAAACCTTAACAAATATTGTATGAAGAAAAAAAGCACTTACTAATTTTGGTTCTTTGTCAAATGTTGGGGTAAAGGATAGACATATTTTTGTCTATCCT
>CAUWIH010000019.1:0-37163 GCA_963558795.1 uncultured Megamonas sp. | reverse complement strand
AAGTCTCAATTAGTAGCTTAATTAATATGTCCAATATTTTGGGTGCATATCAATAGGCCAGCTTTTATTTTGTTAAATTATTTTTTGTTACGTGCTTTAGCTTTAGCAGCTTGTTTTTTTTCTTGCTCACGTTTTGCGTAATCTACGCCCCAGCTTTTCATTTTGTGTTTGAAAGCTAATTTTGGATGACGTAAAAACATTTTTTTCTGAGTGGATTGCATGATATCTCTGAATTCTGCTGTTTGTTTTGCACCAAAGCAAGGACGGTCACAACGTTCACAAATTGGTTTTGTAATACCATATGGACATTTATTGATTTTGATCATTACAGTGGCAAGAAGTGCAGTACATTTTGGACATAATTTGCTTCCTGATGTGTTATGATGGCTGTGACAATAAACACCAAATGTTTTACGGATTTCTTCTCTTTCCTTAGGAACATTGTTTTTTATTTCAACCGGTTTACGTTTTGGTAAAAATCTTGAAAAAATTCCCATAGCTGTCTCCCTTAATTTAAATTTTAATAGTAAATTTATGAATACTTATTTAATTTTAAGGTTTATTATAATTTATGTCAAGAAAATCAAGTCTAATTAATGATAATAGTTTGACAATGCTTAATTTTTATGATACTGTCATTGTTAATAAGATAAAGGTATTATTTGGAGTGTATATTTAATATGATAAAATTGGAAAATATTGTAAAGACTTACGATACCCCAAATGGTTCAGTACACGCTTTAAAAGATATTAATTTAGAAATAAAACGTGGTGAAATTTATGGGATTATAGGTCTTAGTGGTGCAGGTAAATCCACGTTAGTTCGCTGTATAAATATGTTAGAACGACCAACCTCTGGTCATGTTATTGTGAATGGTAAAGATTTGACTACTATGTCTGAATCTGAACTTCGTGAAGCAAGAAAAGATATAGGCATGATTTTTCAGCATTTTAATTTATTGTCTACATCTACAGTATATGATAATATTGCGTTTCCTTTGAAACTAGCAGGAAAATCAAATGAAGAAATAAAGGCAAAAGTTGAGCCTTTATTGAAATTAGTAGGTTTAGAGAATAAAGCTCATCAATATCCGTCACAATTATCTGGTGGGCAAAAACAACGTGTAGGTATTGCAAGAGCTTTGGCTAATGATACTAAAATATTATTATGCGATGAAGCAACTTCTGCACTTGACCCACAAACAACAAAAGCTATTTTAGAATTAATTCGTGATATTAATCAAAAATTACAATTAACAGTAGTAGTAATTACTCATGAAATGCAAGTTATTAAAGAACTTTGTGATAAAGTTGCTGTCCTTGATAAAGGGGTTATTGCTGAAAATGGTACAGTTCTTGAAATCTTTACTAATCCAAAACAACCGATTACTCAAGAATTTATGAGTGTATTAAGTAGTAATGAACTTCCAGCTGCTTATCGTAATGGTAAGGTGCATAAAGAATATATAAAAGATGCAACAATGTTACTTCGTTTGACATTTATTGGAGAATCAGCAGATAATCCAGTAATAGCAGGTCTTATTCGTAAGTTCCCAGAATTGGAGATTAGTATTTTATTTGGTGATTTATCGCAGATTCAAATGGTACAATTTGGTAGAATGATTATTGGCTTAGATGGTGAAGAATCAAGAATTCGTGAGGCGATAAAATCATTAATGGAACAAGAATTAAAAGTGGAGGTGATAGGATATGTTCAGCGACGCACTCATGTTACTGCCTAAGGCTTTAGGTGAAACGGTATATATGGTGGCTGTATCTATGATTATTGCCTCAGCAATAGGTATTCCTTTAGGGGTATTATTATTGGCGACAGGGAAAAATCAGGTATTAGAATTGGGTATTGCCAATAAAACTTTATCTGCAATTGTAAACTGTGTTCGTTCAATTCCATTTATTATTTTAATGGTAGCAATTATTCCTTTTACTAGATTAATCGTAGGCTCATCAATTGGAACTACTGCGGCAATTGTACCTTTGATTATAGCTTCAATACCACTTATTGCTCGTTTGGTAGAAACATCTCTTCGTGAAGTTCCTTATGGTTTGGTTGAAGCTGCATTATCGATGGGAGCTACTCCTTATCAGATTATTCGTAGAGTATTACTTCCGGAGGCAATGCCAAGTATTGTAGCACAATTAACAACGGTAATTATTGTTTTAATTGGTGAATCAGCAATGGCAGGTGCTGTTGGTGGCGGTGGATTGGGCGATTTAGCTATTCGTTATGGTTATCAGCGTTTTAATCCAGAGGTAATGCTTGCGACAGTTATCGTACTTATTGCCTTAGTACAAGTTATCCAGTTTTTAGGTAATATGATATCTAAAAAATTGAATAAAAAATAATATAGTGATTTATAAGGAGGAATTTTAATGAAAAAATTATTAGCAATAATAGCAACAGCTCTTTTTTCAATAGTAGCTTTAGCTGGTTGCGGGTCTAATGCAGACAATAGTTCTAGTGAAAAAACTGTATTAAAAGTTGGGGCAACAGCTGTTCCTCATGCTGAAATTTTAGAGCAGATTAAACCTGATTTAGCTAAAGAAGGTATTGATTTACAAATTATAGAATTCAATGATTATGTACAACCCAATTTAGCATTAAATGATGGTGAATTAGATGCAAACTTCTTCCAGCATCAACCATATTTAGATGAATTCAGTGCTGAACATAGCGTAAAACTTGTAAGTGCTGGTGGTATTCATATTGAGCCTATGGGTGTATATTCTAAAAAAGTAAAATCTCTTGATGAATTACAAGATGGTGCTACAATTGCTATTCCTAATGACCCAACTAATGGTGGTCGTTCCTTACTTTTATTAGCAAAAGCTGGTGTTATCACATTAAAAGATAATAATGATATCAAAGCTACTGTACAAGATATCACAGCAAATCCTAAAAATATTAAATTCCAAGAAGTTGAAGCAGCACAACTTCCACGTGTTTTAGATGATGTAGATGCTGCAGTAATTAATACTAATTATGCTATGCAAGCAGGTTTCGTACCAGCAAGTGATGCTTTAATTATTGAAGATAGCACATCTCCATATGTTAATATCATAGCTGTTAGAGAAGGTGACCAGAATAAACCTGCTATCCAAAAATTAATGCAAGCTTTAAAATCTGAAACAGTGAAAACTTTCATTGAAGAAAAATATAAAGGTGCAGTAGTTCCTGCATTTGAATAAGATTTGACAAAAAGAAGATATTTACAAATAATAATATTTGTAGATATCTTCTTTTTTTGCAGGAAAGAAAAATATAAATGGTTAATAACATAAATAGATGTATCTAAAAAAACAAATGGAGGACTTACAATGCAAGGGGAAAAAACTAAAAAAACCACGGCTAAAAAAAATTATAGATTATTTGTAATGATGAATGATGAATTATTATTTAAAACACGATTAAATAAGCATTATGATGAATTGAAGTGGCTATATTGTGAATTATTTCAACATGAAGAAAATCCATTAGTTTATTTTGATGATTTAATGCAAATTGTGAAACAATATTATAAACAAAGAGAAGTATATTTAAAAGCTTTAGACCTAAAACGTGAAGAAAATCCAGATTGGTATGAAACAAATAATTTTATAGGTATGACAATGTTTGTGGATAGTTTTTCTAAAACAGTAAAAGGATTAGAAAAAAGATTACCATATTTAATGGAAAGTAATATAAAATATATAAAATTATTAGCACATCAAGATAATAATTTAAATGCAATTGACTATGGAACAGTTGAAGAATTTTGTAAATTAACCAAGAAATGTCATAAAAATAAATTAAGTGTTTGTGTTAGTTTGAAAAATGAATCGTGGAATATTTATGAAGCTAATAAATTTAATAATATTGTAAATGAATTATTAGATATAACTAATCAAGGTATAGATATTGTTCAATTAGATATACCAAAAGACGATTATTCTTTAGAAAAATTACATACAATTATTCGTATGTTTCGTATGTTAATAGAAATTGTTTGCCCAGCAACGCTATTATTAGGAAATATAAAAGTAGAGTTAAATCAAGCTATAGCATATTTAGGTACGAAGGAAAAGCCAGAGTTACACATGATGAATAATATTTCATTAATGCCGATTTTATGGCATACAGTAGCAACAAAAGATGTATCACTATTGAAAAATCAAATAGATAAGTGGAAATATGATGTAGATTTGTCAAAAGTGAATAATTATTTACGTTCAGAAGAGGCAATATCTTGGGATTTAGATTATACTTTTTTACAAAAGCAAGGTATCAGTGAAGATATGCATAAAATATTTTTAAATCAGTTCTATACTGGTGAGTTTGAAGGTTCATCAAGTTTGGGAAAACTTTGGGCAAAGGAAAATATTTGTGGAACAACAGCTTCTTTATGTGGTATTGAGTCATTTGAAATAAAAAAAGATAAAGATAAAATAAAACAAGCGATAAAGATGAATTTAATGTTACATGCAATAGTGTTGAGCTTGGCGGGAATACCAGTTATTTATAGTGGTGATGAGATTGGTCAATATAATGACTATAGTTATGTAGATGATGAAACTAAAGATTTAAGATATATTCATCAAGGTGCATTTAATTGGCGTAAAGCTGGTCGTCGTAAATTAAATAATGTAATTCAGTCTAGAGTATATCAAGGTATTGAAAAATTAACTAAATTGCATTTAGAATATGATATATTTATGACCAATGCAACACAATATACTTTAGATACAGGTAATAAAGCAATTTTAGCCATAGTTCGTGAAACAAATAATGAAAGATTTATTGGGTTGTATAATTTTGGTGATAAAGAAGAAATTGCAAATATAAAAGAAAATGATGGTATATATAAAGATATTTACAATAAAGAAAAAAATATTACAGCAGTAAATTTAGCGATACCAAGTCATGGAATTATATGGTTATGGCGAGCTAAATAAAAAAAAGGCGTTAACCTTAAAATTTTAGGTTAACGCCCTTTGTTATTTTTTTAATTGAGTAACTAAAATACGGTCAATACGAGCCTTATCCATACTAATAATTTCAAAACGGAATTTATTCCAAATTATAATTTCGCCAACTTTAGGAATATAACCAAAATAAGAAGTTATAAAACCACCCATAGTTTGGAAATGACCATTGTCTTCATTGGGAAGCGTTTCTAAATCAAATTTAGCTTTAAAATCATCAATATCAAAAAGACCATCAATATACCAAGAATTTTCATCACGTTGAATAATTTGTGGAGAATTAGCAATACGTTTACCAGTGACATCGCCTAATACTTCATTAATAATGTCAAAAATAGTAATAAAACCAACGACACCACCGTATTCATCAAGAACGACAGCCTCATTGACATCGCTTTCACGGAATTTTTCTAATACACGAAAACTTTCCATAGCACGAGGAACAAACATTGGTTTATGAACAAGTTTTTCAAAATCCAATTCTTTATGCGACAATAATTCGTTTAATATTTCTTTAGAGTAGATAAGACCTACAAATTCATCAAGATTATCCTTGCCTACAAGAAAAACATTTTGATGATGTTCTTGAATAAATTTTAAATTTTCTTCAATACCATCTTCAAGGTCTAACCATACCATTTGTGTTCGTGGAGTCATCAATGAATAAGCAGTTTGATCGCTCATATGGAAAATACGGTCAACAATATCTTGTTCAGCTTTTTCAAAAGTACCATCTTCAGTACCTTTTTCAATCAAATCTTTTACCTCATCTTCAGTAACACTATCATTTTTTTGAGGATTTATACCAAAAATCAATAAAATAGTATTAGCAATCGAAGTGAATAGATGAATAAAAGGAATTAAACATTTTTTCCATATTTTTAAAGGAGTTAATAAATTAAGTAGATAATGTTCAGGATTAGTAATGGCTATTTTACGAGGTAAAGTAGTAGATAAAATTAAACATAATAAAATGACAATAAATGTACTGAGAATCAAAGAAATAGGTTCGATATATTCAAGATAATCAGGACATAAAGCGTCTAAATTTTTTACTAAAAATGGAGTAAGAAAAATACCAGTAAATAAACCAATTAAAATATTGCAACTAACATTACCAATTTGAACAGCTATTAAATAAATAGTAGGTTTATCAATGATTTTTAATGCTTGAGAAGCCTTTGTATGCCCATCATCAAGTAGTTTTTCTAGTTGATTTTTATGTGAATTAGCAATAGCTACTTCAGTGAGAATAAAAAAAGCATTTATCAAAATTAATATAAAAATTGAACCAACAAATAAATCCGTCTCGGGAATATCCAAAAAGCAACACTTCCTTAATTAAATTATTAAAATTTTTATTACATTATTATACCACTAATACCGTATAATTGCTATTTTTCACTAAAGTTTTACATTAGTATAAAAAAATTTACAAAAAAATATTAAAAAAAGTATTGACATTTTCATATAAGTTAATATATAATAATCAACGTTGTCAATGAAAAATATTTGGCAATGACAAATGCGGGAATAGCTCAGTGGTAGAGCACCACCTTGCCAAGGTGGGGGTCGCGAGTTCGAGCCTCGTTTCCCGCTCCATATAATGCGGAAATAGCTCAGTGGTAGAGCACCACCTTGCCAAGGTGGGGGTCGCGAGTTCGAGCCTCGTTTCCCGCTCCATATAATGCGGAAATAGCTCAGTGGTAGAGCACCACCTTGCCAAGGTGGGGGTCGCGAGTTCGAGCCTCGTTTTCCGCTCCATTGATAATATCCCAGTAGTAATACTGGGTTTTTTTGTTTATAAAAATAAATTTAATAAGTGAGGATATAATATTTAATGAAGCCATATTTACAAGAAATAATAGCAGGTGTTATTTTATTAATGATTTTAGCGGTAGTATCTTTAAATGGATTAAATACTGAGCAAAATGTGCAAGAAATAATAGCAAGTATTATTCTATTAGTAACTTTAGTGGTATTTACTTTGGGAAAAAGTCCTGTTTTCCGTGTAGATAGGGCGGGTATGTCGATTATTGGAGCGTCATTAATGATAGGTTTTGGCATTTTAACGATAGAAGAGGCTATGCAAGCTATTGATGCTGGGACTATTATTGTATTATTTTCATTAATGGTAGTTGTTAGTAATTTAAAATTGGCAGGATTTTTTTCGTATATAGGTAAATTGGTATTTGCGCATATTCATACAGGAAAAACATTATTATTAACAGTTATTTTCATGTCAGGAATATTATCTTCTATTGTCATTAATGATATTGTATGTTTATTATTTACGCCAGTAGTGATTATGATTTGTCTAAATGTAAAAGTAAATCTAGTACCATATTTATTGGCAATAGCGATGGCCTCTAATTTGGGAAGTGCTTGTACCTTTATTGGTAATCCGCAAAATATATTAATTGGCAATTTATCTAAAATATCAGCTGGTGAATATTTTATGAATACAGCAATATTATCTTTTTTTGGTTTATTAATGTTATATATGGCTATTATGTTTATTTACAAACGTGATTTAAATGTAGATTTTGCCTATAAAGCTAAATATAATAAGATGATACATAAATATTTATTAGCAAAAACATTGTTAGTATTGGCATTGATTATAGCTTTTTATTTATGGGGTATAGATTTATCGTTAACTGCAAGCTTAGGGGCGGCATTTTTATTGATTAGTACAAGAATAAAGCCTAATAGAGTATATGAAGACATTGATTTTAATCTGTTAATAATGTTTATAGGATTATTTATTATAATGTCAGGAGTAGAAAAAAGTGGTTTGTTAAATTTAATAAATGGCTATTTATCTATAGAATATATGAAAGAGATACCATTATTTGCTGTAATGTCGATTATACTTTCTAATATAGTAAGTAATGTGCCGGCTGTATTATTATTAAAATATTATATTTTACCAGATGAACAAATTCTTTGGCAGGTATTAGCTCTATTTTCTACTATTGCGGGAAATTTGACAGTATTTGGGTCGATTGCTAATTTAATAGTTTTAGAAGTAGCTAAAAAACAAGGAATAGAGATTTCATCAAAAGAGTATTTTAAAATAGGATTTCCGCTTACAATAATATTAGCTATCATTAGTGTTATGTGGTTTAGTTTTTTGCATTAAATTTTAAATATATGTATTGACTTTTTGTTTTATATTCATTATAATTAATTGTGTTATTAAGACAGTGCGGAAATAGCTCAGTGGTAGAGCACCACCTTGCCAAGGTGGGGGTCGCGAGTTCGAGCCTCGTTTTCCGCTCCATAAGAAATTGGTCCCCAGTCAATAGACTGGGGTATTTTTGTACTTAGACTTGTTTTTATGAAAGTATTGTGATATCATTCATTTAGTATAGTAGGTGTACTGTGGCTAAAGGGCAAATGACAGTAACATATACAATAAGAAATTTGGTTTACTAGTTAAACAGGAGGTTTTTTTTTACAATGAACGTTACTACAGAAAAGATCGAAAATCATAAGGTAGTACTTACAATCGAAGTACCAGCTGAAGAACTTGATAAAGCTATTAAAGCTGCTTGCAAATCCCTTGCAAATCGTGTAAATATCCCAGGTTTTAGAAAAGGACATGCTCCTCGTCGTATTCTTGAAATGAACATCGGTAAAGAAGCTATTTTAGATGAAGCTTTTGATCGTGTTGCACAAAAAGCTTTTGATGAAGCTTTAAAACAAGAAAACTTAGATCCAGTAGATCGTCCACAAGTTGACATCGTAACTTTAGAAGAAGGTAAAAACGTAGAATTCAAAGCTACTATTACTCCTGTTCCAGAAGTTACTCTTGGTGAATATAAAGGATTAAAAGTTGCTAAAGATGCTGTTGAAGTAAAAGACGAACAAGTTGAACAGCAAGTAAATAACATTTTAAATCATCATGCAAAAATGGTTGATGCTGAAGAAGGCGCAGCTGTTGCAAATGATGATTTCATCACTTTAGATTTCAAAGGTGAAGTTGATGGCGTTGCTTTCCCTGGTGGCGAAGGTAAAGACTACCCTCTTCAAATTGGTTCTCATTCCTTTATCGATACTTTTGAAGAACAACTTGTTGGCTTAAAAGTAGGCGAAGAAAAAGACGTTAACGTAACATTCCCAGCAGAATATCATGCTGAAGAATTAGCTGGTAAAGCAGCTGTATTCCACTGCAAAGTTAACAGCATTAAACATAAAGAAATGCCTGAACTTACAGATGAATTCGTTAAAAACTCCACATCTTATGAATCCGTTGAAGATATGAAAGCAAAACTTCGCGAAAACATTAAAAAAAATGCTGAACGTGAAGCTGATACTAAACGTCGCAACGAAATCTTAAAATTAGCTACAGACAATATTACTGTAGATATTCCAGAAGTTATGGTTGAAAATCGTGTAAGCAACATGATTCAAGAACTTTCCGTAAATCTTGAAAACCAAGGTATGAACCTTGATGCTTACTTAAACTATGCAAAAATGGATATGGATAAACTCCGTGAACAATATAAAGAAAGCGCAGCTATTGCAGTAAAAACTGACCTTATGTTAGATGCTGTAGCAAAAGCTGAAGGCCTTAAAGTAGAAAATGCTGATATTAACGCTGAAATTGCATTACTTGCAGCAACTTACGGTACAACTCCACAAGAAGTAAGCAAAATCATTAAAAAGAACCATAGCATTGGTAATTTAGTAGCTACAGTTATGCATAAAAAAGCTGCTAACTTTATTATTGATAGCGCTGTAGAAGCATAAGAATAAGAAAAATAAATTGAAATATTTTGACCGGGGTGAACGAAATGAACTATGTACCTATGGTAGTTGAACAATCAGGGCGTGGTGAACGTGCTTATGATATATATTCTCGCTTGTTAAAAGACCGTATAATTTTTTTAGGTGGTCCTATTGATGATAATGTAGCTAACGTGGTAATAGCCCAATTACTCTTTTTAGAGTCTGAAGACCCGGATAAAGATATTTACCTTTATATTAATAGTCCCGGCGGTGTTGTTACTGCCGGGCTAGCTATTTATGATACTATGCAGTATATTAAACCCGATGTATCGACTATTTGTATTGGTCAAGCAGCAAGTATGGGGTCTGTATTATTAGCTGCAGGTGCAAAAGGAAAACGTTATGCACTTCCACATTCACGAATTATGATACATCAGCCATTAGGCGGTGCTCAGGGTCAATCTACAGATATTCAAATTCAAGCTCGTGAAATTTTACGTATTCGTGAAATTTTGAATGAAATATTAAAAGCTCATACAGGGCAATCTGTAGAAAAACTTACAGCGGATACTGAACGTGATAATTTTATGTCAGCAACAGAAGCCAAAGAATATGGTTTAATTGATGAAGTAATTATTCGTCCGCAGAACGCAAAAACTAAGTAGTAATTATAATTGGCTTGTGATAAGAGGTGAATATTGTTGAATTTCGGTGAGAGCAAAGGGCAAATGCGATGCTCATTCTGTGGGAAAACTCAAGAACAAGTGCAAAGATTAGTTGCAGGTCCTGGAGTTTATATTTGTGATGAATGTGTTACACTTTGTAATGAGATTATACAAGAAGAAATCGATGAATTTGAACCTGTTGAACTTAGGGGTGTACCTAAACCTAAGGAAATATATAATATATTAAATCAATATGTAATCGGACAAGATGAGGCTAAAAAGACTTTAGCTGTTGCAGTATATAATCATTATAAACGTATAAATAAGCTTTCTAAACAGGATGATGTAGAATTACAAAAATCTAATATTTTAATGTTGGGGCCAACTGGTAGTGGAAAAACTTTACTTGCACAAACTTTAGCCAAAATATTAAACGTTCCTTTTGCTATAGCCGATGCAACATCACTTACAGAGGCAGGCTACGTTGGTGAAGACGTAGAGAATATTTTATTAAAATTAATTCAAGCTGCTAATAATGATATTGAGCAGGCAGAAAAAGGTATCATCTATATAGATGAAATTGATAAGATTGCTCGAAAATCAGAAAATCCATCAATAACAAGAGATGTTTCGGGTGAAGGAGTGCAACAAGCACTTTTAAAAATTTTAGAAGGTACAATTGCAAGTGTTCCACCACAGGGTGGAAGAAAACATCCTCATCAAGAAGGCATGCTACAGATTAATACTACTAATATACTATTTATTTGCGGTGGGGCCTTTGATGGTGTTGAAAAAATAATAGATGCACGATTAGGACATAAAAATCTTGGCTTTGGTGCAGATATAAAAAGTAAAAAAGTACAAAATACAGGTGAACTTTTAAAACATGTTTTACCTGAAGATTTATTGAAAAATGGATTGATTCCAGAATTTATAGGACGTGTTCCAGTAATAGTTACTTTAGAATCTTTATCTGAAGATACATTAGTGGATATTTTGGTGAAACCAAAAAATGCTTTAGTTAAACAATATAGTAAACTTTTAGAAATGGACGGTGTAAAACTACATTTTGATGATGAGGCTTTACACTTGATTGCTAGAGAAGCTTTAAAACGAAAAACAGGTGCAAGAGGTCTTCGCTCGATTATTGAACGAATTATGCGTGATGTAATGTTTGAAGTGCCATCAAAAACAGGTGCTGTTTCTTGTGAAATAACTAAAGAAATTATAGAAAAGAAAAAAACTCCTGTGATAACTTATGCTGATAAAAAAGCTATAAAAAAATAAGTTTATTTTGGCTAAGTGACAGGATATTAATATGCTACAAACAAAGAGTTGTTGCTAGACAAAATTGAACAGCAACAACTCTTTTTTATGATAAATAATTTATACTCATAGGAGGGCTCCTTTCGTGGGGAAAAAAAGTACATTAAGTTTTTTACCATTAAGAGGAATGGTATTGTTTCCAAATAATGGAGCACAAATTGACATTGGACGCGATAAATCTATTGCGGCTTTAGAAGAATGTCTAGCACATAGTAGACAAATAATGCTTTGTGCTCAAAAAGATATAGAAACAGAAGATCCAAAGCGTGAAGATGTATATGATATAGGAACAGTATGTCAAGTACAACATGTTTCTAAATTAAATAACGGAATAATGCGTGCGCAAATTGAAGGTTTATATCGTGCACGTATTTTGGATTTTCGTGATGATGGGCTATTTATTGAAGTTGATGTTGAGGAAATTGAAGAGGATAGCTCTGAAGAAAAAGAAGTACAGGCATTAATTAGAGCTTGTATTTCTAAATTTGAAGATTGGGTAAAATTAAGTCATAAAATTCCACCTGAAGTAATGATTGCTGTAAATGTGGCTATGGACGATGGTAGTATTTTATGCAATGTAGTAACAAATCATTTGAATTGCAAATATCAAGATAAACAAAAAATCTTAGATATAATTGATTTAAAAGGTAGATTAAAAGCGTTGTATGAACTACTTCAACAAGAAGTAGAGATAATGCAATTAGAAAATAAAATAGTTAATGATGTAAATAAACAAATAAATAAAGTACAAAAAGAATATTATTTACGTGAACAAATTAAAGCTATTAATAAAGAATTAGGCGATGATGATGAAATTACAGAAGCTATTGAAGAATATCGCCAAAAAATGACAGAACATACGTATCCGGAATATGTTCTTGAAACTTTAGAAAAAGAATTAAAACGTTTAGAACGTACAAATCCTGCCTCTCCTGAATTAGGTGTAGTGCAAAATTATATTGAATGGATACTTGATTTACCATGGGATAGTGAAACTAAAGCGGATATTGATGTGAAAAAAGCACAAAAAATATTAGATGAACATCATTATGGTTTAAATAAAGTAAAAGAACGTATTATTGAATATTTATCAATTAAAGCTTTATCTCCAGAAATAAAAGCGCCAATTATTTGTTTGGTAGGGCCTCCAGGTGTAGGTAAAACATCAATTGCGACATCAATTGCGAAAGCTTTGAATCGTAAATTTGTACGCGCTTCTTTAGGCGGTGTACGTGATGAAGCTGAAATACGTGGTCATCGTCGTACTTATGTAGGGGCAATGCCGGGTCGTATTATTGAAGGTATAAAAAATGCTGGAGCAAAAGATCCTTTATTTTTATTAGATGAAGTAGATAAAATGGCTTCTGATTATCGAGGCGATCCTGTTTCTGCTTTATTAGAAGTATTAGACCCTGAACAAAATAGTACATTCTCTGATCATTATATTGGACTTGCTTTTGATTTATCAAAAGTAATGTGGATAATTACAGCTAATGATTTGGGCAATATTCCACGTCCTCTTCGTGATCGTATGGAAATAATAACACTTCCAAGTTATACTGAAGTAGAAAAATTGCATATCGCCAAAGAACATTTATTAAATAAAGTAAAAAAAGCTAATGGTTTAAAAAAATCACAAGTAAATCTTTCTGATGAAGTAATTAGTAGAATTATTGAAGATTATACACGTGAAGCTGGTGTACGTGAATTAGAACGTCAATTATCGAAAGCTTGTCGAAAAGCGGCGTATAAAATCGTAAGCGAAGGTAAAAAATCTGTGCGTATTACGAAAAAGAATATAACAGATTTCTTAGGAAAAGCTAAATATACAGAATTGAAAGCAGAAAAAGAACCGCAAGTAGGACTTTGTACAGGTCTTGCTTGGACAGAAGTTGGTGGTGTGATTTTACCTGTAGAAGTAGCAGTAATGAATGGTAAAGGTAATATTCAACTTACAGGGCAACTTGGTGATGTAATGAAAGAATCTGGAAAAGCAGCGATTACATGTATTCGTTCACGTGCAGAAAAATTGAATATCAGTGAAAAGTTCTATGAAGAAAAAGATATTCATGTACATTTTCCAGAAGGTGCAGTACCAAAAGATGGCCCATCAGCTGGTATTACAATGACAACAGCGATTGTTTCGGCACTTACTGGTAAAAAAGTGAGAGCAGATATTGCAATGACTGGAGAAATTACACTTCGTGGTAAAGTATTGGCTATTGGTGGTTTGAAAGAAAAATCTTTAGCGGCTTATCGAGAAGGTATTTATACAGTAATTATGCCAAAAGCAAATGAACGAGATATTGATGAATTTGCTCCAGAGATAAAAGAAAAAATGAAATTTATTCCAGTAGAAACGATTGATGAAGTTTTAAAAGTAGCGTTGGTGGATTAAATGACAGAAGAAAATTTACAAAAAAAAGAACAGCAAAAAATAAATAAAGAAAAAATAAATATTATTCGAGCTCAATATATTGCCTCAGCAGTAAAAAAAGCGCAATATCCTGAAGAAAAGTTAAAAGAAATTGCGTTTATTGGGCGTTCTAATGTAGGAAAGTCATCATTGATAAATTCCTTGACACGTGTGCATAATCTAGCACGTGTCAGTGGTCAACCGGGTAAAACCCAAACTATTAATTTTTATGAATTAACTGCAAGAATAATTAAAAATGAAAATATAGATGAAAGTGTAGATTTATCAGAAAGTACAAAAGTTACAACTGTAGAATCTGTAGATAAAACTTTTCATTTAGTTGATTTACCAGGATATGGTTATGCTAAAACTGCACAAACTAACCGTAAGCAGTGGGCAAAATTTATTGAAGAATACTTTTTACATTCAGCGCAATTACAATTTGTATGCCAGTTAATAGATATTCGTCATGAACCAATGAAATCTGATAAAGAAATGTTTGATTGGCTCATAAAAAATAATATTCCAGTGCTTATTATTGCAACTAAGGTAGATAAAATTAGTCGTGGTGCAGTAGGTAAGCAAATTGCACAAATTCGTAAATCTTTAGGCGTAAAAGAAATAGATATTTTGCCTTATTCTTCACCGAAAAAACAAGGTAGAGTAGAGCTTTTAGAAGTAATTAAAGCTATGCTTGATGAATAAAATTTATTGAATTAATAAAGATAATACCTTTAACTTGATTGTGTTTATTTGTTTAGACATGATTTTAAGTTAAAGGTATTTTTTTATAAAAGTGAATGCTATTCATAATTACTTGACGGTATAAACTATAGTTTGTTAAAATTAAACATAGATATTTTGATAAACGAGGATTATAATATGCTAACAACTTTTGATAAATCATTATTAAACATTATTCAACGTAATTTGCCAATAGCAAAGCGTCCTTTTTTGGAGTTGGCAAATATTTTAGGCACAACAGAAGAGCATGTGATTGAAAGATTACGTTATTTAAAAGAAAATGGTTATATTCGTCGTATTGGGCCTTTTTTTGATTCGGGAAAATTAGAATATAAAGGAACTTTAGTGGCGTTAAAAGTGAAGAAAGAATATATACAATCAGTGGCGGAATGTATCAATCATTATCCAGGGGCTACACATAATTATGAACGTGAAGGCGAATATAATTTATGGTTTACTTTACTTACGCATAGTGAAGAAAAACGTACACAGATTTTAGAGGAAATCAAAGCTCAGCCAGGTGTGGAAAAATTAATGAATTTGGTTTCTAATAAAAAATATAAAATTAATGTACAATTTAAATTAAAATAGCATATGTTTACATCTTTACAATAAATGCTTAGCTATGGTAAAATTTAATAAATTTTGCTGTCTGAGTATTGTTGTTGAATGATGAGCTTAAATAAAAGCTAAATATAATAAAAATTAAATAGAATAAGGAAAAGATAAATTATGGATTTATTAGATAAACAAATTATACGTATTATGCAAGACGAATTTCCACTTGTGGAAGAACCATATAAAGAGTTTGCTAAAAAACTTAATATATCGGAAGAGGAATTATTAAGTCGTTTACAACAATATAAAGATGAAGGCAAAATTCGTAAAATGGGAGCTGTACTTCGTCACGTGGAAGCAGGATTTCGTGCAAATGCACTTTGTGCTTGGGTCGTACCACAAGATAAATTAGATGAGATTGCGCAAAAACTTGCTCAGTCACCGGCGGTATCTCATTGTTATGATAGAAATACTACACCTGACTGGCCGTATAATATTTATACGATGATACATGCTCATACGCGTCAAGAATGTGAAGAAGTGGCTAAGGAATTAGCCAAAGAAAATAATCTTCAGCAATATACAATGATGTATTCTGTGAAAGAGTGGAAAAAAACAAGTATGCGTTATTTTGACGAAGCTGAAGATGAATAATTTTTTATCATAGAAGGTGAAGAAATGGTTTCGGAAAAGATGTATGAACTTGGCAGCAAAAAATCCACAATTCGCACTGTTTTTGAATATGGTCGTAAGCGTGCTTTAGAAGTGGGTGAAGAAAATATTTATGATTTTAGTATAGGAAATCCAAATGTTCCTACACCTGAATTTGTAAAACAAGCAATTATTGATATATTAAATGAAAAAGACCCTTGTAGTGTACATGGTTATACTGTAGCACCGGGTAATCCTGAGGTTAGAGAAATTTTAGCTAAAGATATAAATAAACGTTTTAATACCGATTTTACTGGTAAAAATTTATTTATTACAGGTGGTGCAGCAGGAGCAATTACGATTACATTTAAGGCATTGAGCGAAAATAATGATGAATTTATTACTTTTGCACCATATTTTCCGGAATATAAATGTTTTGTAGAATCTACTGGAGCAAAGCTGAAAGTAGTGCCTGCGAAAGTAGATGATTTTCAAATTCAATTTGATGAGTTTGAAAAACTTTTAAGTCCACAAACTAAAGCAGTTATTATAAATTCACCAAATAATCCAAGTGGCGTAGTATATAGTGAAACTACGATTAAGCGTTTAGCTGAAATTTTAAAAGCGAAGGAAAAAGAATATAATCATTCAATATTTTTGATTTCTGATGAACCATATAGAGAGATAGCATATGGGGTAGATGTGCCATATTTACCCAATTATTATGATAATACGATAGTATGTTATTCATATAGTAAGTCTTTTTCGCTTCCTGGAGAACGTATTGGCTATATTGTAGTACCTAATAAAATTGTAGATTTTGATCGTGTCTATGGTGCTATAGCTGGAGCTGCAAGAGTGCTTACACATGTAAATGCACCTTCATTATTTCAATGGGTAATTGCTCGTTGTGTGGGTAAAAAACTTGATATGTCTACTTATGAGGAAAATGGTAAATTATTGTATAATGGCTTGATTGAATCTGGTTTTAAATGTGTAAAACCTCAAGGGGCATTTTATCTATTTCCAAAATCTTTAGAGGTTGATGACTATGCTTTTTGTAAAAAAGCTCAAAAATATGATTTGTTATTAGTGCCAGGAAGTGATTTTGGTTGTCCGGGGCATTTTAGAGCATCATATTGTATAAAAACAGAAACAATAAAAAAATCTTTGCCTATATTTAAACAATTAGCCGAGGATTATAAGCAAAATAAATAAATTAAATAAACCTAAAATAAAAGGATATTGTTAATTAAACAGAGAATTTTTGAAACAATATCCTTTTATTTTTATTTATCGAGGTGAATGTTTATGAGTTTTATGGATAATTTTTATTTAACAGGAAAGAAAGCGATTGTTACAGGTGGAGCAAAAGGATTAGGACTTGGTATGACGAAAGCTTTATGTCAAGCAGGTGCAGAAGTGGTGATAATATCATCTAGTGATAGTGCGTGCGTTAAAGCAAAAGAATTACAATTAGAGGGCTTTAAAGTACATGGGTTAAAAGTAGATTTAGTAAAACGTGAAAATGTAGTTAAAGGATTTAATGAGGCGATGGCTTTATTAGATAATAAATTAGATATTTTAGTAAATAATGCGGGTATGATACGCCGTCATAAATCGGAAGAATACCCACTTGAAGATTGGGATAAAGTAATTGATTTAAATTTAAATACGGTATTTCAGTTATGCCAATTAGCAGGAAAAGTAATGCTAAATCAAGGTAGTGGAAAAATTATCAATATAGCCTCTATGCTTAGCTTTTTTGGAGGATATACAGTTCCTGCTTATGCGGCAAGTAAAGGTGGCGTAGCTCAGCTTACAAAAGCATTAGCTAATGAATGGGCAAGTAAAAATATTCAAGTAAATGCAATTGCTCCAGGATATATGGCTACAGATATAAATCAAGCATTATTAGATGATGAAATTAGAAATCATGAGATTTTAAGCCGTATACCAGCAGGACGTTGGGGAAGGGCTGAGGATATGCAAGGTATAATAGTATTTTTGGCCTCTAATGCGTCAAATTATATTAATGGAGCTATTATTCCTGTAGATGGAGCATATTTGGCAAGATAATAAATTAATTGATTATTTTTTATAATAAGCATATAATTTAGATATGATTTAATAACGAAGGGCGGATAGAAATGAAAGTTTTATTATTAAATGGTAGTAGACGTGAAAAAGGTTGTACATATACAGCTCTTAATGAAATTGCACAGACTTTGGCAAAAAATGGTGTAGATAATGAAATTATTCATGCTGTACCAACTATAGAAAATATAAAAGCTGTAGCTGAAAAAGTAAAATCAGCAGATGGTTTAGTAGTAGGTTCTCCAGTATATTGGGCCTCTCCTTCTGGTGAAATTATTGAATTTATGGATAAACTTTCTAGCTTGGCAGGTAAAGATTTATTGCATAAACCAGCAGCTGCTATTGCTTCTGCTAGACGTGCAGGAACAACAGCTACAATAGATGTGCTTTCTAAATATTTTACTTATCATCAAATGCCAGTAGTTTCTGCAAATTATTGGACTATGGTACATGGAAATACTCCAGAAGAAGTAAAAAAAGATGAAGAAGGTATGCAGATTATGCGTACTTTAGCTAATAATATGGCTTGGCTTTTAAAATGTATTGAAGCTGGTAAAAATGCTGGTGTAGAAGTACCACAAACAGAAGTAAAAATTATGACAAATTTCATTCGCTAAAAAATATTAAGCTATAACGAATTTTTAGTAAAGTTTTCGTTATAGCTTTTTATTTTTGTGTTAAAATATAAAGCATATAGCCTAAAATTTGAGGTGAAATTATGCAAAAACAGACACTATTAAGTAAACAAGATATTGAAAAACTAACTGAATGGTCAGATGGATATTTCTATAAGATTTTTTATTATTTAGAAGACTTTATTCAAGATGGTATAGAAAAAAATTTATTTACCAAAGAAGAAGCACAACAAGATTTGGATATAGCATTATGGTATGCATATGCGGGTAATAATATAGGAATATATGAATATTATTATAAAGTAATTAAATGGATGCCATATTCAGAAGAAAATGCAAAAAATTCTGGGGCATGGCATTATCGTTATGCTGTGGCTTTGATGTATTGTGGAGAATTGGAAAAAGCTTATGAATATGCCAAAAAAGGTGTACAAGCAGAAGAAAGTTATCCATGGGGTTGGTTGGTTTTAGCACAATTACAGGCTCATTTTGGTGAACAAAAGCAAGCTTTAGCCTCAATAGATAAAGGTTTGGATTTAGTTCCGAATGATTATGAATTTTTGAATTTAAAAGATGAAGTATTAGAAAATAAAAGTTTAGAAAGAATGCTTTGTCATTATATATCGCCAGAAAATGATATGAAATTACAGGAAGATATTATAAAAACGAATTATAATAAGGATTCAGATACTAAAGAAAAATTACAATCAATACAAGGTGTAAAATGTGATATAGATAGTTTAAATAAAATAAAATCTATTTGGGAAAATGGCATTTGGCAAGATGAAGGGCCATATTATTCTTGTTTGATACAGTTTATAGATGATAAAAAAATAGCACATAAAATAAAATTTGTTTTTGAAATGAATAAAGCGATGTTATCAAAAATTAGTGTGGCACAACTTCGAAATTTATATCAAAATGTGATTAATAAATTACTTTATGAGCAAAAATATGGTATGCAATATGAATTGCAATCAGTAATAGTAAATCGAGATTCTAAAATAAAATTAGTGTATTATAATGAAAAAGAGCAAGCATCTTTATTACGCTATAAAACATTGCAAACAATTAGACGTAATATAGAAGAAAAAGTAGAAGATATTGCACTTACTTTATATAGAAAAGATACGGATAAAAATTTACAATATGTAGAATGCTGGTTAGACAATAATAAAATAGTAAAACACTATGGTTTCGTTGGTGAAGAAGGCGAATATAAAGTATATAATGATTGTACATTAGACGATTATAAAATGTATTTAGATATATTTGTTGGTCGTTATGAAAGATTGGGCTTTGTATCGTGGAAATCTTGTGTCAAAAAACCTGTATTAATAAAAATATTGGCAAGTAATAATCAAAAAAATATATTTAATCATGATGATTTAATTTGGGTGAATTTTAGTTATGAAGTATTACAAAAAGCTTTAGAAGTCAATGTAACTGGATTTTTGAATGATTGGGGTTATCATAAAAATGCAGATGGTATGTATGAAGTTGATTTTTACTGCGATGTTGTAGATACAAAAATTGCTACAAAGTTAATAAAAAGAGCAATAAAACCATTTAATGAAGAAAAAAGTTTAATTATACAAGGGATTATTGAACTTGATATAAAAACAGACGAAAATTAAGTTAAAAAGAAAAGCATATTACTAATAAAAGTAAAATATTAGTAATATGCTTTATTTTATATATTATTAAAATTAAATTTTGAGCGATGATATTTATAATAAAAAATACCAAATATATCAGCTAGTATCCAGCCAATAGGAATAGACCACCAAATACCAAGTACACCAATTTCAGGGATGGTAGCTAAATAATAAGCAAGACCAACACGTGTACCGAGAGAAATAATAGTTAAAATAACTGACATCATAGGGAATTTAATGGCACGATAAAAGCCATAAAGTAAGAATAAAATGCCAATACCAAAATAAAAACTGCCTTCGATACGTAAGTAATCTACGCCAATTTGAATAATTTTGGTTTCGCTATTATCAACAAAGATTGTCATTAGTTGTGGGGCAAAAATAAAGATGACATATGATATGATTAAACAAAATAAAAATGAGATTATAAATGCAGATTGAATACCTTGGATAATCCTATCAGGTTTTTTAGCACCAAAATTTTGCCCAATAAAAGTGGAAAAAGCATTACCAAAATCTTGTGCAGGCATATAAGCTAAAGAGTCTATTTTTACTGCTATGGTAAAAGCAGCCATTACGGTAGCACCAAAGCTATTTACCAAGCCTTGTACGAGTAAAATCCCAAAATTCATTACAGATTGTTGTAAGCAAGTAAGTAGTGAAGAATTGGCAATATCTTTTAAGATGGATAAGTTAAATTTAAAATGTTTACGCTCAGGGATAAGTTCAGGACATTTTTTTAATGTATAAATAACCAAGCCTATAGCACAAAAAGCTTGGGCTATGATAGTACCAATAGCAGAGCCAGCAACGCCCATATGAGATATAGCTACAAGAATAATAGATAAAATAATATTTAAGATGGCGGAAATAGTGAAAAAAATAAGCGGTGTTTTTGAATTACCCAAAGCACGTAATAAGCAAGTAAAGTAGTTATAAATAAAACTAAAACTAAAGCCAATAAAAATAATATATAAATAGGTATAAGCTAAATTAAAAATTTCTCTAGGCACTTGCATGAAATAGATAATTTCATCAATAAACATAAAGATAAAAATATTAATAATAATACTTAATCCTAAAATAAGAATAAATGAGGTAGCAATGCTAGATTTTAATTTATCAAAATTTTTTTCACCATAAAAAATAGAAAATAAAGCACCACTTCCCATACATAAACCAAGTAGGATAGACGTCAAAAAAATAATTAAAGCATAACAAGCACCGACACCAGCAAGCGCATTTGTACCGATAAAATGACCAACAATGAGTGTATCGGAGATATTATATATTTGTTGCATTAAATTACCTAAAATCATAGGAAGTGAAAATTTTAGCATGGATTTAGGCACACTACCAATAGTTAGATCATTTTTCATAAAAAACACCCCGGAAATAGAAAATATATTGCATTTATTACGAAATATTTATATAATAAATGTAATTCATAGTATTTGTATTTGAAAATTTATGTCAATAATTAGAATTATGTAAAAAATATAATAATAGGAGTGTAGTAAGGATTATGGAAGTTAAATTAAAAATAATAAATGAATATGGTGTACATGCTCGTCCTGCTGCTAGAATGGCGCAAATGGGGCGAAGATATAATTCTCAAATTACATATATTGCTAAAGGTGTAACTGCTGATGGCAAAAATATTATTCCTATTATAAATATGGGACTAGTATATGGTGATGAAGTGATTATCAAAGCTGAAGGTGAAGATGAACAAGCTGCAATTGAGGCTTTGACCGAATTAATTAATGATAGATTTGGTGAACATCAATAATATTTATAGCATAAAAATCTTTAGAAGTTAAGAGTTGTCTTTAGTCCTAATTTGTGCTAAGATAACTATACAATTTAGTGTTTTAAAGACAATGAAAAAGAGAGTATAGATATATTTAGACAGTACAGAGAGAAAATTTATAGCTGAGAGATTTTTTTGCTAAATATCTAGAAAGTAGCTTTGGAGTCCCCATATTGAAATAGTATTAGGTATGGGCGCAGATACAGCGTTATGTAAAGAAGTTCTATTTAGTTTAGCTAAATAGAAAAATTAGGTGGTACCGCGAAGAATATCTCTTTCGTCCTTTTAGGAAGAAAGAGATTTTTTTTATGGTATTTTGTGTTTAAATTTTATATTTAATTAGTAGATTATTTTAGGAGGATTTTTATGGAAGAAACAAATATTCCAAAGGTATATGACCCGCAATCTTTTGAAAAAAAATGGTATCAATATTGGGAAGACAATAAATTATTTCATGCTGAAGTAGATAAAACTAAAAAGCCATTTAGTATTGTTTTACCACCACCAAATGTAACTGGTCAATTGCATATGGGCCATGCGATGGATAATACTTTACAAGATATTTTGATTCGTTTTAGAAGAATGCAAGGCTATAATACTTTGTGGATGCCAGGTACAGACCATGCTGGTATTGCTACTCAAGCAAAAGTTGACGCTCAACTTCGTGAACAGGGTATTTCTCGTTATGATATTGGTCGTGAAAAATTCTTAGAACATGCTTGGGCATGGAAAGAAAAATATGGTAATCGTATAAAATATCAGATTCGTACACTTGGTTCTTCTTGTGATTGGGATAGAGAACGTTTTACTATGGACGAAGGTTGTTCTCATGCTGTGCGTGAAGTTTTCGTACAATTATATAAAAAAGGTTTAATTTATCAAGGTAAACGTATTACAAATTGGTGTCCACATTGTAATACTGCACTTAGTGATATTGAAGTTGAACATCAAACTGAAGCAGGTCATTTATATCATTTAAAATATCAAGTTGAAGGTGAAGATAGATTTGTAGAGATTGCTACAACTCGTCCAGAAACTATGTTCGGTGATACTGGTGTAGCTGTTCACCCTGATGATAAACGTTATACTGATTTGGTAGGTAAAACTTTAATTTTACCAATTGTTGGCCGTCGTATTCCATTATTTGCAGATAGCTATGTTGACCCAGAATTTGGTACAGGTGCAGTAAAAGTAACTCCTGCACATGATCCTAATGACTTTGATATGGGTGCTCGTCATAATTTAGAACAGATTGTAGTTTTAAATAATGATGGTACTATGGCTGAAAATACAGGCAAATATGCAGGTCTTGATCGTTATGAATGCCGTAAACAATTAATTGAAGATTTAAAACAACAAGGATATTTAATCAGTATTGAAGACCATGAACATGCTGTAGGACATTGTTCTCGTTGCTCAACTACTGTAGAACCACTTGTATCAAAACAATGGTTTGTAAAAATGGAATCTTTAGCCAAACCAGCAGCAGAAGTTGTAAAATCTGGCAAAATTAAATTTGTACCAGAAAGATTCTCTAAAATTTATTGTAATTGGTTAGATAATATCCGTGATTGGTGTATTTCTCGCCAGCTTTGGTGGGGTCATCGCATTCCTGCTTGGTATTGTGATGATTGTGGTGCGACTATTGTTGAAAATGAAGATGTAACAGTTTGTCCACATTGCGGTAGTAAACATGTTCACCAAGATGAAGACGTACTTGATACATGGTTTAGTTCTGGACTTTGGCCATTTGAAACTATGGGTTGGCCTGAACAAACAGAAGAATTAAAACAATTCTATCCAACAAGTGTACTTGTTACTGGATATGATATTATTTTCTTCTGGGTAGCTCGTATGGTTATGATGGGCTTAGAATTTGGTAAAGATATTCCATTCAAACATGTATTTATTCATGGTCTTGTACGTGATAGTCAAGGTCGTAAAATGAGTAAATCCTTAGGTAATGGTATTGACCCAGTTGAAGTAGTAGAAAAATATGGTGCAGATACACTTCGTTTTATGTTAATTACTGGTAATACTCCAGGTAATGATATGCGTTTTTATTGGGAACGTGTAGAATCTGCACGTAATTTTGCCAATAAATTATGGAATGCATCTCGTTTTATGCTTATGAACCTTGAAGGTTTTGATAAAACATTTGTACCTGAAGAAAGTGATTATACTTTAGCAGATAAATGGATTTTAAGTCGTTATGCCAAAACAGCAATTAGTATTACGGAAAACCTAGAAAAATTTGAACTTGGTGAGGCTGGTCGTTCTTTATATGACTTTATTTGGAATGAACTTTGCGACTGGTATATTGAGCTTAGCAAAGCACGTCTTTATGATAAAGAAAATGTTCGTCCACGCAAAGTTGCTCAATATGTATTAGGTTATGTACTTGAACATACACTTCGTTTGTTACACCCATTCATGCCATTTATTACAGAAGAAATTTGGCAACATATCCCACATGAAGGCAAAAGCATTATGGTAGCACAATGGCCAACAGGTGAGGAAACAAAAGTTGATGAAGCAAGTGAAATGCAAATGACTACTATTATGGAAACTATAAAATCTATCCGTAATATGCGTGCTGAAGTAAATGCTGCACCTAGCAAAAAAACAGAAGTAATTCTTCAATGCAGTGTAGAAAGCTTAAATGATGTATTTGCTCAAAATAGTGGTTATTTAGAAACATTGGCATCTGCAGAAAAAGTAACTATTTTGGCTAAAGATAGTGCAAAACCAGAAAATGCTATGACAGCTGTAGTAAATGGTGTAGAAATTTATTTACCACTTGCAGGATTGATTGATGTAGAAAAAGAAACTGCTCGTTTAAATAAAGAATTAGCTACTTTAGATAAAGAAGTTGCTCGTTTAGATAAAAAATTATCTAATGCAGGATTTATTGCAAAAGCACCAGCAGATATTGTAGAAAAAGAAAAAGAAAAATTAAAAGGCTATGAAGAAAAACGTGAAGCAGTAAAACAACGTTTAGCTTATTTAGCTACTATTTAAACCTTAAGCAAAATGTATTTTGAGTTGATTTAAAAATGTGAGGCTTAGTATAAAATGAATTATCTGGAATCGCTAGATTACCTAGATGAGCTTAGTACCTTTGGTACTAAGCTTGGTCTAGAACGTATAAAAAAATTAGTAGCATATTTAGACAACCCGCAGACTCGTTATAAGACTATTCATGTAACGGGTACTAATGGCAAGGGCTCTACATGTGCGATGCTTTCTAGTATATTAACAACATCAAATATAAAAACAGGCTTATATATTTCTCCACATTTAGTATCATATACAGAACGTATTCAAATAGATGGTAAACCAATAAGTGAAGAAGATTTTGCTGATTGTATTAGTGCTGTTAAAACTTTTGTAGATAAAATGATTGAAGATGGTGAAGAATCTCCAACTCAATTTGAAGTTATCACAGCAGCAGCATTTTTATATTTTGCGATTAATCAAGTAGAGTATGCTATTATTGAAGTAGGACTTGGCGGATTATTAGATTCTACCAATGTAGTAAAACCAGAAATTAGTATTATTACTAATGTTACTTTTGAACATGCTCATTTGTGTGGCGGAACGTTAGAAGGCATAGCAACACATAAAGCTGGAATTATAAAAGAAGGTGTGCCAGTTGTAACAGCAGCTACAGGCAAAACTTTGGATATTATTCAGCAAACTGCAGAGAAAAAAAATGCAGATATTTTTATTGCTAATAGTGATTTTGGTGCGAAATATTTGACATTTGATGGACAGTATCAACAATTAAAATTTACGTCAGAAATTTTGGGTGTGAATTTTACTTATAAATTAAAATTATTAGGTGACCATCAAATTGAAAATAGCTCTTTAGCCATAATGTCTGCGAGTATCTTAGGTAATAATGATGAAAAAATTACACGTGAAAACATTATTGAAGGTATAGCTATTGCAAAGTGGCCTGCACGTTTTGAAGTATTTAATTTTAATGGACAAACTTGCATTATTGATGGTGCACATAATCCAGCAGGCATGAGTATTTTAAGACAAAATTTAGATAAATATTATCCAACACAAAAACGTATAATTCTTTTAGGTATCTTAAAAGATAAAGATATAGATACTATGTTATTAGATTTATTACGAGATGATGATGAAATTGTAATTACTACACCAAACTCTGAGCGAAAAGCTTCTCCAGAGTATATTGCAAATAAAATAACAAATCATAGAGTAGAAACTTTCTCTAATATGCAAGATGCATTGACTTTAGCTCGTAAATGGGCAGGCACAGATAAAATTTTATGTATAACAGGTTCATTATATTTAACAGGCGAATTAAGAAATATTTTGCTTAATGAAGAAGTATGATGAAGGTAAAATGTTTTAATTATAAGAACAGTAGGTGTATATGTGGATATATTTAAACAAAATAGATTAAATAACGATTGCAAACGATTAATGTTTTATATTGTTATCGCTATAGCTGTAATGTTACCATTTTCCTATACTATTTCGAGTGTCTTATTAATTATAGGTTGGGGCATTTATGGATATAAATCAAAAAAAGGTTTTTTTGAATGGGAACGAACACCATTTGATTTTCCTATTATGATTTTTGTCATAGTAGCTTTTTTATCTATATTAGTATCTCTAGACCCAGCATTTAGTTTTTATAATTGTTATAACTTAGTAGGAAGATATGTATTGCTTTATTATTTAGTAGTACAAAGTTTTGATATTAAAAATACGGGGCAAATAAAAATTTTATTAACATTAGTATGTATTTCTTTATTTATAGTTGTAGTTTATGGTTTTATGCAAGCTTTTTTAGGCATAGGAGTATCATCATCGCAAATGGTATGGACTGATTCAGCGATGTTTCCAGGACTAAAAACACGTGTATTTTCTACATGGCAAAATCCTAATTTATTAGGTGGCTATTTAGATTTAATGTTAGGATTGTTAGCAGGATTATTCTTCTTGATTAAACAAAAATGGGTACGTATTAGTATAGGTTTATTATTTTGCTTAACAGCATTTTGCTTAACTTTAACTTATGCACGTGGTGCTTGTTTAAGTATTGCAATAGTAATAGCAATATATAGTGTTTTATATAATCGAAAAGTTTTAATTGGATTGATATTTTTAGCAATAATTTTGTTAATCAGTGATGCTACTTTGGTAGATAGATTAACTTCGGTATTTACAAAAATGGATACATCATCAGAAATGCGATTAGCTTTTTGGGAAAGTACATTTGCTATGATTTTGGATCATCCTTTATTAGGTATAGGTTGGGGGTCATATTTTATGGTTTACCCTAGCTATGATTATTATATGCAAGGAAATTTTATTAAAATAGTACATGCACATAATATGTATTTGAATTTTATGGCAGAAATTGGATTATTTGGTTTTGTAAGCTATATGGTATATTATTTTGGTACTATTTATAAAGCATTTAAATTACAAACTATGAATTTAGATGAAGTGAATAAAGCTATGTTGTTGGGAATAGGTTTAGGATTATCAGCATTAGCAATAAATGGTCTAACAGATTATGTAATGTTTAATACTGAATTATCTATGTTAGTATGGTTATTTTCAGGAATTGTAGCTACTGTATGTAAAAATCAATAATTTTTATTCAAGCCTTAAAGGAGTGAATGCAGTGAAAGAACAAATTATTTCTAAAGCGACCATAGATAGATTGCCATTATATTATAGAACATTACGTTTAGCACAAGATGATGGAATGGATATAATTTCATCGGATGAACTCGGTCGTAGATTAGAGTTAACGCCAGAACAGATTCGAAAAGATTTAGCATTATTTGGACAGTTTGGGAAAAAAGGTGTCGGCTATTATGTTAATGAACTCAAATTTAATGTAGGCAAAATTTTAGGGCTTGATAATCATTGGAATATTGCTATTGTAGGAATTGGCCATTTAGGTGTTGCTTTAGCTAATCATCAAAATTTTATAGCTTTGGGATTTAATTTAGTAGCATTATTTGATAATGATCCTAATATCATTGGCAAAAAAATAAATCATGTAAAAGTAAGAGATATTGATGAATTACCCAAAATAGCAAAAGCATTAAATATAGATATTGGTGTAATTGCAGTACCTGCACAATTTGCACAAGAAGTTGCAGATAAATTGATTAAAGCAAAAATTAAAGGTATTTGGAATTTTGCTCCTGTGAAAATGAAAATACCGGAAGATGTAAAATTAGTAAATGAAGATTTATCTGTTGGTCTTAGTAGATTGTCGTATTATATTACAGGAAAATAAGATTGATTGCATAAAATAATATCGCTTT
This sequence comes from uncultured Megamonas sp., assembly GCA_963558795.1. GTDB lineage: Bacteria > Bacillota > Negativicutes > Selenomonadales > Selenomonadaceae > Megamonas. The sequence goes on along the minus strand of CAUWIH010000019.1, from coordinate 8,554 downwards.
TATTAACTTGAACTTGACGCTTTACCCTAGTAGTGGTATGCTTTTGGTAGTGATATGCGTTATTATTTATTTAAAGATGGAGTGTTGTTTTTTTTATAATTTTTATTTATATTTTTACCAATAAGTTATAAATAAAAAAATTTATTTCATAAATGGTACAATAATCTTTGATTATCGTATTAGACAATGATATAATGGAACACGACATAATAATGCAACAATATAATTTGGTAAGGAGGAGAATTTTTAATGATTGACATTTTAGATCGTGTGCGCAATAAAGCATTGCATGCGAAAATTGTCAGTGCACAAGAAGCTGCTGAATTAATTAAACCTGGCATGAATGTTGGAACTAGTGGTTTTACACCATCCGGGTATCCAAAAGCTGTGTCTTTGGCTCTTGCTGAACGTATGAAAGAACACCCATTTAAAATTAATTTATATACAGGTGCTTCTGTAGGGCCAGAACTTGATGGTGCACTTTGTGAAGTTAATGGTATCGATAAACGTATGCCATATCAAACTAACAAATTATTAAGAAATTTAATAAACTCTGGTGAAGTTTCTTATAGCGATTTACATCTTAGTGAATCTGCTCAATTATTACGTTATGGTTTCTATGGCAAATTAGACGTTGCTATTGTAGAAGCTTGTGCTATTACAGAAGAAGGTAACATTATCCCTACAACATCTATGGGTAATACAGCATCTTTTGTACAACAAGCTGATATGGTTATTGTAGAAGTTAATACAAGTCAACCATTAGAACTTGAAGGTATGCATGACGTTTATGTGCCACTTGATCCACCACATCGTCTACCAATTCCTATTGTTAAGGCTAACGACCGTATCGGTACACCTTACATACCTTGCACTCCAGATAAAATTAAATGCATTGTTCCTTGTGATATTACAGATAAAACTCGTCCTTTTGGCGAAATTAGTGAAGATGATCACAAAATGTCTGAATATATCATCGAACTTCTTCAAGATGAAGTTAAAAAAGGTCATATGCCTAAAAACCTTTTACCTTTACAATCTGGTGTAGGTAATGTAGCAAATGCAGTAATTAGCGGTTTCGTTGATTCTGATTTGAAAGACTTATCTGTATATACAGAAGTTATCCAGGATGGTATGTTTGACTTAATCGATGCTGGTAAATTAAACTTTGCATCAGGTACTGCATTATCTCCATCCCCAGACGGATTAAAACGTTTCTATGAAAATATTAAAGAATATAGAAAACATCTTTTACTTCGTCCACAAGAAATTTCTAACAGCCCAGAAGTTGTAAGAAGAATTGGGGTTATTGCTATGAATACTGCAATTGAATGTGATATTTATGGTAATGTAAACTCTACTCATATTATGGGTACAAAAATGATGAATGGTATCGGTGGTTCCGGCGACTTCGCTAGAAATGCTTACCTCACATGCTTCTTTACAGCATCTACTGCTAAAAATGGTCTTATCTCTTCTATCGTTCCTATGTGCTCTCATGTTGACCATACAGAACATGATGTAGATATTATCGTTACAGAACAAGGCTTAGCTGATTTAAGAGGTCTTGCACCACGCGAACGCGCACGTGAAGTTATTAACAAATGTGCTCATCCAGACTATAAACCAATGCTGATGGATTATTTGGAAAGAGCAGAAGCTGCTACAAAACGTGCACAAACTCCACACATCATTAAAGAAGCTTTGTCCTGGCATGAAAAATTCATGGAAACAGGTTCAATGAAATAATAACCTTTTATTAGGGAGGAAATTAAAATTATGAGCAATGAAAAAGAAAAAATCCAAGCTGAATTGGCTGAATATAATGCCGATGTAGAAAAAGCAATAGCTAAATTCCCAGAACGTCCACATCTTCCAGAACAACGTTTATATACTCCACTTGATATTGAAGGAACTGATTATGCTGATGAACTTAGCTTCCCAGGCGTATATCCTTACACTCGTGGTGTACAACCTACTATGTACCGCGGTCGTTTCTGGACAATGCGTATGTATGCTGGTTTCTCCACTGCTGAAGAATCCAACAAACGTTACCGTTATTTAATCGAATCCGGTGCTACTGGTCTTTCTTGTGCATTTGACCTTCCAACTCAGATTGGTTATGACTCTACTGATGACATCTCCGAAGGTGAAGTTGGTAAAGTTGGTGTTGCTATTGACTCTTTAGCTGATATGGAAATCCTTTTCGACAAAATTGATCTTGGTAAAGTTTCCACATCTATGACAATCAATGCACCAGCATCCGTACTTTTAGCTATGTACATTGCAGTTGCTGAAAAACAAGGCGTACCTGCTGATCAATTAAAAGGTACAATCCAGAACGATATTCTTAAAGAATATGCTGCTCGTGGAACATATATCTTCCCACCACGTCCATCTATGCGTCTTATCACTAATATCTTTGAATATTGCTCTAAATATGTACCAAAATGGAATACAATTTCTATTTCTGGTTACCATATCCGTGAAGCTGGTTCTACTGCTTCTCAAGAAATTGCATTTACAATTGCAGATGGTATCGCATATGTAGAAGCAGCTATTAAAGCTGGTCTTGATGTTGATGCTTTCGCTGGTCGTCTTTCCTTCTTCTGGAATGCTCATAACAACGTACTTGAAGAAGTTGCTAAATTCCGTGCATCTCGTCGTATTTGGGCTAAAGTTATGAAAGAAAGATTTGGCGCTAAAAAAGACAAATCCATGAAATTACGTTTCCATACTCAGACTGCTGGTTCCATGCTTACTGCTCAACAGCCTAACAACAACATTATCCGTGTTGCATTACAGACTGCAGCTGCTGTAATGGGTGGTACTCAGTCCCTCCATACAAACTCTCGTGATGAAGCACTTGCTCTTCCTACACAAGAATCTGTTACAATCGCTCTTCGTACACAACAAATCGTTGCTTATGAAAGTGGTTTAGCTGACGTTATCGATCCACTTGCTGGTTCCTACTATGTAGAAGCTATGACTAACAAAATTGAAAAAGAAGCTTGGGATTACATCAAAAAAATTGATGAAATCGGTGGCGCTGTATCCGCAATTGAAAAAGGTTACATCCAGAAAGAAATTCAAGACAGTGCTTACAAATGGCAGATGGATGTTGAATCCGGTGCAAGAACAATTGTCGGCGTAAACAAATTCACAATGGAAGAAAAACCTGTTGAAGGTCTTCTTAAAGTTGATGCTTCTGTAGGTGAAAAACAAAAAGCTAAAGTTGAAGCTATGAAAGCTAACCGTGATGGTGCTGCTGTAAAAGCTGCTCTTGCTGACTTAGAAGCTGCTTGTAAAGATGAAAACGAAAATCTTATGCCTCATATCCTCGCAGCCGTTAAAACTTATGCAACTCTCGGTGAAATCTGTGGCGTAATGCGTAAAGTATTCGGTGAATATGAAGCACATGTAAATCTTTAATAAGTGAAGATATTTGGAGGTAAATATAATGATTAGAGTATTAGTAGCAAAACCAGGTTTAGATGGTCATGATCGCGGAGCAAAAGTTGTAGCACGTGCTCTTCGTGATGCAGGCTTTGAAGTAATTTATACAGGTCTTCGTCAGACTCCTGAACAAATTGCAGAAGCAGCTTTACAGGAAGACGTTAATGTAGTTGCTATGAGTATCCTTTCTGGTGCTCATCCACATCTTTTCCCTAAAGTTGTAAATCTTTTAAAAGAAAAAGGTATGAATGATGTATTAGTTATTGGTGGTGGCGTTATTCCTGAAGGCGATATCCCAGCTCTTAAAGAAGCAGGTATTGCTGAAGTATTCACTCCTGGTACACCAACAACTGAAGTTATTGACTTCATCAAAGCTAACGTAAAAGAAGCTTAATAAATTTAATATAATATTAAATTATTAAAATTATAAAGAAAATCATCTTGTCTTTCTTAGTCTCTATTAAGGAGACAAGATGATTTTTAATATAAGTATATAGCTTCTGTACTTTGCGATTAGGGACAGGAGCTAATATCAAAGGTGGTGCTTATATGGATATAGCTCAAGAATTGTTAAACGGCAATCGTTTAGCTCTTACTCGTGCAATTACAGCAATCGAAGAAGAAAAAGAATCTGCAGTAGAAATCATGAAAAAACTGTATCCACATACTGGGCATGCCTTTGTCCTTGGTATTACTGGCCCACCAGGTGCAGGTAAATCCACTCTTACCGATAGACTCGCAAGAGCTTATCGCAATCAGGGAAAAACAGTTGGTATTATAGCTATTGACCCAACTAGTCCATTTACAGGCGGTGCTATTTTAGGTGACCGCATTAGAATGAACAGCTTAACCCTAGATGAAGGAGTTTTTATCCGTAGTATGGGGACAAGAGGTAGCTTAGGTGGTTTATCCCATAAAACAGCAGATGCAATAAAAGCTATGGATGCCTTTGGCAAAGATATTATTATTGTAGAAACTGTAGGGGTAGGACAATCTGAGGTTGATATTGTCAAAGCAGCTGATACCACTATGGTAGTAATGGTACCAGGGCTTGGAGATGATATCCAGGCTATAAAAGCAGGAATATTAGAAATTGGTGATATCTTCACTATCAACAAAGCAGATCTTGATGGTGCAGATAAATTATATACAGAGCTAAATATGATGTTAGACCTTGATGGAGAAACACCAGATTGGCGTCCTCCAGTTAAAAAGGTTATGGCTAGTAGAGGCGAAGGTATTAACGAATTAATAGAAACAATAACTGAACACCAAAGTTATTTAACAGAAAGTGGTACATTGGCTATTAGACGTCATAAACGTGCTAAAAATGAGTTATTAGACCGCTTGAGTGAATCTATTGGTTCTTATATAACAAAACATATTGTCGAAACTGGTGAGCTTGATAGTTATGTAAAAGATATCGAAACTCGTCAAAACGACCCATATACAGTAGTTAATACTATTATGGATAATATGTTAAAAAAATAAATTAAGATATATTTATATCAGGAGGTTTTTATCAATGAAAATCAACAGAGTTGACCATATTGGTATTGCTGTACCAGATCTTCAAGAAGCAAAAAAATTCTATGAAGAAGTTTTAGGTATTAAAATTACTAAAGAAGATGAAGTTATCGAAGACCAGAAAGTAAAAGTAAGCTTCGTTCCATGTGGCGAAGTAGAACTTGAACTTCTCGAATCTACTACTGAAGATGGTCCAATTGCAAAATATCTTGCAAAAAATGGTGGCCGTTCCGGCATTCAGCATGTTGCATTAAATGTTGATAACATTGAAGAAGCTATCGCTGAAATGAAAGAAAAAGGCGTTCGTATGATTGATGAACAACCTCGTTACGGCGCTGGCAATTCCAGCATTGCATTCGTTCATCCAAAAGCTAGCGGTATCTTAGTTGAACTTGCTCAGCGTTTAGATGAAACAAAATAATCTATATTAAAAAATTAAAATAGATATAGGTTTTATTAAGGAGGTATAACTTTGGCTACAGTTCAAGAACGAATTGACCTCATGAATGCCAAAAAGGAACATATTTTACAAGCAGGCGGTGCTAAACGTGTTGCTAAACAACATGCTAAAGGCAAAATGACTGCTCGTGAACGTATTGAAAAACTTTTTGATGAAGGTACATTTGTAGAATTAGATCAGTTTGTAAAACATCGTTGCACTAACTTTGGTCAGGAAAAGAAAGATTTACCTGCAGAAGGTGTAATCACAGGTTATGGTACAGTTGACGGACGTTTAGTTTATGCTTACGCTCAGGACTTCACTGTAGAAGGTGGTTCCCTTGGTGAAATGCATGCTAAAAAAATCTGGAAAGTACAAGAAATGTCCTTAAAAATGGGCGCTCCTTGTGTAGGTATCAATGACTCTGGTGGGGCTCGTATTCAGGAAGCTGTTGACGCTCTTTCTGGTTACGGCGGAATTTTCCAGAGAAATACTGATGCATCCGGTGTTGTTCCACAGATTTCCGTAATCATGGGACCATGTGCAGGTGGTGCTGTATATTCTCCAGCTCTTACTGACTTTATCTACATGGTAAAAAACACTAGCCAGATGTTTATCACAGGTCCTGCTGTTATTAAATCTGTTACTGCTGAAGAAGTAACAGCTGAACAGCTTGGTGGTGCTATGACTCATAACACTACTTCTGGTGTAGCTCATTTTGCTGCTGATACAGAAGATGACTGTCTCGAACAGATTCGTTACTTATTAAGCTTCTTACCAAGCAATAATATGGACGATGCACCTGAAAGACCTACAAATGATGATCCATCCCGTATGGACGAAGAATTAAATACAGTTATTCCTGATAATGCTAACATGCCTTATGACATGAAAAATGTAATTCGTTCTTTAGTTGATGATGGTGAATTCTATGAAGTTCATCAACATTATGCTACAAACATTATTACATGTTTTGCTCATTTCGATGGACGTTCTGTTGGTATCATTGCAAACCAACCAGCTGTAATGGCAGGTTGTCTTGACATTAACGCATCTGATAAAGCTGCACGTTTCATTCGTTTCTGTGACGCATTTAATGTTCCAATCGTAAACCTTGTTGACGTTCCAGGTTTCTTACCAGGTACAGATCAAGAATATGGTGGTATTATTCGTCATGGTGCAAAAATGCTTTATGCTTATTGCGAAGCTACTGTACCTAAAATTACACTTATTACACGTAAAGCATATGGTGGATCTTACCTTGCTATGTGCTCTCGTGAACTCGGTGCTGACCAAGTTATGGCATGGCCTACAGCTGAAATCGCTGTTATGGGTCCTGCTGGTGCTGCTAATATCATCTTTAGAAAAGATCCAGATGTTGCAGCTAAAACTGCTGAATATGTAGCAGAATTCGCTACACCTTATAAAGCAGCAGAACGTGGTTATGTAGATATGGTAATTGAACCAAAAGAATCACGTCCTCGTATTATCACAGCGTTAAACATGCTTGCTAGCAAACGTGAAGCACGTCCTGCGAAAAAACATGGTAATGTTCCATTATAATAAGAGGAGAGTATCTTAACATGGCAAATAATAATGCTCCTATCAGCGAAGAAGTAGTAGCTGCTATTACTGCTGCTGTAGAAATGATGATTGGTAAAAAAGTTATGGCTGTTCGCATCAAACGTAGTGATGCTTGGGTTATGGCTGGCAGACGTGACGCTATCTAATCTCATCAATTAAATAAAAATGAAAATTCTTGGAGGAATACGTCGTGAAAAAATTTAACATCACTGTAAATGGTAACGCTTATGAAGTTGAAATTGAAGAAGTGAAAGCTGCTGCTCCAGTTGCTGCTGCACCAAAAGCTGCTCCAGCACCTGCTGCTCCTGCTGCACCAAAAGCTGCTCCAGCTCCAGCTGCTGCACCTGCTGCTGGTGACAATACAGTAACTGCTCCAATGCCTGGTAAAATTGTGAAATTAGTAGCTTCCGTAGGTCAAGCTGTAAACGCTGGTGACGTTCTTTTAATTCTTGAAGCTATGAAAATGCAGAACGAAATCACAGCTCCAGCTGCTGGTACTGTTAAATCCTTCGCAGTTAACGCTGGCGATAGCGTAAAACCTGGTCAAGCTATGGTTGTTATTGGTTAATTTTCAATTAACTTAGAACGATAGAGTGGAAAAAAGAACTCATTAGTATTTTGCTAATGAGTTCTTTTTGTATCTAAATATAGTATCTATAGATATATATGTAATATATGGAGAAATGATAATGAATATAGAAAAAGTATATAATTTATTTTTTAGTCCTACAGATACAACAAAACATGTAGTTCAGTTTTTAGGTGAACAAATAAGTCCAAGTGTTACTAAGGTAGATTTAACACCATATAAAAATGCAAATAAAGAAGTGAAATTCACTCAAAGTGATTTAGTATTTATAGCAGTTCCTTCATATGCAGGACGAGTACCAGATACATTTAGAGAGCGTTTTACCAAAGTCCATGCAGATAATGCTTTAGCAGTTTTAGTGGTAACCTTTGGTAATCGAGCGCAAGAAGATACTTTGATAGAATTATATGATTTAGCACAAAAACAAGGTTTTAAAATTTTGGCAGGAGCGGAAATTGTTACACAACATTCAATGGTTCCAGAATTTGGTAAAGGTAGACCTGATGTAAATGATAAAACTGAAATGATTGAATTTGTACAAAATATTCAACGGAAAATTCAGGAAGATGAATTTTTGATGGGTCAGATACCAGGTAATAGACCATATAAAGAAGTAAAAATTCCTCCAATGGCACCTGATTTTATTGAGACAAATTGCATAAAATGTGGTAAATGTGCATTAGAATGTCCAACGAATGCTATTGATGAAAAAACATTAAAATGTCATAGTGAAAAATGTATTTCCTGTTTACGTTGCGTAAAAATTTGCCCGATGAATTGTCGTTATGCAGATAAACAGCGTTTAGAACAGTTACGTATACATTTAATGCCATTATGCAGTGAACGAAAAAATAATAAATATTATCTATAAAATAAAAAAATACTCTAGGTTTTGTAAAAAAACTGGTTCTATAATAAATGTTGGGGTAAGAGAAAATTCTCTTGCTTCAACATTTATT
>CAUWIH010000018.1:0-38076 GCA_963558795.1 uncultured Megamonas sp. | reverse complement strand
ATTTCTCATTGAAATTGTCATCAATTTTGGCACGTAAATAACGAATATAAACATCAACAACATTTGTATCGCCCATATATTCATATCCCCAAATAGATTGAAGAATTTGTTCACGAGATAATACATGATCATGGTTATTGAGTAAATATAAGAGTAAATCATATTCTTTTTTGGTAAGTTCTACTAATTGATCATGCACTTTTACTTCGTGACGGTCTAAATAAACATGAATATTTTTAAATTTAAGGATAGATGGCTCGTCTACAGGTTTTAACGTTTTATTATGTTTACGTAAAGTTGCACGGATTCTAGCTAATAGTTCTTGTATAGCAAAAGGCTTAGTAATATAATCGTCCGCACCAATGTCTAAACCAGTTACTTTATCGTTAAGCTCATCTTTGGCAGTAAGCATAATAATTGGGATATCAGATAATTTACGGACATTTTTACAGATTGTAAGTCCGTCCATATCAGGTAACATAATATCTAATAAAACTAAGTCATATTCTTCTTGAACAATTCGTTCATATGCGCGAAGACCATTACTTTCACTAGCTGTGGAAAAACCTTCATGCTCTAATTCCATTTGTAAAAAGCGAGCAATACGATGTTCGTCTTCAACAATAAAAATTTTGCTCATAAAAAATACCTCCTAAAATACTTCTATATATATTAAACCATGTTTTATAATAAATAAAAAAGTAGTATAAGATATTTTTAATCTAATTTTAATTCGGATATAATTTCATACTAATAGTAATTGTTTATTATAAATAGAGAGTAGTATTGTTAATATTTATTTTGAAATAGATAAATAAAAATTTATAGATTCTAGGAGGATTATTATGAAGAAAATGTGGATACTAATTTGTAGTTTAATAGTGGTATTTGTTTTAAGTAGTGCGGTAGTTTTTGCGGCCAAACATCATGATTCTAATCCTAAAATAACGACTATATCAGAGATTAAAGCTAATAGTTGGGACGAACAACGTGTATTATTAGATGGCGAATTTACAGAACACGTATATAAAGATATTTATATTTTCACAGACGATAAAGGTGATTTTATAACTGTAGATGTAGATGATGAAGTATGGTATCAATTATCAATGAATAGTCCTGTACGTATTTTTGCTAAAGTAGATAAAGATTGGTATGGCGAAATTGAATTAGATGTAGAACATATTGAAAAACGTTAAATAAATAAAAAAAGCTAGTTTGAACTGCACCTCAAAAGTTGGACATAAAAACAACTTTTGAGGTGTAGTTTTTTTATAAAAAAATACCCTGAAGCGGCAACTTCACGGTATTTTCGTTACAGATGGAATTATATTTATTGTTATCTTTTATATTATAAAAAATACATTTTAAAACTAAGTAGTATAAGGAGAGGTAATCTGCATAATGTATTAATGATAGATAATACAAATTTTAATATAAAATAGAGTATCTCTAATATTAGTTTTTATACTAATAGCTTTTTTAGCTAAATTAATTGTATATTTGTTTAATTTAATGGTATAATTTAAACAAATAATTTAGTATTAAATCCATAGAGGTGAATTATATGTCAAATACAGCTGATATAGGTTATGATGCTAATGGCTATACACTTAGAGAAGCTATTGTTGAAGCAAAACGATGTTTAAATTGTAAAAAACCTACATGCAGAACAGGATGTCCTATAAATAATAATATTCCAGAATTTATAGATGCTTTATCTCATGGAGATTTAGGCAAAGCTAGTATGATTATTGCAGAGCGTAGTAATTTACCAGCTGTTTGTGGTAGAGTATGCCCACATGAGCGACAATGTGAAGGCTCTTGTATTTTAGGACGTAAAGGTGACGGAATAAAAATTGGAAAATTAGAACGTTTTATTGCAGATATGGACGGAGAATTAGATTTAGTAGCACCAAAAGTAGCAAGTTCTCAGCCGGGAAGTATTGCTGTAATTGGTTCTGGTCCTGCGGGGCTTACTGTAGCTGGAGATTTAGCTAAAATGGGCTTTAAAGTTACAGTTTTTGATTCTCAACCAGAAGCTGGTGGTGTATTAATGTATGGTATACCAGAGTTTCGTTTACCTAAACAAGTAGTACGTCGTGAAGTAAAACGTATAAAAAAATTAGGTGTAGATTTTAAATTGAATGTTATGGTTGGTGCTGAATTTACCGTAGATGATTTATTTGAACAAGGATTCGATGCTATTTTTATCGGGACAGGAAATGCATTGTCTAAATCATTATCTATTGATGGTATAAAATTACCAGGTGTTGTACAAGCAACTTACTTTTTACAAATGGTAGAATTGGCGAATAGTAATAGTGTAGATAGACGTGAAATACCGGTGAAATCAGGCGAAAATGTTATTGTTATTGGTGGCGGTAATACTGCTATGGATGCGGCAAGAACAGCCATGCGTTGTGGTGCAAAATCTGTAAAAGTAGTAAATCGTCGTCGTGAAGAAGATATGGCTGCTTTAAAATCTGAAATTGATGCAGCAAAAGATGAAAATGTTGAAATTCATGCATTAAGAGGACCGTTGAAAATTATAGGTGAAAAATGCGTAACAGGAATAGAATGTTCTGTACGTAGATTTGATGATGAATTAGGAAAAGTAGTAGATACTGATGCTACAGAAGTTTTTGTGGCAGATAGAATTATTGTAGCTATTGGTCAAAAACCAGCAAGTAGAATTGTTGATTCTACAAAAGGCATAGATGTTGATGAACATGGCTATGTAATAACACGTGAAAAACCATATGGTATGACTATGCGTCATGGGGTATTTTCTGGTGGCGATGTAGTAAATGGCCCAGCAACAGTAGTTGTGGCAATGAAAGATGCGCAAAAAGTAGCACGTGGTATTGCTCAGTATGTAGAAGCAAAAAAACTTATGGAAGAATGCGGCATGAAAATGGTAGATTAATCTATTAGTTTTAGTGTTAATTGGATACAAAAATAGACGATAACATATGTTATCGTCTATTTTTTAAAATCTAGTATATAAGGCAATAGCTTTACCTAAAATACGAAAATCATCGCAATTATCTTTAGAAAATACCATAGGTTTATATTTTGGATTTTCTGGACGTAATTGAACAGAGGAATTATCTAAAAAATAAACACGTTTTAAAGTAGCACTATCATTGATTAAAACAGCGGCAATTTCACCATTTTCTACAGTAGATTGTTGTTTAATAAATACGATATCGCCGTCATTTATACGAGCATTAATCATACTATCACCATGAATTCTTAAACAAAAATCAGCATCATTGCCGTCATATGGAAGATAACCTTCGATATTCTCTTGGGCTAAAATAGGGATGCCAGCAGCAATTTTACCTAAAATAGGAAGTTTTGTGACTTCTTTATCCGGTGATTTTTCTAAAAAAATAGTAGGTGAAACATTTAAAACTTGAGCTATTTTTAAAATGTTTTTATATTTAGGTTGATAATTTCCAGAAAGATACTCACTGATAGATGATTTGTTGATTTTGGTCAAGCGAGATAATTCACTTTGTTTCATATTTTTTTCAGTGAGTAGATTTTGTAAAATAGTTGCAAATGTTGACATAAAACGTCTCCTGTAATAGAAATTTTACTCAGCTTTTAATGGACGCATAAAGAGATTTAATAATTCTTTTTTGGGGTCCTTTTGGTGAATTACAATTTCATTGATGATAGAGCAAATAGGAAGTTCTACATGATGGGTATTAGCTAATTTTAATAAAGCTTGCATAGTATATATGCCCTCAGCAAGTTTATCAAAAGGCTTATGTAAAACAAAATCTTCACCAAAACAACGATTATTACTATAAGCAGAAAATAATGTAGCTTCATAATCGCCTAAATGACTAAGTCCATAAACTGTCATTTTATTGCCACCTAAAGCTTCGATTAATCGAGATAGTTCATGTGTTCCTCTAGCCATTAATGCACCCTTTAAACTAGTATAGTGCATACCATCGAGCATACCGGCTGCAATACCGATTACATTTTTAGCAGCAGCACCAATTTCGGTTCCAAGTAAGTCTTCACTATAATAAAAACGGATTAAATCACTATTAAAAATATCAATGATTTTTTTACTGATTTCGCTATTTTTAGCAGATATAACCATACAATTAGGAATGCCACGCAAAAAATCTTGTACATGACCAGGGCCGACCCATACACCAACATCAATATCGCCAAGTTCTTCACGGAAAACCTCAGATAAACGTTTGCCTGTATTGATTTCTAGACCTTTCATACATAAAATAAATGTTTTATTTTGGATAAAATCATATTTTTTTATATCTTGAAGAAGATTACGTAATTGTTGTGAGCTAATAGAAATAATAATAGTATCAGAGAATTTTAATGCAGTAGCCAAGTCATCAGTAAATTGAATATCTGTAGGCAAAGTGAGATATTCGTTTTTATGAGTTTCTTTTAGTTGAGCTAAATGTTTAGAACCTTTTCGTCCCCAAATAGTTACGTTATGTCCAATATGATTAGCGTACCAAGCATGAAAACTTGCCCAACGACCACAACCTAGAATAGATACGTTCATAAAATGACCTCCCATTAATAAATAATAGATACATAGAAAATTTAAGAATTTGTTGGAGTTTATATACAAAAATTATATTCATAGTTTCACTTACAATAAATAATTATATCATAGAGATAAAAACAAAATACATAATTTGTTCTACTTTATAATCTATGCTAAAATAGAAAATAAAATAGAAACAATATGAGGTGTAGGAAAATGAATTTTAAATTTTTGCATAGTAATATATATGTATTAGATTTAGAAAAATCTATTGCATTTTATAATAAAGCTTTAGGATTAAAAGAAGTAAATCGTTTAGATACACCAGAATTTACTTTAGTTTATATGGGAGACGATACAACTACACATCAGTTGGAATTATCTTGGATAAAAGGACAAAAAGAAGCATATAATTTAGGCGATAATACATTCCATGTAGCTTTTGAAGTAGATGATTATGCAAAAGCACATGAATTACATGAACAAATGGGCTGTATTTGTTATGAAAATAAAGAAATGGAAATATATTTTATTAGTGACCCAGATGGAAATTGGATGGAAGTAATCCCAAAAGGCAGATTTTAATTGATATAAAATAACGATATTGAGTTTATAAAAGGGGAAAAGATTTTAATGAATAATAAAAGATTTCAACGAATGATTGATGAATTTACATTAGACAGTGATGATTTAAAAAATATAGCCGCTGCTTTTCGTTATGATATTGAAAATGGTGTAAAAGATAACGGTGAATCATCTTTACGTATGTTAAAATCTTATATTGGGTTACCTACAGGTAAAGAACAAGGTGAATATCTAGCACTTGATTTTGGTGGAACAAATCTTCGTGTTGTACTTATTCGTTTACTTGGTGAAGGAAAATACGAAGTTGTAAAAAAAGTAGCAAAACCCTTAGTTGTTCCAGGTGAATATGATTTTATTTGTGCTGATGCTAAAGCAGAAGATCTTTTTGATTTCATCGCTGATATGATTGATGAAGCAATTGAAAAAAATCATGATAAAAAATATTTATTAGGACATACATTCTCTTTTCCATCATCTCAAACAAATATTTATGATGCACGTCTTATTATTTGGACAAAAGAATTTGCAACTCAGGGCGTAGAAGGTGAAGTTGTAAATGATTTATTAAAAGCAGCTTTAAAACGTAAACAGATTAATAATGTTGAACCAACAGCAGTAATAAATGATACAGTAGCAGTATTACTTGCCTCTGCGTATAAATTAGGTAATGTAAATGTAGGTTCTATTTATGCAACAGGGCATAATACTTGTTATTATGAAAAATTTAACGGTATGGGTAAACCAGCAATGGTTATCAATATGGAATCTGGTGCATTTAATAAATTAGGCATCAATGAATTTGATTATAAACTTGATTTACAATCAGAAAAACCATATGAACAACGTTTAGAAAAAATGGTTTCTGGTCGTTATATGGGTGAATTATTATCATATTGTTTGGATTTTGCTTGGCATGTTGGTAAAATTGATTTTACAAGTATAGATATTTCTACAATTTTAGCAGATAATAGCGATAATTTAGATAAAGTATGTAAATTGTTAAATGATAAAATCGATGCAGAAATAACAGTAGATGATGCTATTTGGGTAAAAGCTTTGGCTGAAACTATTGCTAGTCGTTCTGCAAGAATAGTAGTAGCTACTTATTGCGGTATCATGTGGCATTTATATCCAAATGATGATATTCCACAACAATATGTTGCTGTAGATGGCTCTGTATTCGAAAAAATGCCTACGATTAAAGAAAATATGCAAAAAGGCATTTATGAAATTTTAGGTGATGATGCTGATAAAATTCAGCTTGTTTTAGAAAATGGAGGCTCTGCACTTGGTGCAGCATTGGCAGCAGCTATGGAACCCGTTGAAGGATAATAAGTGAGGAAAAGATATGAAGCAGTCATTATCGTTAAAATTAAAACAAAAATTGCTAATGACACCTAAACTTCAGCAGTCAATCAATATCTTACAATTATCGTCACATGAATTAGGCGAACTTATTGAAAAAGAATACATGGAAAATCCAACATTAGAAATGGACTCAAGCTCAGATAATGAGCCTGAGTCTACTTCTGATTTTGATAAAACTATGGATTTTTTAGAATACTTAAATAAAGATGACGAAAAACCAGAACCAGAAGCATTTGATGATGATTATAAGCTGAAAGAACCTACTCAAAATAACCAAACTCTTGAAGAACATTTATTAGAACAAATAGAATTTAGTTTTAGTGATAAAAGAGAAACTTCAATAGCTAAATATATTGTTGGTTTATTAGATGAAGCAGGTTATTTAAGAACGAGTTTAAGTGAAATATCTGTATTATTAAATGAAAATATAGAAGATATAGAAAAAATATTATTAAAGATTCAAACTTTAGAGCCAACAGGCATTGGAGCGAGAAATTTACCAGAATGTTTAAGCTTACAAGCGAAAAAAGAAAATCTTTATAATGGAATAATAAAAGCGATTATTGATAAATATTTAGATAAAGTAGCACAAGGAAAGATAAAAGAGATTGCTATATTAGAAAATATAGAGCCGGCAAATGTTCAAGCGGCTGTAGATATAATACGTACATTTAATCCAAAACCAGGTGCTCCTTTTGGTAAAGAAAATTTAGAATATATTGTACCTGACGTTGTAGTAAAAGATGTAAATGGACAATTAGAAGTAATAGTCAATGAAACAAATATTCCGAGGTTACATGTAAATAATTTATGTTATAAGCAACATTTACTTGATGCTAATAGTCGTAAATATATAGAACAACATGTAAATTCTGCTATTTGGTTAATAAAAAGTATAGAACAAAGAAGAATTACATTATTAAAAGTAGTAAATGAAATTGTAAAGCAACAAGAATTGGTATTTTATAAAGGGTTATCACATATGAAACCACTACTTATGAAAACAGTCGCTGAAAATATTGGTGTACATGAATCGACAGTTAGTAGAACTGTGGCTAATAAATATATGGAAATGCCATATGGAATAGTGGCTTTAAAAAAATTCTTTTCAGGTAATGTAATTAAACAAAATGGAGAAACGGAAATAATAGCAGATAAGGTCAAAGATAAAATAAAAGAGCTTATTGAACAAGAAGACAAAGCAAAACCATTAAGTGACCAACAAATTTCTAATTTATTAAAAGAAAATAATATGCAAGTGTCACGAAGAACAGTTATGAAATATCGTGAACAATTAGGTTTTGCATCTTCAGCAAAACGTAAAAGATATTAAAAAATAAAGCAGATAGAAATTTTTCTATCTGCTTTATTTAACCGAGGTAATAGCGTGAAATTAGTAAAATATATATCAAATATTGTTATAGTAATGGGATTGGGTTTGATGTTGAATGTAAATTTAACTCAAGCACAAATTCCTACAAAACAAGATTTAATCCAAGAAAAAGAAGAACAAATAAATACAGTTGAAGATACATCTTTAAATAAATTGACTAATAAGGTAAATATAAAATCGGCTATTTTAAATTGGCCAGAAATACCAAATGCTGTAATGTATGAATTATTGGTTAAAGATGTAAATACTGAAGAAATTTTATTTAAGAAATATAATATTTATGCAGCTGGTTATCAATTAGATAATAGTGAAGTTGATTTAAATAAAAATTTAAAATGGCAAGTTAGAGGACTTGATGAAAACAAAGTACCTGTATCTGATTATACAAAACCGCGGTTATTACAAAAAGGTGATGTATATGATATTAATTGGCAAAGTAAGGGGGATGGATATAATCTAGAACCATTTACTAAACATAATTTTAATACAGTATTAGTTAAAAATGATGTAAATATAAGTCCGCTAAAAATAACTACACATTTTGACAAAATGAAATATATGCCAGTATATCCGGTATATTCTTGGGTTCCAGTAAAAAATATTAATCATTATAATATTGATATATATCATTTACCGAAATATGATTTTAATAATATAACTAAAGTAGCAAGTTATAAAGCACCACAAGGTATGGATTATTATGATGATAAAGCTTATCTTCAAGAGGGGTTATACTTCTTTAATGTTCAAGCAATAGATAATAATAATCAAAAAGTAGCTGAATCAAAAAACACATATTTTACAGTAAAAACAAAAAATATAGATGTGGCAGCTTTAGGAGATAGTATCACTCATGGTGGGGGTGCAGTAAGTACGCCACCAAGTGCTACTTTATATAATTGGGAAACATATACAGATATTCCTGTGTTGAATATTGGTTTTAGTGGAAATTTAACTTCGGATATGGTAAATCGTTTTGACCGTGATGTATTAGCATTTAATCCTAAAATATTAATTGTTATGGGGGGAGTAAATGATATTAGAACGGGAATAACAGCCAATACTGTAATTAATAATTTAAATATTATTAAACAAAAATGTCAAAAACATAATATTATTCCTGTATTTTTAACAGTTACACCAGTAAACCCAGAAAGAATGAAAAATGTAATTCATTTGGATATTAGTCCTGGTTGGGATAAAGAACGTTTAAAAATTAATGAATGGATAAAAACTCAACCGCATTATATAGATAGTGCTCAAGCATTAACTAATGAACAAGGTTTATTGTTAGACAATATGACAACTGATGGACTTCATCCAGATTATGAAGGGAAAAAACATATTGGCGAAATGGTTGAAACATATTTAAAAGCAAATTTCATGCAAATATTATCGCAAAAATAATAAAAGGGGTGGAAAAATGGCTACAGTAAAACAAATTGAAAAAGCAATTTTAGCAGTAGATGATTTATGTGGAAAATGTCCGATATGTAGTCCAGATTGTCCCATTGCAATTGCTAAAAGAGCATTAAGTGGATTTAAATATGATATGGAAGAATATGAACGTTCTTTAAATGAAGAAAATAATTATTAATAAAAGTCCAATAAATTTTAAATAAAAGGTGAAAAAATGAAAAATATTTGTTGGTTAGCTACAGGAGGAACAATCGCCTCAAGACCTAGTGAAAATGGATTAGTGCCTGGTTTTACAGCTGAAGAAATGTTAGCTATTATGCCAGAATTAAAAGAATATGGACAAATTAATTGTTTAGATATTATGCAGTTAGATAGTACAAATTTACAACCAAAAGATTGGCAATATATAGCGAAATATATTGATGATTTATATGAAAAATATGATGGTTTTGTAATAACGCATGGTACAGATACATTGACATGGACTTGTTGTGCACTTCACTATATGTTAGAAAATTTGGCAAAACCAGTAGTAGTTATTGGTGCACAGCGTACTATTGAAGAACAAGATACAGATGCTAAAGCGAATTTAAATGCAGCATTTAAGCTTGCTAGCTTAGATAAAATAGGTGTATTTGCTGTTTGTGGTGGCCAAATAATGGAAGGTTTATGGGCTAAAAAATTATATAGTGAGGATTTAAGATCTATTCAAAGTGTAAATAAAATGCCAATTGCAACTTTTAATGGTTATGATATAACATGGAATGATTATATTAATCCACAAATAAATGGTAATTTTAAAGTACATTATGATTTAGAATTAAATGTAGCACAGATAAAAATGATGCCAGGGTTAAATAGTAAAATTTTAGACAGTTTAGCAGATTTAGGATATAAAGGTATTGTTATTGAAGCATATGGAGCAGGTGGAATACCTTTTGCTGAAGAAAACTCTCAAAATATCATAGGTGCGATTGAACGTTTAACTAATCGTGGTATAAAAATAGTATGTACAACGCAATGTTTATATGATGGTGTACATATGGATAGATATGAAGTAGGTATAAAAGCACAAAAAGCAGGTGTAATTCCTGCTCAAAATTTATCTGTAGAAGCAGCTACTGTAAAATTAATGGTAGAATTGGCAAAATAAAAAAACGAGCATTTATAATTTTTATAAATGCTCGTTTTTAATTTATTAGTGAAAACGTTTTTGAATATAAAGTAATCTAAAAAATAATAAAACAGCTGAAGTCATAATACCTGCAACCATACTTTGCCAATAAGCAAATGCCCCTTGATTTAAATAATAATCAAGAAATAAACCTGCTGGTAAACAAATTCCCCAATAAGCTAAAATACTAACATAAAAAGCAGCATTAACATCTTTATATCCACGTAAAATTCCTTGAATAGGGCAAGCAATAGCATCAAATAATTGCCAAGCGGCTGTATATACTAAAAAATGGGCAATATAATTTAATAATAAAGGGTCAGTAGTATATAAAAGAGCGATATATTCTCGATTAAAAAATACTATACCAACTAGCGATAGTACACTACAAAAAGAAATAATAAGACCTAAGAAAGTATATTTTTTAGCTTCAAGATAACGCTTAGCACCGACTTGTATACCAATAACAATAGTTAAGGCCATAGAAAAACTGAGTGGTAGCATATATAAAACATTAGAAAAACTCATAGCAGCTTGATGAGCGGCAATATAATTTGTACCAAATTTACTAATAAAAATAATAATAAAACCAAATAAACTAGCTTCCATAAAAATACCTAAACCATTAGGAATACCAATGGCAAGATATTCTCTTATACTAGCTAAAGAAAATTGAAATTTTAATAAAGATAATTTTTTAAATTGTGGATGAGTATAAATAACAACAATAAAAATAGCAAGTAAAATATAATACGTAATGGCAGTAGCTACACCTGCACCTATACCACCAAGTTTTGGAGCGCCAAAATGACCAAAAATAAAGCAATAATTAAGAATAGCATTAATAGGTAATGCTAATAAATAAATTTTCATAGAAATTGTAGTAGAAACTAAAGTATCTGTCAGTGAGCGGAGAGGAAAAGTTAAAAATCCACCACTTAGACCAATGATTAGAGATAAAATATAATATTTGGCAATATAATAGACATTAGGTTCTAATGATAAAAAATTTAAAATGGTATCAATGAAAAAAAAGTAAATTAAAAATAAAAGTATTTCTATAAAAATAGCTAAATAAAGTCCAGAACGAATAACGGTGGCAATAGAATTTTGTTCATTGCGTCCAATTAAATGAGCAATGATAGGTGTTGCTGCCATTAAAATACCCGTAGCACTAGCAATAAGTGGCATCATGAGGCTACCACCAATAGAAGAACCAGCAAGTTGTTCAGCACCAGCATGACCAGACATAGTAGCATCAAAAAAATTCATACCTATAATAGCTAGTTGAGTTGCAAGTACAGGAATCATCACTTTAATAAGATGACGTAAACGATACATTGTGCGTAAATTTAACATGAAAAAACTCCTAATAGAATATTTTATTTATTATAAGATATAGTGAAAGACAATAGTCAATAAATTTTTAGTAAAATACGGATAAAAAGTCTAAAAAATTGTAAAAAAAAGGAACATTTTATAAAAATAAATGCAGGATTGAAGACTTTTTATATCAATATTGTTAGCCATTGATATAAAAAGGATAAACACTTATAAAATATATCAATCCACACCTATATAAATGTTCAGATAAACAAAATAATTTATAACATAATATGTCTATGATAACATATATATACTTTTACTCAAAATTATAACATGTTGGGATTTAATCTATTATTTATGGTATGTTATAATATTTTTCGTTGCTCAATCTCCATTCTGGCAACAGAAAGGAGGTGTCTATTTAATGGATTTGATTACATTTGTAATGCTTATTATGGTGAATGTTGTTGCCTACTTCATTTGCAAATGGATAGATAAGCATTTTTTTTGAGTAACTATCCTAACGCTCTAGCATTAGCGTAATAATGTAAAAACCCTTAGAAACTCGCACTTTCTAAGGGTTTTGTCTATTTAATAGATTTGATTTTGCCTATATTTAGTATAGCATATTTTATAATTTTTTCAATCTAGTGTATTATTAGCGTAAAATTAGATATTTAGACGAATGTAACATCAAAGATGAATAATATTTTTTAGTTTTTAACCTTTTAAATATATTAAGCTGCTGATATTTTGTAGTGGCTTATATTACCGATAAAAAAGGGCAAAAAAGGGGCAACACGCTGAAAAAAAAGAAACGTTTAAATATATAAAAAAGTGCTGAAAACCTTGATTTCACAGCACTTTTAAAATATCTGAAACGTTTCATTATCTCTCA
Source organism: uncultured Megamonas sp. (assembly GCA_963558795.1). Lineage (GTDB taxonomy): Bacteria > Bacillota > Negativicutes > Selenomonadales > Selenomonadaceae > Megamonas. The sequence goes on along the minus strand of CAUWIH010000018.1, from coordinate 25,367 downwards.
AAAATAAATGGCGGAGAGGGTGGGATTCGAACCCACGGTCCCTTTCGGAATCACTGGTTTTCAAGACCAGCTCCTTAAACCACTCGGACACCTCTCCATTAGTTGCTATATTAGTATAGCAATTTTTTTTGATACTTGTCAAGGTATTAAATAGTTAACCTAGTAATATTAATGAGAAAAAGAATAATTTTATTATTATATATCACGCTTGATAAGTTATAATATATGAATTATACTTAAATATGCAATACATTAAATAAAATAATAAGGTTGGTGAATAGTCATGGACGAATATCCGGAGAGTAAGCAGTTGATATTAACAAAAATAATATATAGGGTACCTACCAGACTATTTACTTATAAAATTTTATTATTTTAGTATAGTAATATATTGTGGTAGGTTTTTACGGAAGGAGAAATCTATCGCATGTTAAAAATTTATAAATCAATGGAATCAGGTCCTTTACAAGAGTTAACTTTAAAATCTTTAGAAAAAGGTGCATGGATAAATATAGTATCTCCAACACCATATGAATTAAAGGTTGTAGGAAATCTAACACAAGTAGAACCTGATTTTTTACGTTCAGCACTAGATAATGAAGAACGTTCTCATACAGATATAGAAGATAATTCAATTATGATTTTGACAAATGTACCAGTTATGCGAACTTTTGAATCTTATGATACATTGCCATTAGCTATAATTTTAACTCCTGATTATATTATTACGGTTTGTCTTGAAGATACACCAGTAATTTCTGATTTTAATGAAAGAACATATCGTTCATTTCGTACATTTAAAAAGACTAGATTTTTGTTTCAAATTCTATATAAATCAGTGACATATTATTTGAAATATCTTCGTCAAATTGATAAATTATCTGATGAGATTGAAGCTAGATTACGTGAATCAACTGAAAATAGAGAGATTTTACGTTTATTAGAATTGCAAAAAGCACTTACATACTTTAATGCGTCATTGCGTTCTAATGGTGCTGTTTTGGAAAAATTAATGAGACTACGTTCTAATCATAGCTTGCAAAATATTATAAAGTTATATGAAGAAGATGAAGATTTACTAGAAGATGTTATTATTGAAAATAAACAGGCTCGTGAAATGGTTGAAATGTATAGCACAATTTTAGCGCGCTTAGCAGATACATTTTCATCGATTATGTCGAATAATCTAAACTTAGTAATGCGTTTTTTAACAGCTATGACAATTATTTTAGCTATTCCTACAGTAATATCTAGTTTTTTTGGAATGAACGTAGAAGGTTTTCCTGCATTTTCAGGAACATCTTTTGCTTTTTTAGATATTTGTATAATATCAATATCAATTTCTATTGTTTGTGCCACATTATTATGGCGTAAAAATATGTTTTAGAAATTAAAAATATGAGGTTTTTATGCGAACATTAATCGAATCCCAACTTTGTGATGGGGTTATTTATGGTGATAATCAAAATAAAGAATATGTATATATGCCGGCTTCAGAGATAGGTATAAATAATCCAATGTGTGTATTTGAATTAGAATGTACTAGAGAAGATATCTCAATGAGTGAAGCTTTAGTCATTATTCGTAAACGTAGTTTAAAACCAGTAAAACATCCAAGATTAGGGGAGTCATCTTGTTAATATAGGACTTTTCAACGAAAGAATGTGAAACTTATGATGGTAATATCTTCCTCAGATTTATTAAATGAATTTACATTATATGCCAATAAAGTTGTAGATGAAAAAGAAAGCATGATTGTTCAACGTTCTAATAGTAAAAATATAGTATTATTATCTATGGAACAATTCAATGAAATGCAAAAGCAAATTTTTTTGGCAAAAAAAATGCAACAAGAAAAATAGAGAGGCTTTTTCTAGATGGATATAGAAAATAAAATAAATTTAAATGCAGATGATGAGCTAATACAAAATCATCATCTGCATACACATGCACATACACATACGCAGACAAAAGCTGTATTGAATCGTTTATCGAGAGCCATTGGTCATTTAAGTGCAGTAAAACGTATGGTAGAACAAGATAGAGATTGTAGTGATGTATTAATTCAGCTTTCAGCTGTAAATTCAGCAATAAGAAATGTATCGAAACTTATTTTACAAGATCATATTGAACATTGTTTAGTAGAAGCTGTGAAAGAAAATGACCAAGAAGCGATTGATAAATTGAAAGAAGCGATTGATAAATTTGTAAAATAAAGCAAGATAGATATTTTAAATAAATATTTGTCTTGCTTTGTGTATTTTATGTACATCTTTTTGGTTTGAAAAAACATAAAAAAATACAAAAAAGATAACAATATCTATGCAAATAGTAGACTTTTCATAGATAGAATGTTAAAATCTTTTAAGAATAAGAAATGTATTTTTAGTACAAAATATTAAAGAAAATAGCAAAATATTAAAATATCAATAGGATGAATGAAATGATAACAATTAATGCAAATGCTAAAATAAATCTTACTTTAGATATTTTAGGTAAACGAGACGATGGCTATCATGAAGTAAGTATGATTATGCAATCAATTGACTTATTTGATACGTTAACGTTTACAAAAATTGAAGAAGGTATAATTCTTCATGGTAATGTAGAAGGTGTAGAAAAACCACAGGATAATTTGATTTATAAGGCTGCTAAATTATTTTTAGATACTTATAAAATAAAAAGTGGTGTAAAAATTAATCTAATAAAAAGAATACCTGTAGCAGCAGGTCTTGCTGGTGGTAGTACAGATGCAGCAGCAGTTTTTCGTGGATTAAATGCTTTATTTGAGATGAATTTAGGTATACAGTCAATGTGTAAAATGGCTGAAAAATTAGGGTCAGATATTTCATTTTGCTTATTAGGTGGAACAATGCTAGCTACTGGTAGAGGCGAAATCTTGCAAGAGATTGCAGCAATGCCTACAGTAGATATGGTTTTAGTAAAACCGAAATTTGCAGTATCCACACCTTGGGTGTATAAAAATTATCATAAAGTAGAAAATAAAGTAGTTCATCCCAATAATAAATTAATGCGTAAAGCTTTACTAAAAAAAGATGTACAAGAAATATGTAATAACTTGGGTAATGTTTTAGAAATGGTAACAATACCTGAATATCCGGAAATAAAAACGATAAAAGAAACTCTTTGTAATTATGGAGCAAAAGCGGCAATGATGTCTGGTAGTGGACCTACAGTTTTTGCTATAGTGGAGAATAATAAATTAGCTAAAGAGATAGCTAGTAAGATGCAACAAGATTTTGATGCAGATATATTTGTAGTAAAAACAGTAGCAAAGAATTTTTAATGGAGGAATTGGAAATGGGCAACAAACTTACACCAATAAAAATAGATAGTTATCAGCCATTGCGAGAAGTTGTTTTTGAAACCCTTCGTGAGGCAATAAGAAAAGGTATTTTAAAACCTGGTGAACGTTTAATGGAGATTCACTTAGCTGAAGAACTTGGTGTTAGTCGTACACCTGTTAGAGAAGCAATTCGTAAATTAGAATTAGAAGGCTATGTAATAATGATGCCTCGTCGTGGAACATATGTTTCTAATTTATCTATTAAAGATATTAATGAAGTTTTTGAAATACGAACATCTTTAGATTCATTGGCAAGTGGATTAGCAGCTGAACGTATAACTGATGAAGAATTAGAACAATTACAGCGTTTATTAGTAGTTATTGGTGAAGCAATAAAAGAAAATAACATGGAAAAAATAGTAGAAGCAGATACAAAATTCCATGATATTTTATATCAAGCTAGTAGAAATAATCGTTTAGTAGGAATAATTTATAATTTAAGAGAACAACTTACGAGTTTCCGTGCAAAATCTATGGCATATCCAGGTCGTTTGGAAGAAACATTAGAAGAACATCGTAGAATTGTAGATACAATAGCTCAGGGGGATTCCCTTGCTGCACAAAAAGCATCTGAATATCATATGGAACGCTCTGAACATACTTTATTATTAAGTATGGAAGATAAACACGGTAATATGTAAAATACTTAAAAATCTAGATATTTTTTATTAGATGTTTTATAAGATATGATATAATGATTATGTAGATTTTTTAGTTTAAATATTGTTTTAAATATTGTAATAAAGGATAGTGAATTTTAAGGTGAAATCAGAAGGATTAATTACCATTATATTAGCCGCAGGTAAAGGCACTCGTATGAAATCTAAATTACCAAAAGTACTTCATTGTGCCGGTGGAAAACCTATGGTTGAACATGTGCTAGATGCTGCTAAAGATGCTGGTTCCACACGTAATATAGTTATTGTTGGCTTTGGTCGTGAACAAGTAAAAACTGTTTTAGGTGATAAAGCAGAAATCGTTTTACAAGAAGAACAATTAGGAACAGGCCATGCGGTAATGCAGGCAGAACCATTAATTACTGATAAAAATACAAATATTATGGTACTTTGTGGTGATACACCGCTTGTTACAGGTACTATGCTTAAAAAATTCTATGAAGAACATGTAGAGTCTAAAGCAAAAGCCTCTGTACTTACTACATTTATGCCAAGCCCATTTGGTTATGGTCGTGTAATTCGTTTAGTAGATGGTTCTATTGAAAAAATAGTAGAACAAAAAGATGCAAGTCAAAGAGAATTAGCAATTAATGAAATCAATACAGGTATTTATTGTTTTGAAGCTAAGGCTCTATTTGATACATTAAAAAAAGTAAATAATAATAATGCTCAAGGTGAATATTATTTACCAGATGTATTGTCTATTTTACGTCAAGAAAAACAGAAAATAAATGCATCTATTGCTGATAATTATGAAGAAACTTTAGGTATTAATTCTCGTGAACAATTAGCTGGAGCTGAAAAGATTATTCGTCAGCGTAAAAATAAAGAATTAATGGCAAATGGTGTAACATTAATGGATCCAGACACTACATATGTTGATGTTGATGTAGAAATTGGACAAGATACTGTAATTTATCCATCTACATGGATTGAAGGTAATAGTAAAATTGGTGAAAATTGTATATTAGGGCCAAATTCTCATTTCAAAAATGCTGTTTTAGGTAATAATGTAGAAGCAAAATTCACTTTTGCTGAAGATTGCCAAGTTGCTAATGATGTGAAAATGGGACCATATGTGCATATTCGTCCAAATACAAAACTTGCTGATAAAGTTAAAATTGGTAATTTTGTTGAAGTTAAAAACTCTACAATTGGAGAAGGTTCTAAACTACCACATTTAAGCTATATCGGAGATACTGATATGGGTTCAGGTGTAAACATGGGTTGTGGTACAATTACTGTAAATTATGATGGAAAAAATAAATTTCGTACTACAATTGGTGATGATTGCTTTATTGGATGTAATTCTAATTTAGTAGCCCCTGTTACAGTAAATAATGGTGCTTATGTAGGTGCAGGTTCAACAATAACGAAAGATATTCCAGAAAATACACTTGCTGTAGCACGTGGAAGACAAAAAAATATTGAAGGTTGGAAAGACAAAAGAAAATAATATAATATTTTCTAGTCAGATATTAATGGAGTTAGCAATGTAGATTTACTACATTTCTATAGATTTATTATTTATTATATTTTAACAAATTTCAGGAGGAGTAAAATGAACTTCGATACCTCAAAATTATGTATTCTCACTGGTAACGCAAATCCAAAATTAGCAGAGGAAGTAGCACAATATATCGGTGTTGAATTATGCCATGCTTTTGTAGGTCACTTCAATAACGGTGAAACTCAAGTAATGATCAGTGAAAGCATTCGCGGTAAAGACGTATTTATTATTCAGCCAACTAGTCAGCCAGTAAATGACAATCTTATGGAATTACTTGTTATGGCTGATGCTTGCCGTCGTGCTTCTGCACAAAGTGTTACAGCAGTTGTTCCATATTATGCTTATTCTCGTCAAGACCGTAAAACTCGTGGTCGTGAACCAATTTCTGCAAAATTAGTAGCAAACTTAATGACTACTGCAGGTATTAATCGTGTAGTTACTGTAGACTTACATGCAGGCCAAATCCAAGGTTTCTTTGATATTCCAGTAGACCATTTAGCAGCAGCTCCACTTCTTGCAAGCTATATTCAAGATAAAAATCTTGATGATATAGTAGTTGTATCTCCTGACCTTGGTGGGGTAACACGTGCTCGTGCATTAGCAGATAGATTAAAAGCTCCTATCGCAATCATTGAAAAACGTCGTCCTATGCCAGGTTGTGCTAAAGTTATGAATCTTATCGGTGATGTAAAAGATAAAAACTGTGTAATTATCGATGATATTGTAGATACAGCAGGTTCTTTATGTGAAGGTGCTAAAGCTTTAATGAATCACGGTGCAAAATCTGTATATGCTTGTTGTACACATGGTATCTTAAGTGATCCAGCAGTTCAACGTATTGAAGATTCTCCAATGGAAGAATTAATTATTACAAATACTATTCCATTACCTGAAGAAAAACATTCAAGCAAAATTATTTCTGTATCTATGGCTCCACCTATAGGTGAAGTTATTTCTCGTATTTACCAGAAAAAATCAGTAAGCAAACTTTTTGATGCTATTGATGTTGTAAAAGGTAAAGGCTGATAACTAAATATAAAAAAGTAAAGAGGCCTCGTAAGAGGCCTCTTTTAGTAAGAAAATATAGTTCATAATAAATTCAGTTTTATATTTTATATTAAACAAAAAATAATGGGAGGAATTTTATAATTTATGCTTACTATTGAAATTATAAAAGCCATTGTCTTAGGTATTGTTGAAGGTTTAACAGAATGGTTACCTGTAAGTAGTACGGGACATATGATTTTAGTAGATGAATTTATGACGCTTAATGTAAGCAAGTCGTTTATGGATATGTTTTTAGTAGTAATTCAACTTGGTGCAATTTTGGCTGTAGTTGTTTTAAATTTTGATAGACTAAATCCGTTTTCTAAACGAAAAACTTATCTAAAAAAGAAACAAACTATTTCTTTATGGGGTAAGGTTATCGTTGGGTGTATACCAGCTGCAGTTATTGGTCTTGCCTTCAATGATTATATGGAAGAACATTTTATGAATGCACAAGTAGTGGCATTTACTTTAATTTTATATGGAATTTTATTTATTGTAGTAGAAAATTATAATAAGCATAGAACTCCTATAATTAAAGATATTGATTATTTAGATTATAAAACAGTAATAATAATAGGTTTTTTCCAAGTATTATCTTTGGTTCCAGGAACATCTCGTTCTGGCTCTACTATTTTAGGTGGTATTTTATTTGGTACTTCTCGTGTGGTAGCTACAGAATATACATTCTTTTTAGCAATTCCAGTAATGTTTGGTGCAAGTGCTTTAAAATTATTTAAATTTGGTTTTAATTATTCTTTTGAAGAAATTGTATTGTTAATAGTAGGCATGATTGTAGCCTTTATCGTATCTATAATTTCGATTAAATTCTTACTTCGTTATGTAAGAACTAATGATTTTAAAGCTTTTGGTTGGTATAGAATTATCTTAGGTTTAATCGTTTTTGCTTATTTTTATTTTGTAGGTTAATTTGGAGATAAAAAAAGAGATATCTTTTGATATCTCTTTTTTGTATATTTTTAATGATAAGAAAATCCTTTACCATTTACTTCAGAAGCATCTGAGATAATAAAGAAAGCTTTTTTATCAAGGTTTAAGGCGATTTCTTTTATTTTACTAAGTTGAGTTAAGTTAACTACAATGTAGAGGATTTTTTTCTTAGAATGAGTATAGCCACCTTCACCATTTAAAAATGTTACGCCACGGTCTAATTCAAGCATGATAAGCCCAGCTATTTGTTCTGCTTTATCGGAAATGATAATGATTGATTTTCGTTTGTTAAAACCAGTAACAATACGGTTATCTACTTCACCCATGATGTACATATAAATTAATGTATAAATTGCAACTTCAAAATTAAATAAGAACATACCACATAATACGATGATACAATTTAGAGCAAAAATCATAGTACCAATATTATATGAATAAAGTTTTTTGATTAGTGCTGCGATAACATCAGCGCCACCAGTATTAGAATTTGCACGTAAAATCAGACCAAATCCGATTCCTGAGATAACCCCTGCGACTACAGCAGAAAGCATAGGATTTCCATGAAGTGGTGTATAAGGTGTTAAAAAAGATGTTAAGTCAATGAAAAAGGAATATAAGCTTGTTCCTAAAATAGTATTGAAAAAATATAATCGTCCAAAGAAATGGTACGCAATATATAATATTGGGATATTAAAGAAGATATTTTGAATACCGATTGGTAAATCGAATAAATAGTGGAAGATGATAGCAATACCGGTAAGTCCGCCAGAAAGAAAGTGGTTAGGAATTAAGAATAAATTACAGGATATTGCCGAAATTAGTGCACCAATTACAATCATAGAATACTGGATAATATATTTTTTCATAAAATACCTCAATTAGTTTAAAATTAGTTCAAAATGTAATAATCTAAATCAATATTAAACATTATAAAACAAATTAAGTATTTCGCAAGTATTTTTTGTATTATTTTACATATTTTGGGATATTTTACAATGAAATTGTAAAGAACAATAAAAAAAACTATATTTAGTAGCTTTTTTTTTTAGTCAGTTGTAAAATAGAAAAGAAGTTTAAACAATGGGGGAAATGAATCAATGAAATCAAATATTGCAGTTATTGGTATGGGTGTAATGGGCAGTTGTCTAGCTTTAAATATGGCAAATCATAATTTTAAAGTAGCTGTATATAATTATACACCGGACTTAACAGATGCTTTTGTGAAAAATCATCCACATCAAAATATAATACCATGTTATGACGTAAAATCTTTAGTGGACAATGTAGCTCGTCCTCGTAAATTTTTTATTATGGTAACAGCTGGTAAAGCAGTAGATAGTGTGATTGAAAGTTTATTACCATATTTAGACCCAGAAGATATTATTATGGATGGCGGAAATTCTTTCTTTAAAGATACTAAAAGAAGATACGAATACGTAACTAGTAAAGGTTTCAAATATTTTGGTGTTGGTGTATCTGGTGGAGAAGAGGGCGCACTTAATGGCCCAGCATTAATGCCTGGTGGTAACAAAGAAAGTTATAAAGAAATTAAAGATGTATTAGAAAGTATTGCAGCGAAAGCTAGTGATGGAAAACCTTGCTGTACTTATATTGGTGAAGATGGTGCAGGTCATTATGTAAAAATGGTACACAATGGTATTGAATATGCAGATATGCAGTTGATTGCCGAAGCATATTTATTATTAAAATATGTAGGTAAATATACAAATTCTCAAATTGCAGATATTTTCCATGAATGGAATCAAGGTGAATTAAATAGCTTTTTAATTTCTATTACAGCAGATATCTTTAAAGAACAAGATGATTTAGCTGAAGGTGAATTAGTAGATAAAATTTTAGATAGTGCAGGACAAAAAGGTACAGGCCGTTGGACTAGCATTGCAGCTTTAGACCAGGGCGTAAATACATCTATTATGACAAGTGCTTGCAATGCACGTAATATCAGCTCTTTCTATGAAAAACGTCAAAAATTAGCGGATAGTGGCTTAAAACAAGCTATGCCTGTAGAAATTGATGAAAATTTTGTTGAAGAAGTACGTCGCTCTTTATATACAGCAAAAATTGCAGCATATACACAAGGTTTAGCATTATATAAAAGTGCATCTGAAACATATGATTGGCATTTAAATTTAGGTGAAATAGCATCTATCTTTAGAGCTGGTTGTATTATTCAAGCTAGATTTTTAAATAATATCACTGAAGCTTATAGAAAAAATCCAGAATTAGATAATTTAATGGAAGCTGATTTCTTTGCAGATAAAGTAAAAGCAAATGAACAAAGCTTAAGAAAAATTGTAGCTAAAGCTATTTTGGCGGGTATTCCAGTGCCAGCATTTGCTAATGCAATATCTTATATTGATGGTTTAAGTACTAAAGTAGTAGGTGCAAATCTTATTCAAGCACAAAGAGATTATTTTGGTGCGCATACGTATAAACGTACTGATAGAGAAGGAAGTTTCCATCATCAGTGGCAAAAACATTTTGATAAATAAGTTTAAAAAAGCAGACATTTGTCTGCTTTTTTTTTATAATAGATGTATGAAAAATATAAGAAAAGAGGCGTTATAAGTGAAAATAGCTTTCAGTGATTTTGACGGAACATTATATTTTCATGCACAAGATAATATTCCTCAAATAAATATAGATGCTATAAAAATATGGCAGGACAAAGGCAATTTGTTTGTATTATGTAGTGGTAGAGATATACATTCATTAATGTATGAAGTAAATCATTATGATTTAACATATGATTATGTAATTTGTAATAATGGCGGAACGATTTTTGATAAAAATTTAAAATTAATCAAACATTTTCCATTAGCAAGAAAAGAATTAGATGAATTAGTATATAGTGATATAACAGCAGATAGTTGGCATATTTTGTATTCATCAAAAGATAAAATGCAAACAACAATAAATAGCCCTAAATCACAGTTATTAAAGTATTTTGAGCTAGATAAATATAAAAATCAAAGTATTATTCAACAAGTAACAAGAAAAGAAGCATTACTTGATGAAAATATTGTACAAATTAGTTTGTCTTATGAAACAGAAGAGCTTACTAATGAATATGCGAAAAAAATAAATAATGGATTTAATCAACAATTTTTAGCTAATGTAAATTTAAATTGTATTGATATTTGCAGAAATGGTATAACAAAAGCCCAAGGTATTAAAGAATTATTAAAAAGTAAGGCAAACTATGATTTTGAAGAGATTTTAACTATTGGTGATGCTCAAAATGATGTGCCTATGATTATTGATAAAGATTTTAGAGGGTTTAGTTTAAATTCAGCAACGGATATAGCTAAGAAATCAGCAATAAAATTGTATGATAGTGTTGGCGAAATGTTATTAGATAATATATAAAAAAAGAGGGCTATGCCCTCTTTTAGTCATTAGTAAGTATATTTAAAATAGATTTTTCATCAAGTAATTCATTAGTAGCTAAAGCGTGAATTAAAGTATGATATTTAGGGAGTTTATCTAAACCCCATAATAATTTTATATCAAGTAAATTTTCAGTTACTTTACCTAAATCAATGCCAAAGGAATCTAAGGAATAACGCATTTTTTCTGGTTTTTTACATGGTTGGTTATTTAAACGATTGCATTTACAACAATAGCTACAGCTACCAGAAGAGAAGGAAATAGAATGTGCATTTTCCAAACCAAGTAATTGGGTAGCTGTTTGATTTTTAATTTTACGTAAAGTTTGACGCGTAAATTTATTTATATCTTCTTTGGTGGTAAGTTCATTAATTGTTGATTGAGCGTAATTTATTTGTACAGCTATGAGGTAGATATACTTGTATTGATTAAGATATTCTGTAGGTGAAAAAGCAAGTGGTGGACAAGACCATTTATGATTATAATTAGTACATTCTTTGCAATATGATAAAAATTTATCAACATCTTGGTATTTTTTAAGAAAACTAGACATATCAGTATGAACTAATTTAAATTTTAATGTAAACATAAAAACACCTCTTTGGTATATAAAATTAATATATAAGTACATAAAATTTTAGTTTGACAGTTATATTTGATAAGCTTATCATTAGTTTTGTAATTTGTAAATGAAAAGAAAATCTTGAAGAAAGAAAATCTTAAAGGAGGATTTTTTATGGATTTATTGATGCAAGGTGTAGATTATTTTCATAAAGGCGGACTGGTAATGTATATTTTGTTGCTATGTTCCATTTTTATTATTACTGTAGGGGTAGAACGTTTTTTATATTTTTCGCAAGCAGACTCAGGTAGAAAATTTGCTCGTGATTTTTATAAATTTATGATTAATGATAAAGTAGAAGAAGCTAAGAATTTGGCTAAAAATAGTAGAGGCGATTTGGCTAATTTATTAGATTTTGCTTTTACGAAAATGAATAATAAAAATGTAAATATAATGAATTTATTAGAAGTACAATCAGGTATAAGTTTATCTAAGTTTAAATCAAGATTATATTATTTGAATGTAATTGTAACAATGGCACCTTTATTGGGCTTATTAGGTACAATTGTCGGTATGATATCTGCATTTAGTGTATTCAATTTACAAGAAGGTCAAGCTATAGCCATTACAGGGGGTGTAGGTGAGGCCTTGATTGCGACAGCAACAGGATTATGTGTGGCTATTGTATCATTAGCTATACATGCTTATTTTATACAAAGAATTGATCATATAGTAACGGATATGGAACAGGCATTTTCTTTAGTTGAGGGGTACGTTTCTAGGGGTGATGATAATGCGAATAAGAGATAGACGTGCATTTACAAAGCCTGAGGTTATGATTATTCCGATGATTGATATCATGTTTTTTTTATTAGTGTTTTTTATGCTTAGTACACTTTATATGGTAGATTTAAAAACTATTACTGTAAATATGCCTAAAGTGCAACATGCAGAAAGTCAAACAAATGTTAATTATTTGGTTACAATGAAAGCTGATGGAAGTTTATATTTAGAAAATAATTTAATTGATGAAAATAGTTTAATAATGGGAGCTAAAGAGCAATATCAAGAGAATAATAATTTTGCTGTAGTAATTCGTGCTGATGAAAATGTAGATTATGGAAAAATTATGGTATTATTAGATAAATTTAAAGCTGTGGGAATAACTAAATTTGGTTTGGCTACAGAGACTATGGTAGATGAACACAAATAATGTCTTGACAGATATACTCTTAAGTGATATTGTAAAAATGGAATTATTTTTCTAACAATTTTATATTTATTGAGTGAAATAGGTGCCCTTTTGGGCTTAATAGAGAAAGCAGTAAAAGCTGCTACGGTCCCGCCGCTGTGAAAGGGAGCAACTTCAAATTTATGTCACTGAGATATTTCTTGGGAAGGCTTGAAGAAGCGATGAACTTGAGTCAGAAGAACTACCTATTTGTCAATCACCGTTATGACCTGCGAGAGATAGGTAGGAGATTTATTATAGGAAAACACTATCTCTACAAGAATATTTATTTTGTAGAGATTTTTTTTATCTATAAGTCAATAATATTCTCATGGAAGTAAGTGACACTCAATAATGATTTTATAATTGAATAAATAAGGTATTTAATATTTATTTAAATATCAAATTTAGGACATTATAAATAAATTAAGAGAGGAACGATATTATGAACGCTAAGTGGAAAAAAATTTTAATTGCATCTATGGCATGTGTAACATTAACAGGAGTATCTGCAACATCTTTTGCAGCAGGATATAGTTTAAATCCAGAAGTAAAAACAGCAACTCCAGCACTTTTACAAGCTTCTGAAATCGGTGTACGTACATATAATACAACTGATGCAGAACTCCAAAAAGCTCCAAATAAAGATGCTATTGTAGTAATGAGCTTTGGTACAACATATAAAGATACTCGTGCAAAAACTATTGAAGCTACTGTAGCAGAAATTCAAAAAGCACATCCAAACACAAAAGTAGTATTAGCATTTACTTCTCATATTATTATTGACCGTGTAAAAGCAAATGAAGGTATTACTATTCCTACACCAGAAGAAGCATTAGCTCAATTAAAAGCTGAAGGTTATAATCGTGTAGCCCTTACTTCTTTAGATGTAATTCCTGGTATGGAATATGCTTATAAAACAGCTGTATATGATATCTATAAAACACAATTCAAAAAAATGACTATTGGTACACCTCTTATGTATTGGATGGGTCAAGAAGGTCAAAGAGATGACGTTGAAGCAGTAATGCAAGCAATTGGTTCTCAAATGCCAAAATTAGGTAAAAAAGATGCAGTATTAGTGATGGCACATGGTACACCAGATCCATCTAATGCTTATTATTCTGTAATGCAAGATCGTTTAAATAAACTTTATGATGGCAAAGTAATGATTTATACAGTTGAAGGCTGGCCATCTCTTGAAGATATTATTCCTCAATTAAAAGCAAAAGGTATCAATCATGTTACAATGATGCCTCTTATGATGGTTGCAGGTGATCATGCAAATAATGATATGGCTGGTGCAGAAGAAGATTCTCATAAATCCATCTTAGAAAAAGAAGGTATTAAAGTAGACGCATACATTCATGGTCTTGGTGAAAACCAAAACGTTCGTCAATTATTTGTAGATAGAGCAAATGAAGCATGGAACGCTCTTGAAGCAGAAAAATAATAGATTTTGAATAAATCCTGTGTGCTTGACGCTTTTATATGCCAAGTGTAAAATAAATAAGAGCATTGTTTGGTAATGTAGTTTCTACTAAAATATGCGAAATGTAATAAAGAAAGGTATGTGGCAATTTGTCACATACCTTTTTATGCAGGAGGATTTTTAATAATGGCAGGAACTTTTTATGGAATTGGTGTAGGTCCTGGAGACCCAGAATTGTTGACAATGAAAGCAATTAAAGCTATTGAAAATGCAGATGTATTAATTGCACCAAAAACAGAAAAAAAAGATGGTAGTGTAGCGTTAAGTATAGCAAAACCTTATTTAAAAGAAGATATTGAAATTGTATATCAAGTATTCCCTATGGTTGTAAATTTTGAAACTACTGATGCTTGGCAAAAAAATAAAGAAGAAATTTTAGCTTTATTACAAGCAGGTAAAAATGTAGTATTTTTAACTTTAGGCGATCCAATGTTTTATAGTACTTATATTTATGTATATCGTCTTTTAGCAAAAGAAGAAGGCATAAATATTGAAACTATTCCAGGGGTTCCAGCTTTTTGCGCTATTGGTAGTAAATTAGGCTATCCTTTAGTAGAGGGTAATGATGTTATTAGCATTGTTCCAGCAACAGCGGATAAAGAAACTATTGATAAAGCACTTGCTGTATCAAATAATGTAGTAATGATGAAAGTTTATAAAAATTATCCAGAAGTAGTAGATGCATTAGCTGCAAACAATATGATAGATAATGCAGTTCTTGTAAGTCGTTGTGGTCTTCCTGATGAAGAAGTTATTGATGATTTACAGGCACAAAAAGATAAAAAATTAAATTATTTATCAACTATTTTAACTAGAAGGAGTAAAGGGCTATAATGGCCTTTAAATAGTGTTATTATGAAAAAATTACGTGGTTTAATCTGTCTGATAACTTTATTGTTGTGCTGTTCCATCATATTTGCTGGTTGTGGTAACGAACAAAAAGAAGTAACTTCGCTAGAGCATAGTGGAGATTATCTGACTATTACTGATGACATGGGTAGACAAGTAATTTTGACTAATAAACCAGAGCGAATAGTACCGTTATCAGCATCATTTTTAGAACCGTTACATGCTGTTGATGGTAAAGTAGTTGCTAGAGTATCGGCCAAAACAGGTATACCAAAAGAAGATGAAGCATTACCACAGGTAGGTAATGTGTATAATATTAATATTGAAAAAGTAATTGAAGCACAGCCAGATTTAGTAATAGCTTATAAAGGTATGAATGATAAATTTGTGTCTAGCTTTGAAGATAATGGTATTCCGGTAATTGTCTTAGAAATGCGTACGTATGATCAAGTGAAACATACTGTAGATGTATTAGGACAAATTACAGGAAATAAAGATAAATCAGCTGAGCTTATTCAAAATATGGATAAAAAAATAGCTGATATTAAAGCTAAATTACCACAAGAAACTAAAAATATAGCGATACTACATAGTACAGCCCAAAATGTAACTGTACAATTAGAAGGTAGTATTGCAGGTTCTGTAGCCGATATTTTAGGATTTAATAATATTGCTAAAGGGACAATACCTTTAGAAAATAATCCTACATCTGCTCCGTATAGTTTGGAAACTTTAGTAACAGCAAATCCAGATGTTATTTTTATAACAAGCATGGGTAAAATGGAAACAATAAAAAAATCTATGATGGAAAATGTGGAAAGTAATCCAGCATGGCAAACTTTACCAGCGGTAAAAGCACAAAAAGTATACTTTTTACCACAAGATTTATTTTTGTTGAGTCCAGGCATTCATTATCCAGAAGCTGTAGAGACTATGGCAAAGCTTGTTTATCCTGAAAAGTTTAATTGATGGAGATAAAAGACTATGCAAAATCAACAAGTTTTACAACCGAAAAAATTTGGCATAGCGATTAATAAATGGCGAATACTCATGCTTGTAGTATTCGCCATTTTAGCCTTTACTGGTATATTATGCAGTATTACAAGTGGAGCTGTCGCTATTCCTGTATCTGAATTAAAAAATGTATTTTTAGATAATATTACAACTCCACATCAACAAATTCTATATAATATTAGATTGCCTCGTACAATAGTAGCGGCTTTAGTTGGTATGAATTTGGCGATAGCAGGGGCTATTTTACAAGCAGTGATGAAAAATCCATTGGCTGACCCACATATTATAGGGATTTCTTCTGGGGCTGGACTTACAGGGATTTTAGTAATTGTACTTTTTCCAGCAATGGAATATTTAATTACTCCAATAGCCTTTATTGGTGCAATGATAGCTGCAATAAGTATTTATTCTTTAGCTTGGAAAAATGGAATAAGACCACTACGTATTATTTTAGCTGGGGTAGCGGTATCAGCTTTTTTAGGTGCTGGTATATCTGCAATTTTAGTATTATATAGTGATAGAATACATGGTGCTTTGATGTGGATGGTTGGTGGATTATCAGCTCGTTCTTGGCCACATGTAGATATAATTTTACCATATGCGATTATTGGCTTTATTTTGGCAATGATAGGCTCTCGTCATTTAAATATTTTACAGTTAGGTGATGATATAGCTAAGGCTTTAGGGGTAAATGTCGAACTTACTCGTATTTATTTAACGGCAATTGGGGCATTATTGGCAGCAAGTGCTGTTTCTGTTGCTGGATTATTAGGTTTTGTAGGTCTTATTGTGCCACATACGGCTCGTTTAATAATTGGCTCAGATTATCGATATCTTATTCCGTCTTCGGCATTACTGGGGATTGCAGTTGTTACTTTTAGTGATACTTTTGCAAGAACGGCATTTGCACCATTAGAGTTGCCGGTAGGGATTTTTATGGCAGTATTAGGAGCCCCTTTCTTCTTGTTTTTATTGAGAAAGGAGTTATGACGTAGTGAGTTTAGAAGTAAAAAATTTAACAATAAATATAAATGATAGAAATATTTTAGAAAATTTGAATGTAACTTTTAAATTTGGGCAAAAAACAGCTATAATTGGCCCTAATGGTTGCGGTAAATCTACTTTATTAAAGGCTATATCAGGATTAAATCGCAATTATCAAGGTGAGATTTGTTTAGATGGTAAAAATATAAAAAATTTATCAAGAAAAGATTTAGCAAGGAAATTGGCGATATTACCACAAGGGGCGACAACACCTACAGATTTAACAGTAAGAGAGTTAGTAGGTTATGGTAGATTTCCATATCGTTCAATGTTTAAAAGTATAAATAATAAACAAGAACAAGCAATTATCGAAGAAGCTATGGAAAAAACGCACGTTACAGCTTTTGGTCATAGATTAGTAAGTACATTATCTGGTGGTGAACGTCAACGTGCATGGATTGCTATGGCCCTAGCTCAGCAACCGCAGATTTTGTTATTAGATGAGCCTACTACGTATTTAGATATTGCGCATCAATTAGAAGTAATGCAGATAGTACAAGAATTGAATGCAAAAGAGAATATGACCGTAATCATGGTTTTACATGATATAAATCATGCAAGAATGTATGCCGATGATATTGTTATTATTAAAAATAAACAGGTATTTAATCAGGGTAAACCAAATGATGTGCTTGATGTAGAGAATTTGGCTAGAATTTTTGGTGTAAAAGCCTCTATGTATCAAAATTGTGAAAATCTAGAGGAAAAAATAATATTCCCAGTATCATTAGTAAATAATAAAAGGGGTGAATAAATGTTAGAAATAAAATCCTTAGTGAAAAAATTTATCTCGAAAAATAAACAAGGTAAAAATGTAGAGAAAACTGCTGTAGATAATTTAAATTTAAATATACATGAAGGTGAAATTTTTGGTTTATTAGGGCCAAATGGTGCAGGGAAAACTACAACTATTCGTATGCTTACTATGCTTACTATGCCTACTTCGGGAGAAATTTTATATAATAATCAAGATATTTTCACCCATGAATTAATGATTAAAAAATATATTGGTGTAGTGCCACAACAT
Source organism: uncultured Megamonas sp. (assembly GCA_963558795.1). GTDB lineage: Bacteria > Bacillota > Negativicutes > Selenomonadales > Selenomonadaceae > Megamonas. The sequence continues at coordinate 7,182 of CAUWIH010000018.1, read as the reverse complement.
ATAAATTTTGATCAAGATTTGACTGTTTGGGAAAATATGGAGCTACATGGTAGATTACATCATTTACCAAAACAAGAACGCCGTCAGCGTATTGAAGAGTTATTAGAATATGTGGAACTTCAAGATAGGGTAAATGATAAAGTAAAAAACCTATCTGGTGGTATGAAACGTAGATTATTAATTGTACGAGCATTAATGCACAATCCTAAAGTATTATTTTTAGATGAACCTACAGTTGCTTTAGACCCACAAGTTCGCAGACGTATATGGGATTTAATTCGTAGATTACCAAAAGAAGGAGTAACGGTAGTACTTACAACACATTATATTGAAGAAGCAGAAAGTTTATGTAATCGAGTTGCTATTTTGAATAAAGGAAAGCTCATACAATTAGACACACCAAAGGCACTTTGTGAACAGTTAGGTAGCTATGTTGTGGAGTGGGATAGTGAAGATAGCAGGGAATATAAATTTTTTAATTCGCGTAAAGAATGTGCTGAGTTTGCAGAAACTTTAGATACGGCAACTACAATTCGCCATTCGAATTTAGAAGATGTTTTTGTAGAGTTAACGGGAAGAACGGTGGGTTAATTGTATGTTATATGATATTTGGACAGTATTTTGGCGTGATTGGGTAGTTTTAAAACATCGCATGATAAAATTTATTTTAAGTCGTATGGTAGCGCCAATATTATATATGGTAGCTTTTGGTTGGGGATTAGGTAGAAGTATAAATACGGGGACTACAGGCTCTTATTTAGACTTTTTAGTACCAGGTATTTTGGCTTTAAATTCGATGAATATTGCGTTTAATAGTTTAACTCCTGTACATGCAGAAAGAATCTATCATAAATCTTTAGAAGAATATTTAGTATCACCAATAAAACCAATTGCTTTTGTGGCAGGAAAAATTTTAGCTGCGGTACTTCGTGGAATGATTTCTTCGGTAATTATTATTATTTTAGCTTATTTATTTGGGGCAAAATTTACGATAACGCCATTATTTATTCTTATTTTAATTGTAAATTGCATTATATTTGCAGAAATTGGCTTTTATGCGGCAATGACAGTGCAAACATTTGAAGATATGGCTCGTTTTAATACGTATATTTTATTACCAATGTCATTTTTATGTGGAACGTTTTTCTCTACGGATAAATTACCATTATTATTACATTATTTTATTGAGGCATTACCACTTACACATACGTCTACGCTGTTAAGAGCAATTACACATAATCAAGAAATATCTTTATTATCTATTGGAATTTTAGGTTTATATATGTGTGTATTATTTTTAGTATGTAATCGTATTGTGAATAGATTAAAAAATTAAAAAAGGTGTCGATAATATATCGACACCTTTTTTTTTAAAATTCAATACCTTTTTGAGCTTTTATTCCTTCTTTAAAAGGGTGTTTTATTTCTTTCATTTCGGTAACTAAATTAGCTTGTTCAATGATTTCTGGTTTAGCATTACGACCAGTTAATACTAAATGTAAATTATCTGGCTTAGTATTTATTAAATCTAAAACATCGTTAATATTTACTAAATCAAAATCGATAGCATAATTGATTTCATCAAGAATAATCATATCCCATTTACCAGATAGCATTGCTTCTTTTGCTTCTTTTAAGGCTTTAGTGGCGGCTTCTTGATGTATCTTTATATCAGTATTACCACGGCGAGTAAAACCTTCACCGCATTGTTTAACCACGATATCAGGGGAAAATTTGGCTAAGGCTTTAAGTTCGCCATATTTCCAACTGCCTTTGATGAATTGTAAAATTAAAACTTTTAATCCTTCACCCCAAGCACGGATAGCAAGTCCAAGGGCTGCAGTCGTTTTACCTTTACCATTACCTGTATTTACAATAATTAAACCATGTACATATTGATTATCTTGCATAATTTCACCTACTTATAAATTTAATTCATAATATTTTTTATAAATATATAGCCAATAGATACAATAATTACAAATAAAATAGATACAGCATACATAAGACGGATAGTTTGTTTTATATGTTTGGCAGATAATTCTTCAAGGGGTTCACCCATATAAGAACGAAATGATTCTCGACCAAAATAATAATTTAATCCACCAAGACGAATGCCTAAAGCACCAGCTACAGTAGCTTCAGTATATCCCCCATTGGGACTAGGATGTTTTTGGGCATCACGAAACATCATTTTTAAAGCATTTTTAGCATTGAATTTGCAAAAAAATGCACAAAAGACTAATAAAATACCAGTTATACGTGCAGGTATAAAATTTAAAACGTCATCAACGCGAGCAGCAGTTCTGCCAAAATAAAGATATTTATCATTTTTATAGCCAATCATTGCGTCCATAGTATTACTCATACGATAAAGAACAGCTAGTGGCAATCCCCCAAGGAAAAAATAAAAAAATGGAGAAATAATACCGTCAACAATATTTTCAGCAACTGTTTCAACGGTAGCACGAGTAATATCTTGTTCATTCATACGATTGGCATCGCGACTTACGATATAATTTACTTTTTGGCGAGCATTTTCTAAATTATTATGGATTAATTCATTATAAATTTCTCTACCTGCTTTAGCTAAGGATTTTGGAGAAATCATAAAACTTAAAATTACTGCTTGAATAAAAATATTAAGCCATAAAGGACAATTTAAATAAGCCAAAAAATTAATAAAACCATAAGTTAAAGCATAACTACCACTTAGTAAAATAGCTACTAAAATAAAACCACAAATTAATTTTGTAGGCTCAGAAGAGTCGTCTTTACGAAGGGTTTTATCAAGAATATCAATTAGTTTACCCATAATAGCTACAGGGTGGTATTTGGTATAAGGGTCTCCGATAATACAATCAATAATAAAAGCTAAAAGTGCAATAAACGCAATTTCCATTATATTCAACTCACAATAAAATAATATATATTAATTATAAAAGGTCTATTTTTTAAAATCAATAAAATACTACAAAAAAATAAATGACTATGGTATTATGAAATAAATAAAGTTTAATCAGAAGGTGAAATAATGAGTGTAGAATTATTACATTATACAAGAGGTAAATATATAGAAAATATTCATAGAGGAGATGCTGTTTGTGTTGGTATAGATGGGAAAATTATATCTTCTGTAGGAAATGCTCAATTACCAATGTTTTGGCGTAGTGCAGCAAAGCCATTTCAATTATTACAATTTGTAAAATTGGGTGGTGTAGAAAAATATAATTTAACCCAAAAAGAATTAGCAATTTTAGCATCTTCACATAGTGGAGAAAAAATTCATGAAGAAACAGTAAAATCTATTTTAGAAAAATTAGGTTTAACTGTAGATGTATTAAATTGTGGCCCTGCTCGCCCAATGAGTGGTAAAGCATTTAAAGAGTTAGTAAAAAATAATTTAAAACCAACAGCTTTAAATAATCCGTGTTCAGGAAAACATTCTGGAATTATTGCACTTTGTCAATTATTAGAATTACCAATTGAAGATTATATAAAACCAGAACATCCAGCACAAAAAATTATTCATAAAATTGTAGCAATGTCAGCAGGTATAAGTGAAGATGAATTAGATATTGGCATTGATGGTTGTGGCGTGCCAGTATTTTACTTACCACTTGATAAAATGGCTTATGCATATGCACGTTTAATGAATGCTGAAGAAGGTAATTGGGGTGAATATACCGAAGCTGCAATAAAAATTCGTGATGCAATGTGCGCATATCCAGAGATTGTTTCTGGTACAGGTAGAATAGATAAAGCAGTTAGTGAAGTAACAAATGGTCGTGTTTTAGCTAAAATTGGTGCAGATGCAGTATATTGTTTAGCATCTCGTGAACATAAATCAGGTATTGCTTTTAAAATTGAAGATGGTAGTTATGCTGCAGTAACACCAACTGTAATTGCTATGTTAAAACATTTTAATTATATTACTGACGAAGAATATACAAAATTACTGAGTCTATATCCTCCTGTATTAAAAAATCATCGTGGCGATATTATTGGTGAAATAAAAACAGTTTTTTAATAAATAAAGTAAAATCACTATTATATAAATTATAATAGTGATTTTTTTTAGAAATTTTAAAATTAAGGGGTGGTTTTAAATAAATAATATTGAATTTGCTAAAAGTATATATTATTATTATAAATGAGTTATACATAGAAAAGGGGCGAAGAGTAAATGGCAGGAAAAGCGTTTACTGAAGAACAAAAAAATTTGCTTAGTAAAAATCCGAATGTAGAATCTGTAGAAGCAACAAGGATTATTTATACTGAAGCATTTAAAATATATTATGTAAAAAATTACTTATTAGGCAAAAAGCCAACAGAAATATTTATTGAAGCAGGTTTTGATCCAGCTATTTTGGGAAATAAACGTATTGAAAGAGCTTCAGCAAGATGGAGAAAATTATATGCAGATGGTTCTTTAAAAATTGAAGACATCAATCAATCAGTAAAAGCTGTAAAAAGTAATAAGAATAATAAAGCTACCAAAGTAGTAAAAATGGCAAAAACTACAACCAAAGAAGTTGTAAAAGAAAGTGTACAAAAAGATAATGAACAAGTGGCAAAAAGAAGAGGTCGTCCACGTAAAAAAGAAGTAGTAGAAAATATTGTACCTGTAGAAGAAAAGACTGAAGAAGTAGTAAAAATACAAGAACAACCGAAAAAAAGAAGAGGTCGTCCACGTAAAAATGCAGTAGAAACAATAACTGTAGTAGAAACTGTAGAACAGAAAAAAGTTGAAAAAGCACCAAGAAAACGTGTAAACAAAATAGCAGCATTAGCTCAAAATATAAAATTACCAGAAACTGTAGAAAAGGCAAAATCCCAAGACATAGTTCAAGTAGAGAAAAAAAGACGTGGTCGTCCACGTAAAAATGTAGAAGAAATTACTAAAGTAGTAGAAACTACGCCAAAAGTTATTGAAGAAAAATCTGTGGAAATACAACAACCTAAGAAAAAAAGAGGTCGTCCACGTAAACAAAATATGGGGTTGGTTTTGGATATTCCACCACTAGGAATACATCCAATAGAAACTAAAAAAGTAAAACCAAAAGCTATAGAAACGAAAGAAGTATCGTCAAAAACAATACAAGCAACAGTGATGGAAAAAGCTCAACAAGTAGAGCAAAATCCTATTGTTGATTTAGTAAAAGCAATAAATAAACTCACTAGAGAAGTAAATTCTTTAAAACGTTTAGTTGCTGGTAAAAAAAGAATAAATTATTAATTGGAAAATATCTTTTTATCTAGGAATATATTATATATCTTTTAGATAAAAAGATATTTTTTTAGGGGAAATTATAAAAGCTTTTTATTGACCTTTAACTTAGATATTGTTATTATAAATATATTGTTAAAGATGAATGTCGTTCATATTTGGATTATACATAGATAATATTAAGTAAGTATATGAACAAAATAAAAATATTAAAATATTAAGGAATAGGTGAGCTGAGTTGATAAGTGTAACTAAATTATTATTTGCAACGGAATATTTTGGCGATTCACTTCGTTATACAAATGATGCCCATAAGGCTAAAAATGGTGTAAGAGAAGGAATGGGCCCAGTTGTAGTATGGAATTCTACTCGTACTTGCAATTTAAAATGTCGTCATTGCTATATGAGTTCAGATGCACAAAAATATGCAAATGAATTAACAACAAAAGAAGCAAAACAATTCATTGATGACTTAGCAGATTTCAATGTACCAGTATTACTATTTTCTGGCGGAGAACCATTAATTCGTCCTGACTTTTTTGAACTTGCAGATTATGCGACTAAAAAAGGTGTACGTCCAACATTATCCACAAATGGTACTTTAATTACACCAGAAGTGGCTCGAAAGATTAAAGATATTGGCGTAGGTTATGTAGGTATTTCATTAGATGGTCTTCGTGATGTAAATGATAAATTCCGTGGGAAAAAAGGTGCTTTTGAAGCAGCGATGAATGGAATTAAAAATTGTGTAGCAGTAGACCAACGTGTGGGTCTTCGTTTTACTATTAATCATCATAATATCCAAGAATTAGAAAATATTTTTGATTTTATTGAAGAAGAAAATATCAATCGTGTATGTTTTTATCATTTGGTATATTCTGGTCGTGGTAATCAAATGATGGATGAAGACGTAACAGCTGAAGAATCTCGTCGTGCTATGGATATTATTATTCGTCGTAGCCGTGATTTTGAAGAACGTGGTCTAAAAAAAGAAATTTTAACAGTAGATAACCATTGTGATGGTGTTTATATGTATTTAAAAGCTTTGGCTGAAGGTAGAGATGAATTAGCAGCTCAAATTAAAAAATATATCTCAATGAATGGTGGAAATCGTTCAGGTATGGCCTTTGCAGAAGTTGACCCATTAGGTTATGTTCACCCAGACCAATTTACGCAACATCATACTTTTGGTAATGTACGTGAACGTAAATTTGGTGATATTTGGCAAGATACAACAAATCCAATTATGAAAGGGCTTAAAGATAGAAAAGCATTGTTAAAAGGTCGTTGCAGTAAATGTAAATATTTAGACAACTGTAATGGTAACTTTAGAACACGTGCAGAAGCTCGTACTGGCGATTTTTGGGAATCTGACCCTTCATGTTATTTAACAGATGAAGAGATTGGTATTGCTGGAGGCTTAAAGCTGTTATAAATAATATATAATTTTATATAAGAATCTATAAAATATCGGTATATTATGATATGAAACTATTGAGGTGATAATATGAAATATTACTCAATAGGAGACTTTACAGATAAAATAAGGAGTTAATAGAAGATGATACTTGCGAAAAAAGTTAGAATTTATCCAACAAAAGAGCAAGAACAAAAACTGTGGCAATCTGTAGGAACTGCTAGATTCATCTATAATTATACTCTCGCAAAACAGGAAGAAAATTATAAAAATGGTGGTAAATTTATTAACGACGGAGTTATCAGAAAAGAATTAACTCAACTTAAAAAGTCTGAACTAACTTGGTTAAGTGAAGTATCAAATAATATCACTAAACAATCTGTAAAAGATGCTTGTAAGGCTTATAAAAGATTTTTTAAAAGCTTAGCTAACAAACCCAAATTTAAAAGTAGGAAAACAAGTAAACCTAGTTTTTATAATGACCCGATTAAATTAAAAGTTAAAAAGAAAAAAGTTTTAATTGAAAAAGTAGGTT
>CAUWIH010000017.1:0-39842 GCA_963558795.1 uncultured Megamonas sp. | reverse complement strand
TACTCCCCTATAAAAATGGCTATTTATCAACTGTTTGTTGTGACATAGCCTTCTTGAAAAAGTTTATCGTATTTTTGTGGTGATAAAAGATTATGAATTTTGGTTAATAATAAATCCAATGTATATTTACATTCAGCAAAACGTAATAAATTTTTTTCATCAATAGATTTGATAGCGTTATTAGTTAAATCATAAATTTTTTTGAATGTATTTTGAATTTCGGGACTAAGATGAATAAATAAATTATGTGTTTTATTATTAATAAGAAAATCCATATCTTGAGAAAATAATAATAATTCACGTCTAGCGCCTAGCATAAGAATTTCATTACAACTTAAAAGATTTTTTTTGAATAAACTAATGTATGATTGAAATTCTTTGTTTTGTGTAATACTGGCTTGAAAAAACCCCATTTTATCAATTTTGGTGTAAAAATCTTGCATACGATTTAGATGAAATTCAATTTCTTCTTGTTGATAATCAGTAAATACGTGCTGAGATTGATAATGTGCAAAATCTTTTTTGGTGGCTGAAATGATGAACAGATAGTGCTTTTTCATTTTATTTAAATTACGTTTGAATTGTATAAGCCAAAGTAGGTCTTTTAACATAAACAAATACTCCTAACAATTATCATAAATTTTGTATATTATAATAAAGTAAAATTATTGCGATGATAGCGGATTAAATTATCTTTTTGCATACGAGATAATTCAGCAGACATAGCACTGCGTTCTACAGATAAAAAATCGGCTAATTCTTGACGATTAAAAGGAATTAAAAAATTATTGCTACGATGTTTAAGTGCCTCACTAGATAGATAAGATAAAATTTTTTCTCGAGTTGTTTTTTTACTTAGATGTTCGATTTTTGTAGTTAGTAAAAGATTCTTTTGAGCAATGATTTGTAACATATTTTGTATAAGTTTTGTATGAAAATCACAAGCACAAGAGCAAGGTGAAGTTATTTTTTGATAGTTTATAAATATAATTTCACTTTGTTCACTAGCAATAATACTAAATAAATCATGTGGTTCATTACAAATAAAGTTTTCACCAAATAAATCGCCAGCTGTAAGTGTAGTTAAAATACTACGATTACCCCAATAATCTTCTTGAATAATATTTATTCTACCGGATAAAACAATCCCCAGATTATGAAGCTTATCAGAAGCAGTGAGAATATAGTCGTTTTTAGCGTAAGTTTTAACATTCATTAGTAAGCAATTCGATATTTTTATTAAATCATCGATAGCTATCCCTGTAAATAAAGGTGAATTTTGTAATGTAGTTAAATATTTTTGCATAAAATACTCCTTTGTTGGAAAAACAACGTATATATATTATACTAAATAAAAAAATATTGTAAAGAAATTATAAATCTATTAAAGAAAAATCTTTAATAGTTGATAATAGTAAACGTATAGGGTAAAATTATATTAATATAGAAAAAAGGAGCGATTGCCAATATGTTTACTGAAGACTTTAAACAATTTAAAGGTCATATCGTAAAAGTTGTTTGTTATGATGGTAGAGAATATGTAGGAGAACCTACAATTTTTAGAGATCATGATGAAACTTCTTTAGCTGGCTCTGATTGTATTTCTTTTTATGAAAGCAATACATATCGTGTAGCTGATTTTTTCCGTGCGGAAATTAAAGATATTGTAGTTATCTGCAAACAAGGTGCTTAATTTCTTATAATTAATTATAAATCCCAAAGTATATTTGATATGTATATATATATTGAAAGTACTTTGGGGTTTATTATTATGGAGGGGCAAATATGAAAACTTTAGGTTATTATAATGGGAAATATGATGAAATAGATAAAATTATGATACCAATGTCAGACCGTTCTCATTGGTTTGGCGATGGTGTATATGATGCTACTTGTGCTAGAAATTATAAAATTATGGCTATTGATGAACATATTGATAGATTTTTTAATAGTGCAAGATTAGTTGAAATAAATTTAGGTTTTACCAAAGAAGAATTAAAAACTCTATTGAATGATTTAGTAAAAAAATTAGATGATGATGAATTATTTGTTTATTGGCAAGTAACTCGTGGCGGTAATGGCTTGAGAAGTCATAATTATAACAAAAATGATATTGCAAACTTGTGGGTAACTATTTGTCCAGAAAAGATAACCGATAAAACGAGAGAATATAAATTAACTACGATGGAAGATACAAGATTTTTACATTGTAATATTAAAACTTTAAATTTACTTCCTAGTGTACGAGCTTATCAATTAGCAAAAGAAAGAAATTGTGATGAAACAGTATTTCATCGTGGCGATATAGTAACTGAATGTGCACATAGTAATATTCATATAATTAAAAATAAAAAATTCATTACTCATCCAGCAGATGAATATATTTTGCCAGGAATAGCTAGAGCACATTTATTAAAAGCTTGTAACAATCTTCAAATTGAAGTTGAAGAACGTCCATTTACAATGCAAGAATTGATAGATGCTGATGAAATAATCGTAAGTAGTTCAGGTGATTTATGTATTCGAGCCGTAGATTTAGATGGTAAATCTATTGGTAAAAAAGATGAAGAAACTTTCATCAAACTTAGAGATTTTGTTTTTAATGAATGGTTTGAATATACAAAAGCATAAAAGATTATAGAAATGAATTATGGGGGTAGAGAATGTTCTCTTACCCCCCATAATTCATTATAAAAGAAAAATATTAATATTTAATGTTTACTTATTTTAAATAGTAGACATTATGATTTTTTCATATAAAATGACTTATTTAGTCAATTATTTTATTATATTTAATTCGTTAATATAATATAGTCCAAACACTTCTATTTCATCTAAAACTTTTTTAAATTTATTGCCTAAGGGACTTAAGCTATATTCAACACGAGGAGGAACTTCTGCAAAGACTTTTCTTTTGATAAGTTTGTCTTTTTCAAGTTGACGTAATTGTCTTGTTAAAACAGGTCGGCTAACTTCTGGTATAAGTTTTTCTAATTCGTTAAATCGTTTTGTTCCAGTACTTAATTGGTATAATACAACAATTGCCCATTTTCCTTGTAGAACTCTTTGAGTTGTAGCAAAAGGACACTTTCCATAAATGCTTTCCATAATCAGTTCTCCTTTAAAATCCTTAATAGGATAATTTTTATTACTATGTATTATAAATGTTCGTACTTGTATAATCAATCTCTAGATTTTAAAATATACGCAGATAAATAAAAAATAAATTAAAAGGAGTGGATTTTTATGAAGAAAGATGTAATGAGTGTGTTTAACATGTATAATGAGGCATTAAGTAAAAATGATTTTGTAGCATTATTTTCGACAATGGCTGATGATATAAAATGGCATCAACCGGGTAATAATTCCCTATCTGGGATAATAGTAGGAAAACAGGCTTTAGGGGAACATTTTGTTAAATTTGTTGAAAAAAGTAATGCTACATTCAAGGTCTTAACTAACTGGGTTTCTAATAATGATTGTTTTGTTGCTGCAAATGTTACTTTTGTTGCTGAAAATAGCAATGGTGACAAGTTGAATATGAATGGAATAGATTTATTTAAGATAGAAGATGGTTTGATTAAAGAAGTTTGGTTATTTTCTGCCAAACAAGTTGTTGAGGATAATTTCTGGAAATAAACTAGTTTTATATTATTGTGTTTATAGGTGAAAAATGTTATACTTCTATGCGTATAACTGAATAATTTATGATATAGGTGTATTTTACTTAATAGAGAAATCGGTATAAGCCGATGCGGTCCCGCCGCTGTGAGGACGAGTAATGTTTCATTTAGGTCACTGGGAAACTGGGAAGGCGAAACAAAACTATGACTCCAAGCCAGAAGAACTGCCTATGTTATTCTTTCCGATTCCTGCGAGCGACATGGATAGGAAAAGCATAAAAAAACAAAAAGACATTTTTGATATATTTTTAGTGAAATATTTATGCCTTTCTCTATCTTGTATATTTACAGGTAAGAGAGAGGTTTTTTTATTTTGCATAATTTTATAAAGAAAGAGGTTTTTTTATGACTGATGTATTAATGTATTTTGAAAAAGGCGGACTTGTAATGTATCCCCTACTTGTATGTTCTTTGATTATTATTTATATTGCAATTGAACGTTATTTATTTTATAAATCTATTGATTCTGGTGCATTATTTACTAAACAATATTGTGATATTTTAGCAGGGGAAACCGTGGAAAAAGCTTTGGAATTTGCAAAATCTCAACATGGTTTTTGTGCTAATATTTTAACTCAAGCTACACCACTTACTACAGTAGAACGTACTGAAGCTTTTATGGAGATGAAAGGTGGTATTGCTATTGCTCGTTTACGTGAAAAACTTAGTTATCTTAGTGTAATTACGACACTTGCACCACTTCTTGGCTTACTTGGTACTATTGTAGGTATGATTACTACATTTAGCATTTTTAATATTCAGGCAGGTCAACCAATGGCTATTACAGGTGGTATTGGTGAAGCACTTATTGCTACTGCATCGGGTCTTTGTGTAGCTATTTTATCTTTATGTGTGCATTCGTATTTATCTCATAAAATGAATAATATTATTACCAACATGGAACAGTGTTTTTCAGCGTTATCTGAAGCAAAAGTTAGAGGTGCTGGTAAATGAAATTTAGAAATTATCGAGAAACAAAACAACCTGAATTAAATATCATTCCAATGATTGATATAATGTTTTTCTTACTCGTATTTTTTATGCTCAGTACAATGTATATGGTAGAGCAAAAAACTATTCCTGTTAATTTACCACAAGCTACATCTGCTACTATTGATAATAAAACTAATTTTACAGTAACTTTAAAAAATGATGACACAATTTATTTAGAAGATCAACAAACAGATATGCAAACTTTGCTTATGCAAGCTAGTAAAGAACAAAAATCAAATCCATCATTTGCCATTATTATTCGTGCGGATAAAGACATTGATTATGAAAAAGTAGTTACTTTTATTGATACATTAAAAAAAGCTGGTATCACTCGTTTTGGACTAGCAACTGATGGAGCTGGTAAATGATGAATCTTGATGAACGTAAACGAAAAAAAATTAGTTTAATAGGTTCATTTGCTTTCCATATTTTTGTATTTTTATTTGTAGCACTTACAGGATTGTTGAAATTTACAACATTGCCATTACATGATGAAATTGTAGAAATTACAGCAATTAGTGGTGGTGGAGGCGGTGGTTCTGCAAGTTCTGCTGTTCATGAAACCTATACGCCCCCCACAGAGACAGCGCCAGTAGAGAATGCTCCAATTACGCCAGATAGTATATTAGAACATTCAGATACAGCCAAAACTAATGTAACTTATGAACAAATCCAAGAATTACAAGAAAAAGTGGAAAAGCATGAAATAGATGTAAAAGAAGCTGTGATAGAAGCACCAAATCCTAATTCTACGAATAATAATCCAGTGACTGATACTAGCAATACTGGAAATGGTGCAGTTACAGGAACAAATGATGGTGATAATAAAGGTCAAGGTGAAGGTACTGGTAGTGGAGAAGGAACAGGTACTGGCGAAGGGAATGGTAATGGCAATGGATTAGGTGACGGTAGTGGTGATGATAATAATATTTATAATAGCCCAGCAGTAGCACCAAGAATTGTAAAAAGTCCTTCCCCAAAATATCCTGCTAATGAACGTAATAATAAAATCGAAGGCACAGCAGTGGTACGTTTTCTTATTGGTAAAGATGGTTATCCTGAAAGTGTAGAAATTGCATCTTCATCAGGAAGTGCTGCTCTTGATCAAGCTGCACTCAATGCTGCGAATAAATGGAAGTTTATTCCGGCTAAAAATGGTAATGGTCAGAGTGTACGTTGTTATGCTACACAACAATTTACATTTCAAATTAATAAATAACAAATAAAATAAAAATATCTATAAAAATGATGATTATTTTTATGGTGATAATATATTTTAGTGAAATTTAATGTAAAATTTAAGTTAAAATCTAAAATTTTATTGAGATTCAAGAGAAAATAGTGTAAAATATACTCTATGAGCATAAAACATTATAGACGGCCGAATCCAGCTCAGGAGCGGGAGAACCATTTCTTTGGGGTGAATCAAAAGTTTTTTTGTGTTGATTTTTAGTATTGAAATTAGCATGATTTTGAGGGATAGTCTTTTCTTCTCTGTCCTAACCCGTCAGCTAACCTCGTAGGCTTATTGAGAGGAGTCTTTTTTTTGAGTAAAGTTGTCCGTGTTTTAGTCTTGTCTTTGTGTTTGATTTGTATGAGTGCTATTGCTAGTGCTTCAGCATTCCGTTTAGGTGACCAAGGTAGTGATATTGCTGAAATTCAATCAGCATTAGCTAGTCAAGGTTATGATGTAGTAGCAGATGGCGATTTTGGACCAGCAACACAAGCCGCAGTAGAAGCATTTCAGTATGCGAATGGATTAGATAATGATGGCTTAGTTGGTTCTATGACATATCAAGCATTGATGGGACGCAGTATGCCTGCAGTAAGTCGTAGTTCAAACTACATTTCTAAACGTGTTATTAATTCATCTTTAAATTACATTGGTGTACCATATGTTTTTGGTGGCACAACACCTAGTGGATTTGATTGTTCTGGATTTACACGTTATGTATTTGCAGCAGCAGGTATTTCTCTTCCACGTACAGCCGATGTACAATTTGAAGTAGGAACACCAGTATCCTATGAAAATCTTGCGCCTGGCGATTTAGTATTTTTCTCCACATATACTTATGGGGCATCTCATTGTGGTATTTATATGGGAGACGGGAATTTTATACATGCTTCCTCAAGTCGTGGCGTAGTTGTTGATGCTTTGGGTAGCTCTTATTGGGCATCTTGCTATATTGGAGCACGCAGAGTTTTATAATTACATAAATTAAATTAGCCAATGACGATTTAATTTAATATAAAGGAGACGTATGTCTCCTTTTTTCTTTATCTTAAAATATACTATGGGAGGCTACGTATGTCTTTTTTACAAAATTGTAGACAATATAGTAATTTATCAGCAATGAAAGCAAATTATTTGGAACGAATAAATCAAGTTTTACCGTTAGTTGCTGATCTTTCTTATGCACAAATAGAAGTATATACGTGGGCTAAAAAGATAAATCATCTTACAGTATTAGCGGAATTTGAGCCACATACTACCTATAATCCAATAAAAGAATCCTTAATTGGTAAGGATATTTCTATAATTGAAGAGCCTTTAATTAATAAATGTATGCTTAATAAATTTAAATATCAGGGACAACGTGAATTGGATTTTGGTAAATATTGTCAAATGTATGTTGTTCCTATTATTGATGATAATATAGCAATTGCGGTGATTTGTTTAAAAATAAAATATGAAGATACAAAAATAGTGGGATTTTCACGATTATTGAAAACAGCTTTTACTATGTTAGAACATGCAGGTAAACAATTTGATAAAAATATGTATCGAAAAATATCTTCACGTGATGGTATTATTATTGCTGATAAGAATGAACGAATAATATTTGCTAATATGGTAGCGTCAAGAATTTATCATGTTTTAGGTGTAAGTAATTTGATTGGTTGTCATACATTTGACCGACAATTGACGATGTATATCACCAAAGAAACAATATCGCCACAAAATCCATATGAAAAAGAAATTGAAGCGGGTAATTTAGTGATTATTAGACGAGATATCCCGATTATTGAAGCTGGTAATTTATTAACTAGGGTAATTATTGTATCAGATATTACAGAAATACGAAAAAAAGATCAAGAATTATTAATAAAAGCAACGGTAATACAAGAAATTCATCATCGTGTAAAAAATAATTTACAGACTATAGCTAGTTTATTAAGATTGCAAGCTAGAAGAAGTAAATCTATTGAAGTAAAAGAAGCATTAAAAGAAAGTATCAATCGTATTTTGAGTATATCGGTTGTACATGAATTTTTATCACAACAGGGTAATGAAAATATAGATGTAATTGAAGTTACTAAAAATATTTTGGCATTGATTAAACAAAATATGTTAGATACAAATTTCAATTTAACTACAGAATTTATAGGAAAAACAATAATTTTACCATCGAAACAGGCTAGTAATTTGGCTTTGGTAATTAATGAATTGATTTTAAATTCATTAGAACATGGATTTTTGGGTAAAACTCATGGTAAAATTGGATTGAAAACAAGTCAAACAGCAAATGAGTATGTTATTGAATTGTATGATGATGGACATGGTTTAGCAGAAGATATTGTTGATATCCCCACAAAAACACTAGGTTTGCAGATAGTGAAAATTTTAATTGAGGGGGATATGGGTGGCAAGTTTAGCTTATATAATGCTCAAGGAGCACATGCGAAAATAACTATTCCATATAAACATTTATTAAAATAGCTAGAAGGTGGATTATTTGTCTAAATTAAAAATAGTAATAGCTGACAATGAATCAATTATTCGCATGGATTTAAAAGAGATGTTACAAGAAGCAGGACATGAAGTTATTGGTGAATGCTTTAATGGTTTACAGGCAGTAGAATGTAGTAAAAAATTAAAACCAGATTTGGTGATTATGGATATAAAAATGCCTGAAATGGATGGGATAACGGCAGCAAAAATTATTTCAGATGCCAAAATAGCACCAGTAATTTTACTTACAGCTTTTAGTCAGCAACATATTGTAGAGAAAGCAAAAAAATCAGGAGTTTTAGCTTATTTGGTAAAACCCGTAACGGCACATAATTTATTTCCAGCCATGGAGATTGCTTTATCTAGATTTAATGAAATTAAAGAATTAGAAGCAGAGTTAAATACAATGAAAGATTCATTAGCTATGCGTAAATTATTAGATAGAGCAAAAGGAATTTTAATGGATACACATAATTTATCCGAAAATGAAGCATATCGTAGGATACAAAGATATAGTATGGCTAAACGTAAGACAATTAAAGAAGTAGCACAGTTAATTATAGATGCTGCACAAGCTAAGAATTAAGGACATAAAATATGTCCTTAATTTAATATATAATGAAAATAATTAAAAATAGAAGATAGAATATAAACTAGGTGAATGGAAAAATAATGGAAATTAGTGAACTTTTGCAAGAAAAATTAAAATTGTTACCTACAAATCCTGGTGTTTATTTAATGAAAAATAGACAGGGACAAATTATATACGTAGGGAAAGCGGTAAATTTAAAAAATAGGGTACGTCAATATTTTCAGTCTTCAAGAAATCATTCAGCGAAAACTTTGGCAATGGTATCACATATTTATGATTTTGAAACGATTATTACACATAATGAATTGGAAGCTTTGATTTTAGAATGTAATTTAATTAAAAAACATCACCCTAAGTATAATATTATGCTTCGTGATGATAAAACTTATCCGTATCTAAAAATAACTCTAAATGAAAAATTTCCTAGATTGATTATTAGTAGACGTGTAATTAAAGATGGTTCACGTTATTTTGGCCCATATACTAATGTTGGAGCGATGAAAGAAACTCTAAAATTATTAAAAAGGGTTTTTCCTCTAAGAACTTGTAAAAATTTGGGTGATAGACCGTGCTTAGAATATCATATAAAAAGATGTTTAGCACCGTGTGTAAATTATATTACGCAAAAAGATTATGGGGAAATAGTGCGAAATGTATGTTTGTTTTTGGAGGGCAAAAGTGAAACTATTGAAAAACAGTTAACGTTAAAAATGCAACAATCAGCAGAAAAATTGGAATTTGAACAAGCAGGGAAATTGCGAGACCAATTATTTGCGATAAAAAAAGTAATGGAAAAGCAAAAAATATTGCTTGATGGCGGAGATATGGACGCTATAGGTGTAGCCAAAACGGATTATGGAATATGTGTAGAGGTGTTTTTTGTCCGTAATGGTAAAATGTTAGGAAGAAATCAATTTATTTTGGATGATGGGCAAAATCAAAATGATAAGATAAATGAAACAATCGAAGATATATTAATTGCTTTTTTAAAACAATATTATGATAAAGCCGTAGATATTCCCCAAGAAATTTTAATTCCTCAGGAAATAACAGAAATTGAACTATTACAGACATGGTTAACTATGGAAAAAAATGTAAAAACGAAGATAGTTATTCCTAAACGTGGTGTAAAAAAAGATATTTTGATTATGGCAAAGGAAAATGCAGAAAAGTATTTACATGACCATGAAAGAAAATTAAAAGATATCAAGGCTAGAAGTATTGGGGCTGTTTATGATTTACAAAAATATTTAAATTTGGCGAAACCGCCAATGAGAATGGAATGTTTTGATATATCTCATATACAAGGTTCAGAAACGGTAGCCTCAATGGTTGTTTTTCAAGATGGAAAACCGGATAAAAATTCATATCGTAGATTTAAGATAAATTCTACAGAAGGGAAACCCGATGATTTTAAATCTATGCGTGAAGTAACGACTCGTAGATATGGAGATTTGACTATAGAAGAAATGCCAGATTTAATTATTATTGATGGTGGTAAAGGTCAATTAAGCTCAGCTTTGGAGATAATTCGAGGTGCGGGTCATTATAATGTGCCAGTAGTAGGCTTAGCAAAGCAATTTGAATATATCTTTACCGAAAATAATCCAGACCCTGTAATATTACCTCGTCAATCTGACGCTTTGTATTTGGTGCAAAGTATTCGTGATGAGGCACATCGTTTTGCGATTACGTATCATCGTAAATTACGTACAAAAAGAAATAAGGTTTCTATTTTGGATAATATTTCAGGTATTGGTGCAAAACGCAGAAAAAGTTTATTTGACCATTTTGAGAATATCCAAAATATCAAAAATGCAACAATTGATGAATTAATGCAAGTGCCAGGAATTAGCGAAAATATAGCAAAATCTATTTATAATTTTTTCCGTAGTCATGAATTAATTAGTAGTAAAATAAATTAATTGTTAAATTTAGGAAATTTAAAATAAAATTTTAGTGTCAAGCGGTATATATTAGACGTTTAATAGATTATATGATAAAATTATATATTATGTAATTAACGACATATTTAAAGTGAGGTTATTATTATTATGGAAAGTATTTCTTTACAATGCCCTGTAACAATTAAAGTAAAAGTTACTGAAAAATTTAGAACAAAGATGCTTGATAAAATGCAAAAACAATTAGCTGAAGTAGAATTAAAATTATCTAAAATTGATATTCAAAAGAAAAAATTCTTAGAAGAACATGCTGAAGATAATATTCAACAAGTAGGCGCTATTGTACAACAAATGGAAATTGACAAATCTAAAGGTTTAAAATTAAAAGCAAAAATCGAACAAGATATTGCTGATATGAAACATTTAGGTTTAGGTGCTGAAATTATTCAAGGCACTATGCAACATATTGTTACAGCAAAAGTTGGCGATAAAATGCCAGTTGTAATGAATACTGAAATCATTGTAGAGGATGAAAAAATCGTTGAAATCCGCAACTGATAAAAAAATCATTATTGGTAAAATCGGAGCTGCTCATGGGGTTAGAGGAGATATGAAAGTATACCCTTTAACTGATTTCCCTGATAGATTCAATACAATAAAAAAAGCTTTTATTGATGATAAAGAGATAAATATCATTTCTACTCGTTATCAAAATAATTTTGTAGTAATGAAGGTAAAGGACGTAAATTCTCGTGAAGAAGTAGCTCGTTATACTAATAAATTATTAAAAATAAATCGTAGTGATGTACCGCCACTTAATGAAGGGGAATATTATTCTTTTGATATCATTGGATTAAAAGTTATTAATCAAGATGATGCTGTTTTGGGGGAAATCATTGAGATTTTAAAAACTGGTAGTAATGATGTATATATTACCAAAACTCCAGAAGGTAAACAGTTATTAATTCCAGCTTTGAAAAAAGTGGTTACTGAAATAAATATCGAAGATGGTTTTATGAAGGTAATTTGGGATATTAATCAGGAAGTGTAAGGTTAGATATATATGAGAATAGATATTTTATCCTTATTTCCGGAAATGTTTGCTGGTGTTTTTGGTTGTAGTATTACTAAACGTGCTATTGAAAAAAATATATTAGATATAGAAATTACTAACCCACGTGATTTTGCGATGAATAAGCATAATCAAGTAGATGATACTGCTTATGGTGGTGGTGCTGGTATGGTAATGAAACCAGAGCCAATATTTAGAGCAGTAGAATCAGTAAAAGCTAAAACTAATATAAAAAATCATAAAGTAGTGTTGATGTGTCCTACAGGTAAGCCTTTTAATCAACAAAAAGCTATAGAATTAGCTCAGTATGAGCAATTAATCTTTATCTGTGGTCATTATGAAGGTTTTGATAATCGTATAGTGCAAAATTTGGCAGATGAAGTGATTTCTATTGGTGATTATGTATTAACTGGTGGAGAACTTCCAGCAATGGTTGTAGTAGATGCTGTATCACGTATGCTCCCTGGTGTATTAGGCTCAGGAGAGTCGGCACCAACTGATTCATTTTATAATGGATTACTTGAGTATCCACAATATACTAAACCTCGTGAATATCGAGGTTTAAAAGTGCCAGATGTATTAGTTTCTGGAGACCATGCCAAAATTGCGAAATGGCGTCGCCGGGAATCTTTGCGCATAACTTTTTTAAATCGACCTGATTTATTAGATAATGTGGAATTAAGTAAAGAAGATAAAAAGTTTTTAGCTGAACTTAAAAATGAATAATCTTAAAATAAGCTTATAAGAAATTATAGGCTTATTTTTTTATAAAATTTTAACAAATAAAATAAAAAAAGATGTTGCATAGCGTTTTTTTATATGATAAAATATCCAAGTATGCAACAGACGGTCCGCTGTAAGAATATCTTATAAGAACGTTTGAATTAAGGAGGAAAAAAAATGAACATTATCCAAGCTTTAGAACAAGAACAATTACGTAAAGATATCCCAAGTTTTATCCCTGGTGATAGCGTACGTGTACACGTAAAAGTTGTTGAAGGATCCAACGAACGTATCCAGATGTTTGAAGGTGTTGTAATCGCTCGTCAAGGTTCTGGTGTTCGTGAAAACTTTACAGTAAGAAGAATTTCTTACGGTGTTGGTATCGAACGTACTTTCCCAGTACATTCCCCACGCCTTGCAAAAATCGAAGTTACTCGTAGAGGTATTGTTCGCAGAGCAAAACTTTACTATCTTCGTAACCTTACTGGTAAAGCTGCTCGTATCAGAGAAAGACGCTAATTACTATAATAAGAGGGACTGCCTTTGGCAAGTCCCTTTTGTTTTATAATATATGTCCAGAAAAGGGAGGATTTTAATCATGGCTGATAAAAAAGAATCATCTTTAGGTAACGAAATTAAAGATTGGGTTATTTCTATAGCTATTGCTGTTGTTATAGCCTTATTTATTCGACATTTTGTAGTAGAATTGTATTTAGTTGATGGTCCATCTATGCGACCAACATTACAAAATCAAGAACGTTTAGTGGTAAATAAATTTATTTATAATTTACATGACCCTGAACGTGGAGATATTTTGGTATTTCAATATCCCAAAGACCCTAGCCGTGATTTTATAAAACGCGTAATTGCAGTTCCAGGAGATACTATTGAAATTAGAGATGGGCATGTATATGTAAATGGTGAATTAAAAAATGAACCATATATTTTAAGTACAACTAGAGGCGATTATCCATTAGCTACTGTTTCAGAAGGACATATTTTTGTAATGGGTGATAATCGTAATAATTCAGAAGATAGTCGTTTTGCTGATGTGGGAATGGTTCCATTTGATTTAATCAAAGGTAAAGCGGTGTTAATTTTCTGGCCTATGGATAAAATACAAACATTACCATGATGAAAAAGCTGTATGTTAATGAATTTAACGTACAGCTTTTTTTGTAGTAAAATAATATAATTAATTAAATAATATAATTGTACTTAGAAAGTGATGGTGTAATTTATGAATTTAGAAGAATTAGTAAATAGTAGCTTAAATAAATTAAATCCTACAGACTTAATTGTATGGCGATATATATATGCAAATAAAAAAGAATGTTGTTATATTTCAATATATGACTTGGCAAATGCATGTAATGTATCGAGAACTACTATTTTACGCTTTGCTAAAAAATTGGGATTAGATGGTTTTAGTGATTTAAAAATGATGTTAAAAATGGAGATAAGTCAAGCTAGAGAAAAGCCGTCTATAGATATAGCCAAAGCTACAATGAATCTTTGTCAACATGTCGGGGAAGAAATAGCAAAGCAAGATTTTACGAGATTAAATAAACTTGTGTATAAAGCTAAACGAATTTTTGTATATGCTTCAGGTCATGTACAGAAAAATGTAGCTAGTGAAATATTACGATTATTTGTTAATTGTAATATTTTTGTATATGAGATAAAAGGTTCTGATGAATTTCGAACAGCTTTAAAATTTGTTAATGATGAAGATTTATTTATTTTAATTTCATTAAGTGGAGAATCTTCAGAAGTTGTGGAGTTGGCACAAAAACTACATTTATGTAAAGTTCCTATTATATCGCTTACTAGATTGAAAAGTAATACGTTAGCAACATTAAGTACAGAAAATATTTATGTAACACCAGTAGAGCTTCCTGCTGCAACGGATGTTGAATATAAATCTATGGTAGGATTTTTTTTGGCTGTGGAGATGTGGTTCGTAAGTTATAGTCAATATATTTTGGAACAGGTAGAAGAATAATTATATATTGATTAATTTGATTATTTATTTAATTTATAAGGCATCTTTATATTATTTTGTTGATTGTGATATATCACATCGTATGTGCCAAAGTGCAAATGATGTTACCAAAGCCCTAAAAGCCTTGAAACTATTGCGTTTGTAGAATGTTTAATATATTATATAGCCATGAAGTTAATAACAAACACAAAGGAAATACATAAATAATATTTATGTTTAAGGAAAGAGGTTTTTATTATGAAAAAATTTTCAATTGTAATTGCAGGTGGCGGTAGTACATTTACACCAGGTATTGTAATGATGCTTTTAGACCATGTTAATCGTTTTCCACTTCGTCAGATTAAATTTTATGATAATGATGCAAGTCGTCAAGAAAAAATTGCCAAAGCTTGTGAAATTCTTTTAAAAGAACGAGCTCCTGAAATTGCTTTTTCGTACACTACAGATCCAAAAGAAGCATTTACAGATATTGATTTTGTAATGGCACATATTCGTGTTGGTAAATATGCAATGCGTGAAAAAGATGAAAAAATACCAATGAAATATGGCGTATTTGGTCAAGAAACTTGTGGCCCTGGTGGAATTGCGTATGGTATGCGTTCTATTGGCGGTGTTATTGAAATTTTAGATTACATGGAAAAATATTCTCCAAATGCTTGGATGCTCAATTATTCTAATCCAGCAGCTATTGTAGCAGAAGCAACTAGAAGACTTCGTCCAAATTCTAAAATTATTAATATTTGTGATATGCCAGTAGGTATTGAAGATAGAATGGCAGAAATTTTAGGCTTACCAAACGGTAGAAAAGATATGACTGTTCGCTATTATGGACTTAATCATTTTGGTTGGTGGTGTGATATCCGTGATAAAGATGGTAATGACCTTATGCCAAAAATCAAAGAACATGTTGCTAAATATGGTTATATTGTAAATCCTGAAAAACATGGTGATACAGAAGCTAGCTGGAACGATACTTTTGGCAAAGCTAGAGATGTATATGCAGTGGATCCTGATACTTTACCAAACACATATTTGAAATATTATCTATTTTCCGATTATGTATTTAATCATGATAATCAACATCCAGAACATACTCGTGCCAATGAAGTTATGGAACATCGTGAAAAAAATGTATTTGCAGCAGCAAAAGAAATTGTAGATAAAGGTACATCCAAAGATTGTAAATTTAAAAGTGATGACCATGCAAGTTATATTATAGATTTAGCAGAAGCTATTGCTTTTAATAAAAAAGCACGTATGCTTTTAATCGTGCCAAATGATGGTGCTATTTCCAATTTTGATCCAACAGCTATGGTAGAAATTCCTTGTATTGTAGGTTCTAATGGTTATGAAAAAGTAAGCATTGGTAAAATTCCTCAGTTCCAAAAAGGCTTGATGGAACAACAGGTATCTGTAGAAAAATTAGTTGTAGAAGCATGGATTAGTGGAAGCTATCAAAAACTTTGGCAAGCACTTACTCTATCTAAAACAGTACCTAGTGCATCTGTAGCAAAAGCTATTTTAGATGATTTAATTGAAGCTAATAAAGATTATTGGCCTGAGCTTAAATAATTAAGAATTTAAATAAAAATAAGGCGCAGAGTAATATCTTTGTGCCTTATTTTTTAAAATAAACTAAATTTAAAGATTTACATAAATAATAATATTGAATGTAATGAGCAAAGAGAGGCGGAAAATGAGATGTCAAAAGATATTGTAATGCAAAATGTTCAGCGTTTTGGCGGGGCAATGTTTACACCAGTATTAATGTTTGGGGTATTTGGTCTTATTGTAGCAATTTCTATTTTGTGTAAAAATTCTATGATATTGGGTAGCATTGCAGATAAAGGAACATTTTGGTATGATATTTGGTTTGTAATTGAACAAGGGGCATGGACAGTATTTAATCAACTTCCATTATTATTTGTAATTGGTCTTCCTATTGGCTTGGCAAAGAAAAATAATGCTAGAGCATGTATGGAATCATTTTTGATATA
The DNA here is from genome assembly GCA_963558795.1 of uncultured Megamonas sp. GTDB lineage: Bacteria > Bacillota > Negativicutes > Selenomonadales > Selenomonadaceae > Megamonas. The sequence goes on along the minus strand of CAUWIH010000017.1, from coordinate 23,140 downwards.
TTTGATTTTTAATTATTTTATTTTTGGTATGCTTACTATTTGGGGTCCAAATTTTGGCGTGGATTTTACAAAAGAAGCTGTAGCAGGTAGCGGCCTTACGATGATTGCTAATATCAAAACTTTGGATACTAGTATGATTGGTGCTATTTTAATAGCTTCGATTACAGTGTATTTGCATAATAGATTATTTGATGTAAATGTACCTGAGTATTTAGGATTATTTAAAGGCTCGCAATTAGTAGTGGTTGTTGGTTTTATTTTAATGCTTCCAGTAGCTTATTTATTTTGTTTGATTTGGCCACAAGTACAATTAGGAATAGCATCTTTACAAGGTTTAATGACATCTTCTGGCGTATTTGGTGTAGGGTTATATACATTCCTTGAAAGAATATTAATACCAACAGGATTACATCATTTTATCTATATACCATTTGTTTTTGGGCCAGCTGTAGTTGATGGTGGCATTCAAACATATTGGCTTCAACATATTCAAGAATATGCTCAATCAACAACACCGCTTATTGAATTATTTCCACAAGGTGGATTTGCACTTCATGGTATGAGTAAAATGTTTGGTTGTCCCGGTATAGCACTTGCTATTTATTTCACAGCGAAAAAGGAAAATCGTAAAAAAGTAGCTTCTTTACTTATTCCAGCTGCTATCGTTGCTGTTCTTTGTGGTATTACAGAACCTCTTGAATTCACTTTCTTGTTTATAGCACCTATATTGTTTGTCATTCATGCGATATTAGCAGGTATTTTTGCAGCTACATTATATTTCTTTGGGGTAACAGGAAATTTTGGTGGTGGACTTTTAGATTGTGCATTATTACAAAACTGGATTCCATTATTTAATAATCATTGGGACACATATTTAACACAAATTATTATTGGTCTTATATTCACTGGTATATGGTTTATTGTGTTTAGATTTTTGATTATAAAATTAGATTTAAAAACACCTGGTCGTGGTAGTGATGAAGATAATGTAAAACTTTACACTAAAGCAGATTATAAAAATGCCAAAAATGTTGATGAACGTGATATGAAAGCTGCAGCATTTTTAAAAGCTTTGGGTGGCAAAAATAATATAGTAGATGTTACAAACTGTGCTACTCGTCTTCGTGTTACAGTAAAAGATGATAGTTTAGTAGAAAATACGAATGTATTCATGGCGGCTGGAGCTCACGGATTAGTGCATAATGGTTGTGCTATTCAAGTTATTGTTGGCTTATCTGTACCGCAAGTTCGTGAACGTTTTGAGGCTTTATTACAAGTAGAAGATATATTCCAACCAGAAAAAGAAGAATTAGTTTCTAATACAGAAAAATCTCCAGCATTAAAAGCCTTTGCTACTGGTGATTTAGTATCAATAGAAGATGTACCAGATGAAGCATTTTCTTCTCGTGCAATGGGTGATGGTGTAGCAATTATTCCTAGTGATAAATATATTACAGCTCCAGCAAATGGTAGTGTAATGTTGGTGATGGAAGAAACAGGACATGCTTTGGGATTAAAATTAGATACAGGCATGGAAATATTGATTCATATTGGTATTGATACAGTAAATATGCAAGGTGAAGGATTTAAAGTTTTAGTAAAACCAGGTGATGAGATTAAAACTGGTGATAAATTGGTAGAAATAGATTTAGCAAAGATAAAAAAAGCTGGATATAATCCCATTACCATTATGATTGTTACGAACTTTGATCAATATAGTTTATTGAAATTTGAAAAAGAACAAAAAGTAGTAGCAGGAAAAACTATTGTAGGCACATATTAAAATATAATAAATAAAAAAGGCACTTACCAATAATAGTAAGTGCCTTTTGTTTTGTAAAATACATACAATACTTGTTGAGGTTTATCGTTTTTTTAGATTGTACTAAATAAGTACATGAATCTAGATAAAATAATTATTGACAGATTTATTATGTCTGTTTAGAAAAATTTTAGTTTCCGTACAATATTTGTTAAAGTTTATGAAGTAGCATTATTAGATTGTTTGAAACTAATAATTAGTATATTACTGTCTATTATTATAGTAGTTAAGTGATTATAAAGCAAGAAAAATTATAAAAATAAAGATATTTTAAGAAAAAATTTTTTAGACAAAAAATATCAAATAAATAAGCTCAACAAAAAAGCATCTACTAAAATCTGTAGATGCTTTTTTGTTGTGTTTCGCAATAGAATAGATCTTAAAAATAATCACATCAAAATCTAAAATAATAATATTTAAATACAATACTTGTTAAGGTTTATCAGGGAATTTCTGGATAGATATACGATTTACCCAGGTGTTTCCGTACAATACTTGTTAAGGTTTATCGAGGAATAGAACTTTTTTACGTCAGAGATAGACGGTTTCCGTACAATACTTGTTAAGGTTTATCAAACAAGTAAATAACAAAACATTAACAAAAAATTTAGTTTTCGTACAATACTTGTTAAGGTTTATCTTGCAGTATGAAGAATATTAATAGCCATCTTGTAATGTTTTCGTACAATACTTGTTAAGGTTTATCTAATGTTGCATATCATGAACAGTTTTTCCCTTATGCGTTTTCGTACAATACTTGTTAAGGTTTATCCAATTCAAAGAAGCTATGGAGGCTATCTACAATGCCGTTTTCGTACAATACTTGTTAAGGTTTATCATAAAGCGTATCCGTTATTCGGCTACAACGACTTGTTTTCGTACAATACTTGTTAAGGTTTATCAGTTGGTACTGTATTATCGGAAGGAGTAGAAGACGGGTTTTCGTACAATACTTGTTAAGGTTTATCAAACGATTAAAAAATGCTAATATGGTGTGATATGTAGTTTTCGTACAATACTTGTTAAGGTTTATCAATGACTAACAATTCATTATTCAATAAAGTGTATCCAGTTTTCGTACAATACTTGTTAAGGTTTATCCTAGCTGTGATAAATTTCTGAGCCCCCGCATACTGTTGTTTTCGTACAATACTTGTTAAGGTTTATCTACTTTTGGTGCTGGTGAAAGAATTACTATTCCTTAGTTTTCGTACAATACTTGTTAAGGTTTATCATTTAATTATAAGTGAATATGAGGTGGTATAGATGAAGTTTTCGTACAATACTTGTTAAGGTTTATCTTTGCTATTTGCATACCTTCAGTATCATTATTTGCTGTTTTCGTACAATACTTGTTAAGGTTTATCGGGGATATCTTCAGCTCGTCTTGATGCCGAAGTGTTTTCGTACAATACTTGTTAAGGTTTATCTCTAGTAATATCAATTACTATGTTTATTATTATAGTACCTAATAGGCTAAAAATCAAGGTTTATTATTTTTTTACCAGCGATTATAATATTTTTTGCTTGAAGATTAAACATGCTTTGAAGGCTTGATTTTATTGAGAAATAAAAGATATATGAATTAATCAGCTGGTAAATTCATTTTAATATAGAAGCTTATGGAGAAGATAAATTAATATATTTATTATAAAATGATTTTAAGATTTTAGGGTAAAAGTGAAAAGCTATGTTTTTGGATTTATTTATGTTAAAATCTATGAATAAGATATAATTAAAATTTGTAGTTTTAAAAGAGGTTTTAAGATGAATGTATATCAAATTAGATTAAAGTTATTTTTATTAAAAGATATTTCGATAAATAATGTGCAATCAATGATTACTAGATTTATTGATAAAAGTTTTTTATTAGATGAAACATTATCAATGCTTCATGAAGAAAATGTTTATAAAAATTATTGTTATGATTTGTTGTGTCCTGTAGAAAAGGATAAAATATATAAACGTGGTAAGATTTATACTTTGACTATTCGTACTGTAGATGAAAGATATGCAGATTTTTTCTATCATGTTTGTCCAAATGTGTTTACTCGTGAATTAAAGGGACTTACAGCAGAAATTCGTACTTTACCACGAAAAACAATTGAATTTGTATATACTTTGACCCCAGTTATTCTAAAAGATGAACGTGGATATTGGAAAGATTGTATGAGCGAAGAAGAATTTAAAAATCGTATCAATATAAATTTGGCAAAAAAAGTGAACCAACTTTTTGCTCCTGTTACTAATGAATGTCTAGAGCCCAAAGCGTTTTATTCTACTATAGAATTTTTAAATAGAACACCTGTGCCTATGCAATATAAAAATGTACGTTTACTTGGGGATAAAATTCGTTTGAGTATTTTGGACGATAAATTGTCGCAGACTTTGGCATATTTTGCTTTAGGGGTAGGAATAGGCGAAATGAATTCTCGTGGAGCGGGTTTTTTAAATTATCGTTGGCTCTAAAATATTTACAAAATAAGATATTTAATTAAGCTAAAGATAAAAAAATAGAGATTTTAGTCATGTTGGTTACAATTGGGATTGTTATTAAAACACAAAACACCTTAGAATAAAATTTCTAAGGTGTTTTTTTGAATTATTTATTTTGCGTAAGTAGATTTACTTCGGTTGTGGTCATTTCATCAGTGATTTCATTTAATTTTAAATAAATTGGTGAAAAATTATTAGTTTGATAAACACTAATGCGTTTTATTTTGATTAGTTCTAGCATGGCTAAAAAAGTAGTGATTATTTCAGATTTTGTGTGATTTTTGTGAAATACGGTATTAAAACATATATTACCATCATTTTGTTTAAGCAAAGATAAAAGTTCCACGATTTTATCTTCAATAGTATATTGTTCACGAGATACATTGGCAACGATAGGTTCTTGTTCAAGTCTACCTTCTAAAGCGTCTTGAAATGCTTGCCAAAGTAAAGCAATATCTAAATTTTGGGGTGGTATATGTTTTTTGGGTAATTCAGTAGCTTCACGGAAAAATCTTTTGCCTGCTTCTTGTGCCATTTCGCCTAAAATATTACTTACTTCTTTGTAGCGACGATATTCTAATAAACGTTCAACTAATTCTTTACGTGGGTCAATATCATCATCAGGATTTTCGTCAGTATCATCTAATTTTGTATCGGGTAATAAAATTTTAGATTTTATTTGTAAAAGAGTAGCTGCCATTACTAAAAATTCGCTAGCTATTTCAATATTAAATTTTTTGAAAGTTGCTAGATATTCTATATATTGTTCTGTGAGTAAAGATATAGGAATATCATAAATATCTATGCGATTTTTTTCAATTAGATGTAATAATAAATCAAGCGGGCCTTCAAAACTATCTAAATGTACTTTGTATTGTTCTTGCATAATTAAATAATGATAGAGATAATAAGATTTAATAGATTGATTATAAGATTACTGATTGGGTGGATAATGAATCCTAAGATACCAGTAAATACAAGTGCTATTAAAATAAAGAAACTATAGCGATTAATAGCAGAAGATTGGTATTTATAAGCTAATCTACCAGGTAATAATGAAGAAAGAACTTTTGAGCCATCAAGTGGCGGAATTGGTACCATATTGAATATTGCAAAATTAACATTATAGATAATAATTAATTGTAATACCATGAGCAACCAATGCATAGTGATATTATATTTTACACATACAGCAAAAAATATAGAAGCAACAAATGCTGTGATGAGATTGGCAACAGGGCCAGCAAGAGATACTTGTAATTCGCCTTTACGCCAATCACTAAAATTATTTAAATTAATTGGTACAGGTTTTGCCCAACCAATCTGAGCAAAAAACAACATGATTAAACCGATAGGGTCGATGTGAGCTACAGGATTTAAAGTTAATCGGCCATTCATTCTAGGTGTGAAATCTCCTAAATTATCGGCAACTTTGGCATGAGCATATTCATGGACAGTTAAAGCAATCAAGAGTCCAGGAATAGCATAAATCATATCGGGTCCGAACAAATAAAAACCTCCTAAATATAAAATAATTAAATTTATTGATTTGATTGTTTACGTAATCTATCTACCATTAAAATAGCAGTTACAGACTTTGCGTCAAAAATTTCACCTTTATTTACTAAATCAATAGCGTCTTCAAGTGGCATTTCAACTAAATTAATGAATTCATCATCATCTGTATGTTGTTGACCTTTAGTTAAATCTTCAGCTAAATAAATATGAATCCATTCATTAGAAAAGCCTACAGTAGTTGCTAATTTGTGTAGTTTTGTATATTTTTTAGCAGTATAGCCTGTTTCTTCAGATAATTCACGTTTAGCACAAATTAATGGGTCTTCATCTACGCTATCTAATTTACCAGCTGGAATTTCTAAAGTAACTTTACCTACAGGATAACGATATTGACGAACTAAAATAATATTACCATTAGGAAGTACAGGAATAACAGCTGACGCACCTTGATGTTTTATCCATTCACGAACAGCTTTATTACCATTAGGTAATTTTACATAATCGCGTTTTACATGAAGTAATACACCATCAAAAATATCTTCAGAAGAAATCTTTTCTTCAATTAAATCTTCATACATAGAGAATCCCTCGCTTATATAAAATTTATTTATACATAGTTAATATTATAACATTTACTCAATTAATAAGCTAATGAAAAGCTTAAATAAATATTTAGATAAAATGAAATACAAGTTATGAAAAAAATACTATAGCATAAAATTAAGATGAAATATTATGCTATAGTAAATAGTTTGTGATTTATATATTACAGTAAGTTATATTTTTTCAAAGCATAAAAAATGCCGTCATTATCTACATCAAGAGTAACAAAATCAGCGATAGATTTTAGCTCGTCATTAGCATTACCCATAGCGATACCATATCCTACAGTTTCAAGCATTTCTTTATCATTACCGCCATCACCAAATGCCATAGTTTCATCAATTGCTATATTATAATGGGCTAAAATTTTCTTTATACTATTGCCTTTTCCACCATTTTGAGGAATAATATCTGCAAATAATGGACACCAACGAACTAAACGACAATGAGGTAAAATAGGTGCTATTATTTGTTCATTTTCTTCACTTAAAAATATTGTTATTTGATAAGTTTTATGTGTGAATACTCTATTCATATCATCAATAGCACGTTCTGGTGCAGTATCGCCGAGTGTTTCATTTAATTTCTTGACGCTATCATTAAATAAATTAAAATAGAGATAATCTATTTCCATACAACCACAAGCGATATCTTTACCTTCAATATAATTAGTAAGTTGTTTTAGATCTTCGGGATGCAAATATTCTTCATGAATCAAATTGCCAGATTGGTCATAGCAATATTGTCCATTAAATGTTAAATATCCATCAAAAAGTTCACTTAAACCGTCTTTTTCAATGAGCAATTTTAAATCATATGGTGGGCGTCCTGTAGCAATAAATAATTTTATACCTTTAGCTTTTAATTGTTTTAATGAATCTATAGTAGATTGAGGGATTTTATGAGTATTGAAGCTAACTAAAGTACCATCAATATCGAAAAAAATAGCTTTTATCATTGTATCACCATGCCTTATTTTATTAGAATTAATTATAGCAAAATTTTTAAAACTAAGATATACAAATCTATAAAATATATGCTATTCTAGATTATATATTTAGAGTACAAGGGGATAAAAATTATGCTAAATAGCACAACTAAAAATATTATAGCAATGTCTATTTTTGGTAGTATTGGTTTATTTGTAAGAACTATAGAGTTGAGCAGTGCACAGATTGCATTGGTTCGTGGATTTTTGGGGACTGTGGTACTTTTTTTAGCAATGATTTGTTTGCGTAGAAAATTTGATTATCGAGCATTGAAAAATAATGCGTATTGTCTTTTGTTTGCAGGAATAGTAATTGGTCTTAATTGGATTTTTTTATTTCAAGCATATAATAATACGACTATAGCGATTGCTACGCTTACATATTATTTAGCACCGACTTTTGTAGTATTATTGTCACCTTTAGTTTTAAACGAGAGTTTATCTAAGTTTAAAATAGTATGTGTAATTATCTCATTAGTGGGTATGAGTTTGGTGGCGGATATTTTTTCAGGTAAGCAAATAGGTGATAATAATTTTATTGGGATATTTTATGGAATAATGGCAGCTTTATTATATTCAGGTGTGATATTATCTAATAAATTTTTGAAAAATATTTCAGCAATGGATAGTAGTATTGCTCAATTAGCCTTAGCAACATGTATATTATTTCCGTATGTAATTTATCAAGGTGAAAGTTGGTCAATGAGTAGCATGTCTTTGGGAGCTTTATTGATTTTGGGGATTGTACACACAGGTATAGCATATTTATTATATTTTTCTTCGATGCAAGAATTATCCGCACAAAAAATAGCGATTTTTAGTTATCTTGACCCAATAGTAGCGATTATATTATCTACGGTATTTTTGGCAGAGCCAATGAGTCTTGCACAAAAAATAGGGGCAGTTTTGATTTTAGGTTCATTGTTTGCTAGTGAAATTTTTTCAAGAAAAAGTATAAAATAAATCTATAAATAATGCTTAGGGCAAATATTGACAAATGTTAAATTATAAATTATAGTATGTATATAAATTAATAACAGGGAGCTAGTAAACTGGCTGAGAGGAAGTTGTGAACTTCGACCTATAACCTGATTTGGATAATGCCAACGTAGGATAATAATTTACGATGATTAAAGAGATGGCATAACATCTCTTTTTTATTTATCAAAAATTGATTGTTAATAGGTAATCGCATAAAGTTGACCATGTGATTGAACAGGAGTTCATGAAGGGGTGCACCACCGCGGGTGTATCTTTTTGTGGACTCCTTTTTTAGTAATTAGTATTGAATTTAAGGTTTATAAAATGTTTTAAAGAAAGGACTTTACACATGATAATAGTAAATGGTAAACAAGAAGATTTTATAAAATCAATAGACTTGCAGACTTATTTACAACAGCATAATTATCCATTAACTAAAATTGCAGTAGAGTTAAATGGAAATATTATTCCTAAAGCAAAATATAGTGAAACTATGCTTAATTTAAATGATAAATTGGAAATTGTTACCTTTGTAGGAGGAGGCTAATAGATGCAAGATAGCCTTAATATTAATAAAGAAATTTTGTATCAAGCATTATGTAAACGCCATGGTGAATTAAATCAACAAAAATTGCAAAAAGCGAAAGTGGCTATTGCAGGATTAGGTGGATTAGGTTCAAATATTGCTATAGAATTGGCTAGAATTGGCGTGGGTAATTTGCATTTAATAGATTTTGATAGAGTAGATATTAGTAATCTAAATCGGCAACATTATTTTATCCGTCATTTAGGTAAGGAAAAACCAAGAGCTTTAGCTGAACAAATAAAAGAAATAAATCCGTATGTAAATTTGCGTATAGATTGTTTAAAAATTACAGAAGATAATGTGGAGTTTTTATTTAAAGATGATGATTTTATTTGCGAAGCTTTTGATGTTCCTGAAAATAAAGCTATGCTAGTGAATAAAGTTTTGGAATTTTATCCAGAAAAATATTTGGTATCAGGAATAGGTATGGCAGGATATGGTAAAAGTAATGATATTCGTACACGTAAAGTTATGAAAAATTTTTATATTTGTGGTGATGAAAAAACAGAAATTTCGTCTAAAATTTCGTTAATGGCACCACGAGTAGCAATATGTGCTAGTCATCAGGCAAATATGATAACAGAATTGATTTTAGAAGCTAAATAAAAATTTAAAATAAATAGAATAGAAGGTATATATTATGTGGCAATTAGGAAAACATCAATTTTCATCAAGATTTATTTTAGGTTCAGGTAAATATTCTATAGAATTAATTCAAGCAGCAGTGAATGAAGCAAATGCTGAAATTGTAACTTTGGCTCTTCGTCGTGTAAATAATGGTGGAATGGCAAATATTTTGGATTACATTCCAGAAAATGTAAAATTATTACCAAATACATCAGGTGCAAGAACTGCTGAAGAAGCTGTACGTATTGCACGTTTATCTAAAGAACTTTGTGGTAGTGATTTAATAAAAATAGAGGTTATTCGTGATAGTAAATATTTATTACCAGATAACTATGAAACTATCAAAGCTACTGAAATTTTAGCTAAAGAAGGTTTTACTGTAATGCCTTATATGTATCCAGATTTAAATGTAGCTAGAGATTTAAAAAATGCTGGTGCTAGTTGTATTATGCCACTTGGTGCGCCAATTGGTTCGAATAAAGGTTTATGTACAAAAGATTTTATTCAAATTCTTATTGATGAAATAGATTTACCAATTATTATTGATGCAGGTATTGGTAGACCTTCTCAAGCTTGCGAAGCTATGGAAATGGGAGCTACTGCAATTATGGCGAATACAGCTATTGCTACTGCTGGTGATGTTTTGGGTATGGCAAAAGCTTTTAATTATGCAATCACTGCAGGTCGTCTTGCTTATGAAGCAAAACTTGGTAGAGTGAAAGCTCAAGGTGCAAGTGCGTCATCTCCACTTACTGGATTTTTACAAGATTAATAAGAAGTAAATTAGTAGACAGATTATATTGTGAGGGAATAGTGATGAATAAGGATAATCATATTAATGAAAGTATCATTAATGATGAGGTAAAAGAAGCTCTAAAAAAAGAACGTATCGACCATATGAAGTATTTGCCAGATATGGAAGTTTTAGATAGTGACCTTTTAGATAAAGTATTAGCTGAAATGAATAGCTATGATTATGATAAATATACTGCTCAAGATGTAAATACAGCTTTAAGTCATGAACATATTACGCCAGAAGATTTTAAAGCATTATTATCTCCTGCTGCATTGCCTTTTTTAGAACAAATAGCTCAAAAAGCACAAAAAACTACAAAAAGATTTTTTGGTAATTCTGTATATATGTTTACGCCAATTTATATTGCAAATTACTGTGAAAATTATTGTATTTATTGTGGCTTTAATTGTCATAATAAAATCAAACGTGCCAAATTGGATTATGCTGAAATTGATAAAGAAATGCAGGCTATAGCAAATTCTGGCTTACAAGAAATTTTGATTTTAACAGGTGAAAGCCGTAAACAATCAAGTGTAGAATATATAGGTGAAGCTTGTAAAATTGCTAAAAAATATTTCCGTGTAATTGGTTTAGAGATTTATCCATTGAATACTAATGAATATGCGTATTTACAAAAATGTGGAGCAGATTATGTAACTGTATTCCAAGAAACTTATAATAGTGATAAATATGAAACATTGCATTTAGCTGGACATAAACGTATCTTCCCATATCGTTTTTATGCTCAAGAAAGAGCAATTCGTGGCGGTATGCGTGGTGTTGGTTTTGCGGCACTTTTAGGATTAGATGATTTTCGTAAAGATGCATTAGCTACAGGTATGCATGCTTATTATTTACAACAAAAATATCCTCATGCTGAAATAGCCTTTTCTTGTCCACGTCTTCGTCCAATTATTAATAATGATAAAATTAATCCTAAAGATGTACATGAAGCCCAATTATTACAAGTGGTATGTGCATATCGTTTACTTATGCCGTCAGCAAGTATCACAGTATCTACTAGAGAATGTGCAAGAGTTCGTGATAATCTTGTAAACATTGCGGCTACTAAAATATCAGCAGGTGTAAGCACAGGCATTGGCGAACATAGTGATGAAAGTCATGATAAAGGTGATGAACAATTTGAAATTGCTGATAAACGTACAGTAGAAGAAGTTTATGCTGATTTAGAAAAAAATAAATTACAGCCAGTTATGGCGGATTATTTATATTTATAATATTAATAATGAAGAGATTGGGGATATATTAAAGTTTTAGCGTTAATTTTAGTAGATATAATAATGTATAATATATTTTTATAAGTGAATATAATTACAATATATATTTTTTATAGCTATTTGATAAAACTTATGTTATAATATAAATCGTATCTAAATTATAAACAAAGAAAGAGATGATTTATGGACCCCGATAGGAAACAAATTGACCAAAATTCTTTAACTAGTAAAGATGATGATGATTTTATAGCTGAATACAAAGAAGAAGTTTTAAATAAGCCTTGGTCGAAAACGTTAAAACTTTTAGTAGCTATTACTACGCTTATCTTGGCTGTTGTAGGCACAATAGCATCATTCAAAGCGGCAAGTATGGGCAATCAAGTAGTAATTACGCAAAATGAAGCTTTTAATCATTGGTCAAATTATCAGGCAAAGACGATAAAAAAGACTACCTTAGAAACTGAGTTATATACTATTGAGATTGAGTTGGCAAAACTTAAGGAAAATGATGCTCAGTTAAAAGCAGAACTTTTAACTAAAAAGAAAATTTATGAACAAGAAATTTTAGAGTATCAACAAGCTGAAATAGATTTAACGAAAAAAGCTAAAGAAGCAGAACAACGTCATTTGTTGACAAAAGAAATTTCTACAAATTTTGGTAATGCTTTAATCTTTTTACAAATAGGTATTTTATTATCTTCGTTGACTAGTCTTAGTAAAATAAAATATTATTGGTATATGGGTTCTATTGCTGGTGTAATTGGCGTTAGTATCTTTATTACTTCATATTATAAAAATTTAACTATGTAAAATATTAAACCTCTTAGTGATATATACTAAGAGGTTTTTTGTGCTAAAATTAAAGTAATATACATAATTTTTAGGAGAAAATTAAATATGGGTATTATATTTAATAAAAAACAACAACAAGTCATTGATGAGTTACAAGCAAATATTTTGCTTAATGCGGGAGCAGGAACAGGCAAGACGAATGTATTATCTTATCGTGTAGCAAATATTTTAAATAAAAAATATGCAAAGGCAGAGGAAATTTTATGCCTTACATTTACGAATAAAGCTTGTAGAGAATTAAAAAAACGTATAGAAAATCAATTAGATTTTGCAACAGCACAAAAAATTACGATAAGAACAATTCATGGTTTTGCATATCAAGTAATTAATTCTACGGCAAAAGATATTGCTACTATTTTTAAAGAATTTATTATTTTTGATGATGAAGATCAAAAGACCTTAATCAAACAACTTTGGGATAAATATCCTAAAGCTAAATATATGAAAATGCAAAAGATAATAGATTGTATTGAACAATTAAAGCAAGAACGGTCAGTAAAACAAATATATAGTGAAGATATTGAACAAGATTATACGAATGTTTATCAACAACATTTAATGTTTAATAAGACATTTAATCAACAAGAAAGTGATGATTTAAGGAAATTTTTTCAGTTAGATGGATTAAATTTGTTGATAGCATATGAATTAGCGTTAAAACAAATGAATGCTTTAGACTATAAAGATTTAATTGCTAATGCGTATCGAATTTTTCAAGATGACAGAATTCTTTCTGTATGGCGAAAAAAATATAAGTATATTATGATAGACGAAATGCAAGATACAAGTTTGTTTGAGTATATGATGTTAGAAAAATTATTTTATCATAATAATATTATGCTTTGTGGAGATGAATTTCAGACTATTTATGAATGGCGAGGTTCAAATCCACAAAAGATATTGGCTAAATTTGCCGAAAAATATCAACCTATAGTAATAAATTTTACAGAAAATTATCGTTCAACAAAATTATTATTAGAAGTGGCATATAATACTTTGATAAATTTGTTTCAAGAAGATGTAATAAATCATTCGTATATCAAAAATATGTTAGCTAAAAGTAGTGAATATGGTCATAAAATACAATATAAAAAAGCAGATTCTAAAAAAAGTGAAGCCTGGTGGATTATAGAAAATATTATAAATATCTTGCCATTAGTAAAAAGCTCTACACAAATAGCAGTTTTGGTGCGTCAAAATAATTATTTACAGGAGTTAGTAGTTGAGCTTAATAAATATGCAAATTATTATAATCAAAAAAATCCTAAACAGCCAATAAATTTTATTCAGATAGATAATATTAAATTTTTTAAACGTCAGGAAATAAAAGATGTTTTGGCAGTTATGAAATATTTGGTAAATCCTAATGATTATTTTAGTTTGCAAAGAATATTAGTAAATTTAATACCTAATATTGGTGTAAGAACGGTAAAACAAATAAGTTCTGAGGAATATTTACAATGTGGATTAAGATTGTCGGATTTTATTAATGCTAATTTTGAACAAGAAAATTATGAGCCGTTTACAGACTTAATTCATGCGTATCATGCAAAAGAAATTGTAGTTTTTGATATTGAAGGTACGGGAACTGATGTTTTTTCGGATAATATTATTCAGTTGTCAGCAATAAAATTATATCGTGGTAAAAAAATAGCAGAGTTTAATGAATTTTTACAGTCAGATAAGTCGGTAGGTGAATCAGAAAAAGTACATCATATTTCTGATGAAGATTTAAAACAAAAAGGCAAAAATCCTCGAGAGGTATTACAGCGTTTTGAAGAATTTATTCAAAATGCAGTGATTGTAGGACATAATATTCGTGGTTATGATATGGATATTTTAAATCAAAATTTAGTAAAGCATAATTTAAAAGCTATTGATTTTACAAATATAAATTTTGATACATTGGATTTAGTGCGTAGATTTTATCCTAATTTGCCAAAACATAAGCTAGAATTTTTGAGTGAGTATTTTAATTTTAAAGTAAAATCTAATCATGATTCATTAGCCGATGTTTATGCTACAGGGGAATTATTAGAGCTTTTATTAGAAAATAGAATTATACCAACAGCGAAAAAACGTAGTGAGCTTTTAGCTAAACAAAAAAATAAATTTTGGCAAGTAGCAGGTATTTTTAAAAATTTACAGGCAGAACTTAATGATGATTTAAATTTACAAAGTTTAATAGTCAATATTGTCAATGAATTTGATTTAAAAAAAGTGTATAGAGCAAAGATTAGTGAAGAGGGCAGTAAACGTATCGAGAAAATACGTGATTTGTATCGATTAGCAAATGATGAGCTTACTAATAAATCAGGTATAAATGCGATAAAAGAATTATTACAATATGCAAGTTTATCGAATACAGATTTTGATGCGCTTACAAGTAATAAGCCGAAAATACCAATTATTACTATTCATCAAGCAAAAGGATTAGAGTTTCAGTATGAATTTTTAGCAGGTATGAATGATGATGTATTCCCTTCGTATTTTAGTACAAAATATGGTTCTATTAGTGAAGAGGAAAAACGTTTATTTTATGTGGCGATTACAAGAGCTAAACAGGGACTATTTTTATCAAGTTCAGGTAAAAAAAGTAGATTATTAGATTATATTGCAGATAAATTTATTACTCAAAATAATTAAAAATTTTTAATTGAATTTTTGATTAATAGGTATATATTATTGGATATAAAAGAAGTATAATATTATATGATAGATAAATATTAAAGTATATTAATATTGTTTGGAGGTCTATGATGAAAGTATTAATTATTGGTGGTGTAGCTGCTGGTACTAAAGCAGCGGCAAAACTGAAACGTGAAGATCGAAATTTAGATATTACTATTATTGCGAAAGATAAAGATATATCTTATGCAGGTTGTGGTTTACCATACTATATTGGTGGATTAATCCAAGAACGTTCGGAATTAATAGTAAATACTCCACAAAAATATGCTTCAATGACTGGCGTTGAGGTAGTTACTAATATGGAGGCTATTGCTGTAGATAAAGAAAATAATACAGTTGTGGCTAAAAATTTACTTACTAATGAGAAGGTAAATTATAATTATGATAAATTAATTATTGCAACAGGTGCAAAGCCTGTTACACCGCCAATTGATGGAATAACTAAACATGGTGTATTTTCGTTACGTGTACCAAATGATGCGGTAAATATTAGAGAATATATTACTAACAATGCAGTAAAAAAAGCTGTTATTGTTGGTGGCGGTTTTATTGGTTTAGAAGTTGCTGAAAATTTATTAGCACAACAAGTTGAAGTTACTTTAATTGATTTTGCTGACCAAATTATGCCAAATGTAATTGATTTTGAACTTGCAAATTATGTTCAAAAACATTTACAAAAACAAGGTATGAGAATTTTAACGGGTGTAAAAGCTCAAGAAGTAGTAGGTAGTGAGTATGTTACAGCACTAAAAACTACTGTAGGAGAAATACCAGCAGATATGGTGATTTTATCCGTAGGTATTCGACCAAATACAGCATTTTTAAATGATACTGGTATGGAGATGTTTAAAGGTACTATTTTGGTAAATGAAAATTTAGAAACTAATTTACCAAATATTTATGCTATTGGTGATTGTGCGATGGTTACAAATCGTATAACACATAAAGCTCAATGGTCGCCAATGGGTTCAAGTGCAAATCTTGAAGGTAGATTACTTGCGCAAGTAATTAATGGAGTTGATAAAAAATATCCAGGTGTTTTAGGTACTGGTGTAGTAAAATTACCTGAATTAAATTGTGCAAGAACAGGTCTTGGTGAACAAGTAGCACGTGATTTAGGTTATGATGTTGAAACAGTAATGGCTATTGTTGATGATAAAGCTCATTATTATCCAGATTCTAGCTCATTTATCATGAAATTAATCGTAGATAAGGCAACTCGTCAGATTTTAGGATTACAAGCATTAGGTAAAGGTGCAGTAGATAAAGTAGTAGATATTGCAGTAACTGCAATTTCTTTAAAAGCTACACTTGAACAATGTGAATGTATGGATTTATGTTATGCACCACCATTTTCTACGGCTATTCACCCATTTGTACAAATGGTGCATATTATGCAAAATAAATTAAATGATAAATTAAATAGTATGACTCCTGCTGAATATCTTTTAGGCAAGGCAAAAGGATATCGTGTAATTGATGCAGGATTAAAACCAAGTATTCGTGGAGCTAAATATATTGATTTGGCAACAGTTAATGCACCACTTGAAGATATTGCTTTAGATGAAAAAATATTAATTGTTTGTGCTAAAGGAAAAAGAGCATATTTCTTACAAAATAGATTAAAACATTTAGGCTATACAAATACATTAACTTTAGAAGCTGGTATGTTATTTAATCAGGTAAAAGTAGAAACTACTGCAAAATTGACACCAGAAGAAATAAAAGCTGTAAAAGCTTGGGGATTTTTACAAGATAAAACTACGTCTGATAAATTCAATGGTCGTGTAATTACTAGAAATGGTAAAATTACAGCACTTGAAAGTAAAGTTATTGCTGAAGCTGCTGAAAAATTTGGTAGTGGTGAAATAACGATGACATCTCGTCTTACTGTAGAAATTCAAGGTGTACCTTATGATAATATTGAGCCATTGCGTGAATATTTATTACAAAATGCAGGCCTTGAAACAGGTGGTACAGGTTCAAAAGTTCGTCCTGTTGTTTCTTGTAAAGGCACTACTTGCCAATATGGTTTAATTGATACATTTGGTTTATCTGAAGAAATTCATCAACGTTTTTATAAAGGTTATCGTGAAGTAAAATTACCACATAAATTTAAAATTGCTGTAGGTGGTTGTCCAAACAATTGTGTAAAACCAAATCTAAATGATATTGGTATTATTGGTCAACGTGTACCACAAATTGATTTTGCTAAATGTCGTGGTTGTAAAGTTTGTCGAGCTGTAAATAGTTGCCCAATGAAATGCTTAAGTGTTGTTGATGGTAAAATTAATATTAATGAACAGCATTGTAATCATTGTGGTCTTTGTAAACAAAAATGTCCATTTAATTGTTTTGAAAATTATATAGATGGCTATCGTGTATATATTGGTGGACGTTGGGGCAAACGTGTTAAAGAAGGCCAGCCATTGAGTAAAATCTTTACTAATAAAGAAGAAGTTTTGGCTGTTGTAGAAAAAGCCATTTTATTATTCCGCGAACAAGGTATTACAGGTGAACGATTCTCCGATACTATTGACCGTTTAGGTTTTGCTAATGTTGAAGCACAATTATTATCTGATGAATTACTTGCTCGTAAGCAAGAAAACTTATCTGCGCAAAAACATTTAGTTGGCGGTGCAACTTGTTAATAATTAAATAATTAAAAATAAAGTCCTGTGAATAGAGTTTCATAGGACTTTATTTATTAGCTTTATAATTTAGTTAATATATATTAAAATTAGAATAATAATATAGTTAGATAATTATAGAAGGTGATTATTTGCAGGCTGGAGAAACAACACTAAA
The DNA here is from genome assembly GCA_963558795.1 of uncultured Megamonas sp. Taxonomy (GTDB): domain Bacteria; phylum Bacillota; class Negativicutes; order Selenomonadales; family Selenomonadaceae; genus Megamonas. Next base: position 5,134 of record CAUWIH010000017.1, on the reverse strand, counting down.
TAAATTATTAAATACATCTCGTCAGTTTATTATTCCTATTTTTCAAAGAAATTATAGTTGGCAGATAAAGCAACAGTTTCAATTATGGAAAGATATTTTAAGAGCTAGTAATTTTTCAGAAAAGCAAAATCATTTTATTGGTTCAATTGTATATATTGATATGGGAACACCTGCAGGTAGACCACAACAATTATTATTAATTGATGGGCAACAACGAATAGCTACGGTAAGTATTTTGCTTTGTGCTTTGAAAAAATATATTCAAACAAATCATATCGTTACTAAATTAATTAATCTTGCTAAAATTAATAATCAATTTCTAATTAATATAGATGAATTAAATGAAGATAAGTATAAACTTTTATTGAATATACAGGATAAAGATACTTATATAAGTTTATTAGAAGAAACGGACTATGCAGTATTAAATCCTTCGATAAATATAATGGATTGTTATAAGTTTTATTATAATTTAATTAATGAATATGTAACACAAGGTAATAATATAGATAAGATTTATCAAGGTATTTTAAACTTAAATTTAGTAGCAATTTCGCTAGATAAGGAAATGGATAGTCCACAGTTAATTTTTGAAAGTATGAATGCTACAGGAAAGGATTTATCGCAAACTGATTTATTAAAGAATTATTTATTAATGGATTTAACTCCAGAAAAACAGCAATATTTATATAAAACATATTGGTTACCAATCGAAAAACTTTTTGGAACAGCTATATATCAAGAAGAATTTGATTATTTTGTACGAGATTTTTTAACGATAAAAAGCTCTACAGGACAAATTTGTAAAATTAATGATGTGTATGAAACGTTTAAACGTTATTATTTAGATGAAGATTGGCAAAGGGAAAATATTTTAAAGGAATTATTTATTTTTGCCAGATATTATGCCAATATGAAATTTAATAAAGAGCAAGATAAAGAATTATATCATTATTGGCAAGAATTAAAAATAGTAGATAGTAAAGTAGTATATCCATTTTTTTTGCAAATATATAGAGATTATGCTAATAAAATATTGATGAAAACAGAATTTATTTTGATTATAAAAATGACAATAAACTATTTATGTCGTAGAGCTATTTGTGATTTACCAACCAATTCATTGAGTAAAACGTTTGCTACTTTATATCAAGAGATATATAAAAATAACTATGTAAATAGTATGGCTAGGGCATATATTTTTAAAGCAGGATATAAAAGATTTCCATCTGATTATGAAGTACGAGAAAAATTGCAATTAAAAGATATGTATCATTTTCGTTTAAAAAAGTATATTTGGGAAAAACTAGAAAATTATCAGCATAAAGAACCGATAAATATGAAGAAAAATCAGTACTCAATAGAGCATATAATGCCTCAGAATATACAGCATAATTTGGTTTGGCAAAAAGAATTGGGCGAAAATTGGCAGGAAGTGCATGAACTTTATCTGCATACACTAGGAAATTTGACGATTACAGCTTATAATGCAGAATTAAGTAATCGAAGTTTTGCCGAAAAACTAAATAACGTAGGTGGGTTTAAGGATAGTCATTTACGTTTGAATAAAACTATCGCAAAATTTACAAATTGGGATAGTAAGGCGATACAAAGTAGAACAAATATATTAATTGATTTGTTTTTAAAAGTATGGGAGTATCCTTATGAGAAATATTGAATGAAATAATAAAATAATGAAATAAAAAAACCGACACTGATATGTGTCGGTTTTGTATTTTAAGATAGTTATGAAATTGTAAGATAAATAGATTTTAAATTATAATCCAAAAACATAACGCATTAAGCAATAAACAAGAGCACCAACTAATGCAGTACATGGAATAGTCAATATCCAAGCCATTAACATTTGTTGAGCTGTACCCCAGCGAACAGCTCCGATACGTTTTGCACTACCAATACCCATGATTGAACCAGATACAACGTGAGTTGTACTTACTGGTAATGAAAGTAATGTTGCTGAAAAAATTACTACAGAGGAGTTTAAATCGGCAGCAAAACCAGAAATTGGTTGTAATTTAAATATTCTACCACCAACAGTTTTGATAATTTTCCAACCACCAATAGCAGTACCACAAGCCATAGCTGTAGCGGCTAAGATTTTTACATAATAAGGAACTTCAAATACATCAATATAGCCACCGCTTAATAAAGCAAGTGTAATAATCCCCATAGATTTCTGAGCATCATTTGAACCATGAGAAAAAGCCATAGTTGCTGCTGTTAAAATTTGCATACGTTTAAATTTATTATTCAGTGAAGAAGGACGAGCTTTACCAAATAATAAATAAAATATATTCATAATGATATAACCAACGCAAATAGCTAAAACAGGAGATATTATTAAGGAAAGAACTATTTTACCAATACCCCAAAAATTTAGACCCATAGCACCAGTAGAAACAAGAACCGCACCAATGATACCACCAACTAAAGCATGTGATGAACTACTTGGCATAGCTATCCACCAAGTAAATAAATTCCAAACAATAGCACCAACTAAAGCTGCCACGATAATATGTTCATCAATATGACCAGCCGATTTTACAATATCTCCACCAATAGTTTTGGCAACACCAGTACTATACATAGCACCAAAAAAGTTCAATACTGCTGCCATAATAATAGCTGTTCGAGGCTTCAATGCTCGAGTAGATACAGATGTTGCAATAGCATTAGCTGTATCATGGAAGCCATTAATAAAATCAAAAACTAAAGCTAGAATAATTACTGCTATGATAAGAATTTGTAACTCATGCATACTTCATTACCACGCCTCTCACAAGATCAGATAATTTTTCGCAATGATCTAGAGTATCTTCCATATAAGTTAGGATGTCTTTCCATTTGATAAGTTCAATAGGATCTTTAATATGTTCGAATAAATAAGCAACTTCTTCGCGATAAATACGGTCGCCTTCGCTTTCTAATTTGCTGATTTTATAAGTACATTCTAAAATTTCATGTTCGTGTTTAGTCACTTCGTGTAACATAGAAAATGCACGTAAAACTTCATCTGTAGCAGTCACTAATAATTCAGATAAAGCTATTGCTGCTTTACTTGTATCATGTAAATGATACATAACTGCACGTTGAAGAGTTCCTTGAAGAAAATCTACACCGTCATCAAGGCCATTAGCTAATGCGTAAATGTCTTCACGATCAATAGGAGTAATGAATGTTTTGTTTAATTTGTCAATGATTTTATCATTAACAGCATCAGCTTCGTGTTCTATCTTGATAATATCTGATAATTTGGCCTCAGCAGCATTGTTGCCAGACATAACATCATTAATTAATTTTGCACTGCTGTGAAAATAATTGGCGCTAGCTAAAAATAAATCATAAAATTCCGTATCCTTTTTAGTAAAAAAGCTGAACATGCTAACCTGTTACTGTGTTTCCCTAAACTATAGTCAAGATAGAGAACTTTCCTTGTTCATGGTATCCACTAAAATTTAATGTTGATGCAATACTCCCAAGGCTTAAAATCCCGGTTATTCCCGGTACATATTACTTAAAATATCAAAGTAATACCAGTAACTAATATCCTTTCCTTTATTATTCATCAAATTTAAAGATTAGTTATGAAAACATATATCGTTGAGCTAGACTTATGTAAAAAATATCCTACAAAACGTTTACATAGATTTAACATATTAAAGCAAATTATACATTTTCAACAAATCCATAAACAATTATAGCATATAAAAAAAAAATAGGCGATAAATTTACTAATAAAATGTAAAAAATATCGCTCAAATGTAAATTTTTTGTAAAGATAATATTAACTATAATTATGAATAACTTTAATTTTCATTATTATTACATGATAAATATTCAGTAAGATACTTATTTGGAGTAGTATTTTTATATTTTCGGAAGGTTTTGATGAAATAAGATAAATCATTAAAACCACAACTATAAGCAACATCAGTAATAGATAAATCACGTTCATTGATTAATTTAGTACAAGCACATTCTACACGGTAATAATTTAAATAAGAAATGGGTGTTTTATTCGTCATAGATTGGAAAAACCTACAAAAGTATTTTGAAGATAAACCAGAGGCACTAGCTAAATCATCTAAAGTTAATGGTTTATTATAAGATGTTTCAATTAATTTAAATACTTTCTTTAATTTATAGATATTACGTTGATTGCTATTTGCAAAATTGGTGAAGTTTTCAGTATATAAATTATGTTTAAACATTAAACCTAAAAAAATAAGTAAAGAACCTTGTACAATATATTCATATCCATTGACATGATTTTTCAATATCTCGAACATATTCCAGACTACTTGGTGAATATAAGGATATTTTTTCTTACTTAAATAATTATATAAGATAATATTATGATCTAAAAATTTTTGGAAAAAATCTTTATTTCCGATATTTACATCAAAGAACTTTTTATCAAAGACTAAATCTTCATAAATAGTATCTTCAGAAAAAGCTTTACCACCATGTACAGCTCCATCAGGAATGAAAATAATATCTCCTTCACAGGCAGTATATTCGTTTTCATCAATAGAAATAGTTATTTTCCCTTTTATTATACGAATAATCTCATATTGCAAATGCCAATGATAAGGCATATGGTATCTAGGATGATGATTAGTAACATAATAATATTCTGCAGGAAAAATAAAATCGCCACGTTCTTTTTGTTCATTATAACTAGGATGTTTCAAAATGGTTACCTCCCCGAATCAATATATACTAATATTATATTGTAATAATTTTACAATTCAATTATATATGTATTTTTAAAAATGTAAAGTTTCACATAATTTCTAAAAAGTAAATATTGTTATATTTTTAGTGATAATATAACAAGAAATTTAGATGTAGAGTTGCTATAATTTAATCATCAAGTGAAAACAACAACAATAAATAACAATAAACAATAAAACAAAGGTTATTTTTTAGGAGGTAGTTGTAATGGCAACAAGTAGATTAATTGGAGATTATCCTGTAATCGGTATCCGTCCTACAATTGATGGACGTAGAGGTGTTTTAAAAGTTAGAGAATCTCTTGAAGAACAAACTATGGGAATGGCAAAAGCTGCTGCTAAACTATTCACAGAAAATCTTAGATATTCTAACGGTG
>CAUWIH010000016.1:0-40041 GCA_963558795.1 uncultured Megamonas sp. | reverse complement strand
AAAAGGATAGACAACAATTTGTCTATCCTTTACCCCAACATTTGACAAAGAACCGATTTATTTCTAAATATTTACCAAAGAGCCTTCTTTTTTATTTATTTATTTTTATAAAATCTAATGCCATCTCTGCATTAGAACGTGCTAAACTTCTAAGTTTAGCCATTCGTTTTAAATTTTCATCACGATAATGTTTTTTATTATTCCATTTCGCACTAATTTCATTCATTAATGCATCTACAGTTATAGATTTTAAATCACCTACAACATCTTCATCAATAGATTTTAAAAATCTATCAATTTTCGGGTCATATGATATTCCAATCATCGGTGTGCCCATTACTCCTGCAAAAATCAAAGCATGCAATCTAATACCAATCATTAAATCCATATTTCCCACTAAAGACATCAATTCTGAGGTTGTAAAATCTTCTTTTAAAATACATGCTGGTCGTTTCATTTTGGCTACAATTTTTTTTGCAGCTTTTACATCTTCAGGATATTGCATCGGCATAAATATAATTTGTGCATTTAATTCTTCGATAGCTTTATCCGCCACTAAAGCCAATACATCTTTATAATGATGCCAATCTCTCCACTCTCTCACAGATATACCAATTATCGGTTTATCTGTATCTACATGTACTTTCTTTAAAATATCTCGCCCAATCTTCTTATCTACTGCATTTATTGCCAATACAGGATCAGCTGTAGCTTTAATTGGTGGTTTGGTAATCTTTAGCATATCAAGCTCTGTCAATGAATCTTTATCACGTACTGTAATAAGAGCACTATGATTACCAAACCAAGTCATTAATCGTCTTGCAAATTTACCATAAATCGGCCCAATCCCTTGAGCATATAACATTATAGGGGTATTTACTAATTTCGCCAAAAATAATACTCCCATATAATAATATAAACTTCGTCCACTAGTTACATTTTGTAGTAAACTACCGCCACCACTTATTAATAAATCTGCTTTTTTTAATATCTTTAATATATCAATTATATTTAACCAATTAACTGCATTAACATTATGACGTTCTTTTGTATATTTCGGGTCTGATGAAATAACTGTAATATTTAATTTTGGATCAAGCTCTGAGAATACTTCTAACATTGCAGACAACATTGCTTCATCGCCTGCATTTTTAGAACCATAATACCCAGAAATTACAATATTATTCATTCAAAGACTTACTCCTATCTGTAGAAGATGCAATATACTGCCATAAATACAATGCTCCCATAATCACACAACCAATGATACATCCCCATAAAGCTCCATCAAAGCCTCTCATCAAGGACATAAATACTGGTGTACGCATATGAGCAAATGTTTCTACCATCGAACCTTGTCCAATAGTTGCAATGATAGATAAAATGAAGAAAATAGCTGCTGGCCATTTACGATACCAAGCCATTATCATAATCACAAAAGCTGGATGACCAATAAATATTTCTTTAGAACGTGGCCTTGCATAGAAAAGCTGTTCTAAAAATGCTCTTAATTTTAATTCTATACCTGGAACAGGTACTCCAGCTGTATGACCTGAACGGCCAATAAAAATAACTGCCATTATCATTGCTACAAAAAATCCCAAAAGAACTTTTACTGAAATAGTCATATTTAAAATTCTTTTAGCTTGTGCTTTAAATGCTGGTGGAGATAATAAATTATCACCAAAAATATCAAAGCGTTTCATAAATGCAAATGCTACCAAAATAATTGGTAAAACAAATGTTAATTTTATGCCACGGAAAATATTTATTTCTAAGAAATATTCTACATCAGATAAAATACCAGATAAAAGCATTGCTCCCATCATAGAAATTGCACTTGCACAAATAATTGCTTTTGCAGCTTTAATCACCAAGGAAATATAATCTAACTTACCTACTAAACGATTTCTTCTAATTATATCCAGCTGACTAATCATCCCCAATGCTGGAAATACATTAGCTGCACACAAAGCTGCTGCTAAGCGAATACTTCCACCTTTACCAATGAGTACAGGAAGAGCTGTTACTACAAAACAAACCGCCAATAAAATATATTGTTTTTTCGTAGATAAATTTGGAAATACCAATGAAAGATACAATACACCTGCACTACAAATGCCTAAAAGCATAATTGCTTGTAAAATTCTATTAGCAAAAAATGGTTCAAAATGACTTGCAGGACCAATATTAAAACCTTTAGATTCTAGCTTTGCTTTTGTATCTGCAAAATATTTCATATTTGTTTCTAATAAAGATAATTCACCTTCAGGTTTTTCATATATACGCATCAAATCAATACGTATATTTCGTTCCTCATCAGTATTTGCCCAACGTTCTACTGCTACATCCATTTTTAATTTTGGCTGTTCATCTTTAGGAATACTATATAATCTAGCTACATTATAATCTAAACCTCTAGCAATATCCAATAATCCATCTTGCGGATAAAATTGTAATTGAGTTACATGTTCAATCATACCAAGCGTATAATTATGTTCTTTCATAAGCTCAATAGTACGCTCTGTATTATGAAGTCCACCTAAAGTTTCTGAACCAGAAAAGACAATTTCTGATATTTTAAATCCTTTTAAACGGTCAAATACAGCATCGATATCTTCATCTGTTACATTCTTATAATTGCTAGGTCTTGCTACTACATAAAAACCAGCATCATTTACCGCCTTCATTTCATCAGTAGGCATACCTAAATGCATTTTTAAGAATTCTTCGTAATTCGCTTTAACTGCTAATATTTCTTGATTTTCTAATTGAATTACCTTTACTCTATCTGCACCTAATCGTCTAAATAAATCTTCTTTTACTTCTGCATATGTTTGTTTATCATGGCCTACGATATAAACTTCATCACTACGAATAACATTTGTTCTTACTAAATTTTTCCATGATTCATCGCTTAATGTTCCACCATAATAATTTTCTAATACAGAGCTACCTGCTATTGCCATAGCTTTACCATTTTCATTTAACTTTTTAAAAGTTGTCTCATATACTGCTAAAGAAGAAATACCTGCATCTTTAGCTTGTTTTAAAACTTCTTCTGTTGGCAAGCCTTCCATTTGTGCTAATTTCAACATATCTTCATAGTCAACAACTAAATCTACAGTAGAATTGGCTTTTTCTACATGATGACGTTGAATATTTACCACGACAGCAGCTATTAACCCTACTATTATACAAACAATTAACAAACGATTATATTTAAACTTTGTCAATCTTTATTCCACCTTACTTATTACTTATTAATACCTGCTTCAATAAGTATTTGACCATTTTGCTGTTCTAATTTAGTAAATTTTGCACCTTCTAATGGCAATTTATCAGCTGATACTAAAAATACATCTTTAGTAAGACTTATACCAATTTTACCAAATAATTTATTACTTGTATCAACATTAGTAATTCTAAACAGTACGTTTTTACCTTCTAATACCATTATTCCATTTACATGTACAGTTGCTTCTTGTCCAAAAAATGAAATTTTACCTGTTGCCTCTACACTATTTGGATTAATGCTTACTGTTATATCTGTAATCTTATCCACTTGTTCAGTCAATAAAGTAGCTAAATTTTTTTCATCAATTATACCACGAACAGTTAAATTTTCAGCTGAATCAATTACTAAACGACGTGCAAGCAATAATTCTTGTACATTTACTTCTACATCTTGTCCTTCCACAGACAATTCATTAAACTGCACTTTATCGATTTTAGGATTAGTAGCTACTATATCAATATCATCAATATGACCAAATAGTAACATAAAACTTGGCGTTGTATCTACTTTTGCTTGTACTTCTTCAGTTTGCAAACTTCTTGTTATTCGCCCTGAAACTTGATTACTAATATATGAAGGTAATACATACGTTGCTCCCGCAAAAGCTACAATTACCAATAAAATTAATACCATTGATAGTTTTTTCAAATTAAAAATACCTCACATTCTTAAATTATGTGATTTGCTTTTGCATGTAAATAAGATTCAATGAATTTATTTATATCTCCATCCATTACACCTTGAGTATCACTAGTTTCTGTATTAGTTCTATGATCTTTTACAAGATTATACGGATGGAATACATATGAACGAATTTGGCTACCCCATTCAATTTTTTGTTGGTCGCCTTCAAGTGCTGCTAATTCTTTTTCTTTCTTTTCCTGTTCTAATTCAAATAATCTTGCACGGAGTAAACGCATACATTGTTCACGGTTTTGCAACTGAGAACGTTCACTTTGACACTGAGCTACTACACCTGTAGGAATATGTGTCATACGTACTGCAGAATCAGTTTTATTGATATGCTGACCACCTGCACCACTTGCACGATACGTATCTACACGTACATCAGCCATATTAATATCTACTTCTACATCATCATCAATTTCTGGCATAACATCGCATGCAGAAAATGAAGTATGTCGACGAGAATTCGCATCAAATGGAGAAATACGTACTAAACGATGTACTCCTTTTTCTGATTTTAAATAGCCATAAGCATTATGACCTTTTATTAATAAAGTAACTGATTTCACACCAGCTTCATCACCTGGCAATAAATCAGCTGTTTCCACAGTAAATCCATTACGTTCAGCCCAACGACCATACATACGAAGTAACATTTGTGTCCAATCTTGTGCTTCTGTTCCACCTGCACCAGCATGAAGTGTTAAAATAGCATTACTGGCATCATATCTACCTGATAATAATAATTCTAATTCTAACTGTTCCATTGCTTCATTGATAGCTTTTATTTCATTTTCTACATCTTCACAAACAGTTTCATCTTTATCTTCCATGCCCATTTCCCATAAAATCTGCATATCTTCAAATTTATAAAAAATCTGTTTGTATTTATCTACCCCAGCTTTGACATCATTTAATTCTTGAGTGATTTTTTGTGCTTGATCTGGATCATCCCAAAAAGTTGGCTCACCCATTTTATATTCTAGCTCTGCAATTTTTTCTTCTTTGCGAGCGATGTCAAAGTGAATCCCCCATTTCAGTGAGCTTTTTTTCTATCGCTACAATAGTAGTACGTAAATCTTCTAGCATCATTTCACATCCTTATATAATGTATTTAAAAAATTTAACAAAACTTAGCAAAAGCTCTATTGATTAATAGAGCTTTTACTATATTATAATCTATTATTTATTTTTACCACAACAATTTTTATATTTTTTACCGCTTCCGCAAGGACAAAGATCATTTCTGCCTATATTGGAACTCTTTGCTTGTGGTGCTTTAGAAATACTTTCACCATGGTTCACTATTGCATTTTTTAAATGGTCCTCAGCTTGTGGCTGTTCACGAACAACATTTACACGATACATTAATTTTGCGATATCTTCTTGAATTTCATCAATCATTGCTTGGAACATATCATGTCCTTCAATTTTATATTCAACAAGTGGATTTCTCTGACCCCAAGAACGAAGTCCGATACCTTCACGAAGCATATCCATATGATCTAAATGTTCCATCCATTTATTATCTACAACTTTAAGCATAATAATACGTTCTAAATCACGCATAACTGCTTCACCAAAGAGTTGTTCACGATTTTTATAATTATCAATAGCTATAGTATATAATTTTTCTTTTAATTCATCTCTGCTCATTGCTTCCAATTCAGCTTTAACTAATACATCTTTTGGAGCATAAATATCTTCAGCTTCTTGAATTAATCCATCTAATGTCCATTCTTCAGGGTAAAGTTTTTCATTGGCATATCTATCCATTTGACCATCGATAATGTTTTTAACCATTTCAATGATATTTTCATAAAGATTTTCACCAAGTAAAATTTTACGACGTTGATCATAAATAACTTCACGCTGTTGGTTCATAACATCATCATATTCAATAACATGTTTACGAATATCAAAGTTACGTGCTTCAACTTTTTTCTGTGCTTGTTCTATAGAACGAGTAACTAATTTATGTTCAATTGGATCATCTTCACCCATACCAAGTTTTTCCATGATATTGGCAATATTATCCGAGCCAAATAAACGCATTAAATCATCTTCTAAAGATAAAAAGAATCGAGAAGCCCCTGGGTCACCTTGACGACCAGCACGACCACGAAGCTGATTATCAATACGACGAGATTCATGTCTTTCTGTACCAATTACATATAATCCGCCAACTTCTGCTACACCTTCACCAAGACTAATATCTGTACCACGGCCAGCCATATTAGTTGCAATAGTAACCGCACCTTTTTGACCTGCGTCTTTAATGATTTCAGCTTCCATTTCATGATATTTTGCATTTAAAACTTTATGTTCAATACCTTGACGTTTTAATTGATTACTTACTTCTTCAGACTGTACAATAGATGTTGTACCTACTAAGACTGGCTGACCTTTGGCATGACAATCTTTAATAGTTCCAATAACTGCTTTCATTTTTGCTTTTTTAGTTTTATAAATAACGTCAGGATAATCAATACGTTGAATTGGTCTATTAGTAGGAACTACAACTACTGGTAATTTATAAATCTTTAAGAATTCATTTTCTTCAGTTTTAGCTGTACCAGTCATACCACCTAATTTATCATACATACGGAAATAGTTTTGGAAAGTAATTGTAGCTAATGTTTGAGATTCACGCTGAATTTTCACACCTTCTTTAGCTTCAATAGCTTGATGTAAACCTTCAGAATAACGTCTACCAAACATTAAACGACCAGTAAATTCATCAACAATAACAATTTCACCATCACGAACTACATAATCGCGGTCACGTTTCATCATAGCTTTAGCACGAAGTGCTTGTGTAAAACAGTGAGACATTTCAATATTTGCACTATCATAGAGATTTTTTATATTTAAAGCTTTTTCTACTTTGGCTACTGCAGATTCATTTGGCGAAACTGTTTTTTCTTTTTCATTCAAAACATAATCTTCGCCTTCTTTTAAATTTGCTACAGCTTTAGCCATGATAGCATACATATCTGTAGATTTTGCCCCAGGTCCAGAAATAATAAGTGGAGTTCTAGCTTCATCAATTAAAATACTATCTACTTCATCGATGATGGCATAATTTAATTTACGTTGTACCATTTGGTCTTTGGATACAACCATATTATCTCTTAAATAATCAAAACCAAATTCATTATTTGTACCAAAAGTTATATCACAATTATAAGCAAATTTACGAGAAGGAAAATCCATATCGTGTGTGATTAACCCTACTGTTAATCCTAAAGAACGATATAATCTACCCATCCATTCACTATCACGTTTTGCTAAATAATCATTAACAGTAATCATATGCACACCATTACCTGTTAATGCATTTAAATATACTGCTAATGTTGCTACTAAAGTTTTACCTTCACCTGTACGCATTTCAGCAATTTTGCCTTCATGTAAGCAAATACCACCAATCATCTGTACATCAAAGTGACGCATACCTAATACACGGCGAGATGCTTCTCTCACTGTAGCAAATGCTTCTGGTAAAATATCATCTAATGATTCGCCATTTGCAATACGTTCTTTAAAATCATTTGTCTTTCCATATAAAGAGCCATCGCTCAGCTGTTGCATTTGTGGTTCTAAGGCATTTATTTTATTAACAATGCCTCGCATGCGACGAATTTCACTTTCATTATTGTCGCCTAAAAATTTTTTTATAAAGCCGAACAAAAATCTCAACCCCTAACAAATTCAAATTTAATGTAGTATAACTATAACATCTAGCAAATGAGCAATATTTATTTACTATTATGCAAAAATTATATACAAATAAAGCTAAATCAAATTTTATCAAACAATGCTTAATAAGTCAAAGATAGTATAGCTTTTATTGCATTTTTTTATAAATTTATACACAAAAAAGCTGAGCTAATAAATAGCCCAGCTTTTAGTTTTATTATTTAATAAATCTTAGTTCGTAGATTCAATTAAACCATATTTACCATCTTTACGTTTATAAACCACATTAACAGCTTCTGTTTTTGCATCACGATAAACGAAAAAGTCATGATTTAATAAGTTCATTTGCATGATAGCTTCTTGAACGTCCATTGGTTTTACAATAAAACGTTTTGTTTTAATAACTACAGCTTCCTCTTCTTCAACATGTTTTGTTGCTGGCTGAGAAATTAAATCTGTACGAATGCTACCTTCACGTAAACGTTTTGCTAATTTAGTTTTATATTTATGAACTTGACGTTCAATTTTTTCGATAACTAAATCAATAGATGTGTACATATCCATTGTTGCTTCCTGTCCACGTAATAAAATGCCTTGAACAGGTACAGTAACTTCTACAATATGACGGTCTTTTGATACTGTAAGAAGGACGGTAATTTCTCCAACATTATCGAAGTATTTTGTTACTTTTCCTACTTTCTTTTCTACATAGTCGCGAAGTGCAGGAGTGACTTCAATGTTTTTGCCTCTAATAGTGAATGTTGCCATATGCATTCATCCCCTTTTCTGTATCTTTGATATATATATTCTACAATTAGATTCTCGATTCCTTCTAAAATTTATAAAAACTTTAAAAAATTTTTACAAATAGTTTTTTTAGCTTATTTTCCTTAATTTACTAGTATTGAATATATATCCATTTTCTAAATTGTTGTTTCCAAATTAATAAAAAAGCTTTATAATATCCTATAGAATAGGGGAGGTTTATTTATGCTAGATACTGATTTATGTTGGTGTGGCAGTAACAAGCAATATGCTGAGTGCCACAAACAATTTGACAAACATTTAAAATCTATTAAATTAAAAACTTTTAGAAAGCAACAAAGACCGCCACGTAATATCATAAAAAATGAACACGATATCGAAGGTATTCGTAAAAGCGGTATTATTAATAACGGGGCTTTAGATTTAATTGCTTCACAAATTCGTGCAGGTATGGATACGGAAACTATAAATTTATTAGCACACAATTATATTCTTGAACATGGTGGTATCCCTGCTTGCTTAAATTATGAAGGATTCCCAAAAAGTATTTGTGTATCTATCAATAATGTGGTTTGTCATGGTATCCCAAGTCGTGATACAGTTTTAAAAGATGGTGATATCGTAAATGTCGATGTAACGACTATCTTAGATGGTTATTATGCCGATGCTTCTCGTATGTTCATGATTGGTAATGTTTCTGACAAAGCTAGAAAACTTGTAGAAGTTACTAAAGAATGTATGGATATCGGTATTGATGCTATCAAGCCTTGGGGATTTTTAGGTGATGTTGGTGCAATGATTGAACACCATGCACATAAACATAATTATTCTGTCGTTACTGCTCTTGGCGGTCACGGTGTAGGAAATAAATTCCACGAAGAACCATTTGTTGCTCATACAGGCAAAAAAAATACAGGTATGTTACTCGTTCCTGGTATGGTACTCACTGTTGAACCAATGATTAATATCGGTTCTCCAGATGTTGTCTTAGATCCTATTGATAAATGGACTATTTATACAAGTGATAATTCTTTATCTGCTCAATGGGAAAAAACTATTTTAATTACTGAAACAGGAACAGAAGTTCTTGCTTATTAATTTTTAATAAAAATGCTTCCTGCTAAACAGGAAGCATTTTATAATATTATTCATTTTTCATAAAATATATCAAAAGGGGTTTTGTAATGACTAATAAACCTATTATTAGTATGAAAAAAGTCTTTAAAAAATATGAAAATAACGCTTTAGCTTTAAATAATATAAATGTAAATATCTATAAAGGTGAATTTGTATTTATTGTTGGCCCTAGTGGTGCAGGTAAATCTACATTTATGCGTTTACTTTTGCATGAAACCTTACCTACTACAGGAACTGTAACCATTAATGGATACAATATCATGACTATGAAAAATCAACAAATTCCTTATCTTCGCCGTAGCTTAGGTATAGTTTTCCAAGATTATCGTCTATTACCAGATAAAACAGTTTATGAAAATATTGCCTTTGCTATGCAAGTTATTGAAGCACCTCGCCGTCTTATTCAACATAGAGTAAATAATGTTTTGGATATTGTTGGCCTTAAAGATAAATATAAATGCTTTCCTAATCAACTATCTGGCGGAGAACAACAACGTGTGGCTATTGCTAGAGCTATTGTTAATCAGCCTTCTATCGTAATAGCCGATGAACCTACTGGAAATCTTGACCCTGAAACTACATGGGATATTATGGAAATTTTTCATCGTATCAATCAATCTGGTACAACTATTGTTATGGCAACACATAATAAAGAGATTGTAGATACTATGCAACGCAGGGTACTAACTATCGAAAATGGTCGTATCGCTAGAGATGTTGCTCAAGGAGGATATGACGATGAAGCTTAGTACTGTTGAATATTATATTAAAGAAGTTTATCATTCTTTCCGCCGTAATATTTGGATGTCTTTAGCCTCAATATTCACCGTAGTTTTATCTTTATTTATTTTAGGATTTTTTTCTATTGTTGTTTTAAACCTTAATAAAATGGCAAACACTTTAGAATCTCAAGTCCAAATCAGTGTATATTTAAAAGATGATTTAAGCCAAGAAAAAATAGATGATACGAAAGCTAAACTTAGTAAATTAGACGGTATTTTAAATATCACCTATACCTCACGTGATGAAGCTATGGAAAATTTCAAAGAACGTTTAGGCGACCAGAAGTTCCTACTTGAAGCATTAGATGATACCAATCCTTTACCCAATGCTTTTTCTTTAACTGTAAATTCTCCAGAGCAAGTAAAAAATATTGCTCAAGTAGCTTCTGAACTAGATACTGTTGAATCTGCAAGCTATAGTCAGGATATTATAAATCATTTATTCAACCTTACTCACTTGATTCGATTAATCGGTATAGCTTTAATTGTTTTATTATTAGGTGCGGCAATTTTTATTATTTCTAATACAATTCGCCTTACTGTATTTGCTCGAAGAAAAGAAATTGCTATTATGAAATATGTTGGTGCTACAGATTGGTTTATTCGTTGGCCATTTCTTTTAGAAGGCATTATTTTAGGTTTCTTAGGTGGTAGCATTGCTGCTATATTCTTACGTATTATTTACGCACAAATTACTCAAGAAATTTATGATGCTATGGCCTTTTTCCCACTCATTCCACAGTATCCATTTATCAACTATATAACTATTGCTATTTTAATAAGTGGTATATTTATTGGTGCTTTAGGTAGTACAATCTCTTTAAAAAAATTTCTTAAAGTTTAAGGAGTATTGTAATGAAAAACTATTTAATTTTTATACTTATTATCTGTTTTTTTACTACCAACAATGCTCCAATATTTGCTCAAAGTTTATCTGAAAAACAAGAAGAACTCCAACAGCAAGCCCAAGAAGAGCAAGCCAAGTTAAATGATGTAAATGAACAATTAAATGATGTATCTGAAAAAATGCGTGTCTTACAAATAGAATTAGCTGAAGCTACGACTGCTTATAATGAAGTAAAAACAAAATTAGATACAGCAAATGCTCAAATTCAACAAAAAGAAGAAGAATTAATTATTACCGAAAAATCATTAAAAAAGAATCAACAATATTTACAAAAACGTGTTCGTGATATTTATATTCATGGGCAAATTTCTTATCTAGATATTTTATTTGGTGCTCAAAGTTTTTCTGATTTTTTAGTTCGTATGGATTTAATTAAACGAATTTTACGCTATGATTATGACCTAATCACTCAAATTCGCCAAGAACGAGCTACTATTTTACAAACTAAATCTGATTTGGAAAAAGAACGTGTTTTAACTGAACAATTATTCACTGAAGCTAGTGAAAAAAAATCCACACTTGATGATAAAAAAGCTTCACTTGACCAAATGATTAATAAGTTACAAAATGATAAAGAAACTTCTGAAAAAGCTTATCAAGAAATCATGAATGCTTCCGAAAGAATTGCTGTTATGATTCAACGTCATGGTGCTTCTAGTTATGTAGGCACAGGACAAATGATTTGGCCATTAAATGGCCCTGTTACTTCTGAATTTGGTTGGCGTGTACACCCTATTTATGGTAATGCTCGTTATCATAGCGGACTTGATATCGGTGGTGATTATGGTATAAATATTTATGCCGCTGATTCTGGTACAGTAAGTTATGCTGGTTGGATTAGTGGTTATGGATATACTGTTATTATTGACCACGGAAATGGTATTTCCACATTATATGGACATAATCAATCATTGAATGTTAGCGTTGGCGAAAATGTATCACAAGGAGATACTATCGCATTTTGTGGTTCTACTGGAAATTCTACTGGTCCACATTGCCATTTTGAAGTTCGCCTAAACGGTGAACCTATAAGTCCATATAATTATTTATAATCTTTATAAAAGTAAGTGGTGATATTCTATGAATAAAATATTAAAAAGGATATTAGCTGTTTTACTAATAGCTATTATTTCTTCTTTTTCTACCTTAGCCATACTCTATTACTCTTTAGGATTTAATCAACATAGTTTTACAAATTTAGTTCGTTTTATTACTGCATATAGATTTATTGAAACTAAATATGTAAATGATACAAATGATGTAAAGCTAATCGATGGTGCTATTGATGGTATGGTAAAATCTTTAAATGACCCACATTCTAATTATTTATCGCCTAAAATGTACCAAAATTTAATGGAACAAACCGAAGGCTCTTTTGCTGGTATTGGCGTTGTTATGGGAATGGATAATCAACAAAAAATTCATATCATTGCTGTTATGGAAGATTCTCCAGGACAAAAAGCAGGTATTAGTGAAGGTGATGAACTCATCGCTGTTGATGGCACACCTGTAACAGAATTAGCATTTGATGAAGTAGCTACTCATGTACGTGGACAGGTAGGTACTAATGTTGTTTTAACTATTATGCGTAATAATCAAACTCAAGATATTACTGTTACTCGTGATAATATAAAATTAAAAACTGTTGGTCATAAAATGCTTGATAATCATATAGGCTATATTCAAATTGTATCTTTCTCAGAAGACACTGCCAATGAATTCAAAGAAGCTTATAACGATTTAAAAAATCAAGGTATGCAAGGCTTAGTTTTAGATTTACGTAATAATCCTGGTGGTTTACTTACAAGTTGTGTAGAAATTTGTAAAACTCTTGTCCCTAAAGGAGAAATTGTTTCTATTGTAGATAAACAAGGTAATAAAGAAACATATTCTTCAGATCTCGAAGAAGTACCTTATCCATTAGTTGTATTAATTAATAAAAACAGTGCTAGTGCTTCTGAAATCTTATCTGGTGCTATTCAAGATACCCAAGCCGGAACTATCGTTGGTAATACATCTTATGGTAAAGGCTCAGTTCAAACTATTTTACCAATGCTCGAAAATGATGCCGTAAAATTAACTATTGCCAAATACTATACACCTAGTGGTCGTTCAATTGATGGTGTAGGCATTACTCCAGATATTGAAATTAATCTAAATGAAAATTCTACTATCGATACACAATTAAATGAAGCGATCAAAATTCTGACTGATAAATTAAACACTAAATAAGATTTATAAAAATAAATTTGTTTTTTACTTTTTTAAGTCTATTACTATAAATATTTCAAAAAATAGTAATAGACTTTATTTTTTTCTAAAAGCAAAAAGGATTTTGTAAATTTTCAGAGAATATATTAAATATAGATTTTATAAAAATTTTACAAAAATAATACCCTAGGAGGGATTTAATATGACAGAATTTAATAGCACTCAATTAAGAAATTTAGCCTTGGTTGGCCATAGCAATTCCGGTAAAACTCTTATTGCCGAAAATTGTTTATTTAAATGTGGCGCTACTAACCGTATAGGCAAAACAGATGACGGTACATCTATTCTTGATTATGCCCCTGAAGAAGTAAAACGTAAAATGACTATTGATACTAGTCTAGCTTCTTGTAAGTGGCAGGGCTATAAAATAAATCTATTAGATACTCCAGGTTATCCAGATTTTACAGGCGAAGTAAAGTCTGCGCTTACTGCTTCTGAAGCTGCAATCGTTGTAGTCTCTGCAACCTCTGGTATTGAAGTTGAAACCGACAGAGCTTGGAAATATGCCGAAGAATTATCTTTGCCACGTGCTATTTTCATTAATAAAATGGACCGCGAACATGCTGATTTTTATCAAGTAGTTGAAGAATTACGTGCCCATTTTGGTAAAGGTGTTGTACCTATCCAAATTCCAATTGGTAGTGAAGCCAGTTTCCAAGGTGTAGCAGACCTTATTACTATGAATACTAAAGTTTTAATTAAAAATAAAGATTTAATTTATGAAATTCCTGAATATATGAATGAAGAAGTTGCCACAGCTCGCCATATGCTCATGGAAACTTGCGCTGAATTTAATGATGAATTATTAGAAAAATACCTTGATGGTAAAGAAATCACAGAAACTGAAGTAGCAGCTGCTCTAATCGAAGGTATTGTAAATGCTCGTATTTTCCCTGTACTTTGTGGTAGTGCTGCCAAAGGTATTGGCTTTAGACAACTCATGAACAGTATTATTGAATATATGCCAACACCTTATTTCCGCTCATCTATGGGCATAAATCCTCAAAATAATGAACTTGTTGAACGCCATACAGAAGACGCTTTTTCTGCATATGTATTTAAAACTGTAGTTGACCAGTTCATTGGCCGTGTTAGCTATTTAAAAGTTTTATCTGGTTCTTTAACTGAAAATAGTTCTGTATATAATAGTGTAAGTGAAAAAACTGAACGTATTGCTAATTTATATACTGCTTGTGGTAAAAACCAAGAAAATGTAAAACTTGCTCATGCTGGTGATATTATTATTGTTACCAAATTACAAGCAACTAAAACAGGCGACACTTTATGCAATGAACAAGAACCTATTAAATATGAAGCTGTTACCCATCCTGATTCTATGTTTACTATGGCCATCAAAGCAGATAAAAAAGCAGACGAAGACAAAATTGGTAATGCTTTACTTCGTTTAATAGATGAAGACCCAACACTTACATTATATAAAAACACAGAAACTGGTGATTTAACTATCAGTGGTGTTGGTGAATTACATCTTGATGTTGCTATCGAAAAATTATTAAATAAATTTGGTGTAACTGCCAAACTTTATAAACCAACTATCGCTTATCGCGAAACTATTCGTGGCACTAGTAAAGTTGAAGGCAAACATAAAAAACAAAGTGGTGGTCATGGTCAATATGGTGATGTTTGGCTTGAATTCAGTCCTGGAGAATTAGGTAGCGGTGTTACCTTTACAGAAAGTATTGTTGGCGGTGCTGTTCCTCGTCAATATATTCCAGCTGTAGAAAAAGGTGTTCGTGAAACACTTCAAACAGGTATTTTGGCAGGGTATCCAATGGTAGATATAAAAGTAAATCTTTTTGATGGGTCATATCACACTGTAGACTCTTCTGAAATGGCTTTTAAAACAGCTGCTTCTCTTGCTATAAAAAAAGGTATTCCTGAGGCTAAACCTGTACTTCTTGAGCCATATTATACTTTAAAAATCACTATTCCTGAATATTATATGGGCGAGGTTATCAGTACCATTAACACCAAACGTGGTCGTATCATCAATACTGAAAATCCTTCTCATGATATCAGTATCATTGAAGCCCAAGTTCCAGAAGCTGAATTATATAAATACGCTACAGACTTACGCTCAGCTACTCAAGGTCGTGGCAGTTATACTATGGAATTTTCTCATTATGAAGAAGTTCCTACCAAACTAAGTGAACAAATCATTGCTGAAAATAAATAATTTATTATATTTTATATTTTCCTTCCTTTAAACATAAACCTATAAATAATAATGACCTTTCCAAAAATATGGAGGGTCATTATTATTTATAAAAAACTTTTCAGAAAATATACAAAAAAATCAAATTTAAAATTTTACTTGACAATTAATACTAAAAGTTGCATAATAACATTATAAAATAATACGCTATAGGGAATAATTGTCTTTCCCTTTTTATTTTTCCATTATAAGAAAACGTTTACCGAAAGTGGAGGTATATCAAAATGTCTAATATTATTGAATTTCTTAAATCTCAAGAAGCAAAAGAAAAACTTATGAACTTGTATAACCTTGATGAACAGGCTGTTGAAACACAAGTTAAACGTTATCAGGACTTAGCAGATTCTTTTGCTGCATCTAATTCTGTAGAAAATGCTTCTTTCTTTAGTTCTTCTGGTCGTATCGAAATTATTGGTAACCATACTGACCATCAGCTTGGTCGTATCGTTGCTGCAAGTATCGATATGGATACAATTGCTATTGTTACTCCTACTGATAATAACAAAATTCATGTAAAAAGCTTAGAATATGATGAATTTACTATTGATGTAAATTATTTAGCAGTAAAAGAAGATGATTCTCGTACTGTAAAATTAATCAAAGGTATTTTAGAACGTTTCGTACAAAACGGCAGAAAAATTGGTGGTTTCACTACATTCATGACTACTACAGTATTAAGTGCTGCTGGTGTAAGTTCTTCTGCTTCCTTTGAAATGCTTATCTGCGCTATTTTAAATGATTTATATAATAATAATGAAATTCCTACTTTAGAATGTGCTAAAGCTGGTCAATGGGCTGAAAACAATAAATGGGATAAAAAATCCGGTTTATTAGACCAATTAGCATGTGCTACTGGTGGTATGATTACTATTGACTTTGCAAATTATGCTTCTCCAGAAGTTACTAAACTTGATAGTAAAGTTATTCAAGATAAATATGATTTCTTCATTACTCCAACAGGTGAAGACCATTCCGCTCTTGATGGTGAATACACTGCTATTACAGTAGAAATGAAAGCTATCTCTAACTTCTTTGGTAAAGATTACTTAAAAGACGTTAGCATGAACGATATTATGGAAAATCTTCCTGCTCTTCGTGAAAAAGCTGGTGACCGTGCTGTTCTTCGTGCTATTCACTTCATCACTGAAACTGAACGTGTTCGCACATTAGCTGCTGAAGTTAAAGAACATGATTACACTCATTTTGAAAAAGCTATCACTGATTCTGGTCTTTCTTCTTGGAGATTCTTACAAAACTGTGCTACTCCAGATCCAAAACATCAAGGTATCGCTTTATTCCTTGCTATGAATGAAATTTACTTCCAAAACCATAGAGGCGTTTGTCGTGTTCATGGTGGTGGATTTGCAGGCTCTATTCTTTCCGTTATTCCAAAAGAAGAATCCCCTGCATTCAGAACTTTCCTCAAAGATGTTCTTAAAAATCAATATTATGAAATTCATATGCGTGATGCAGGTAGCGTAAAAGTTTTCTAATTTAGCTCTCTCTCTAATTCTCTTAATATACAAATCAAAAATAGCAGGCAACGTTTTTAATGTTGCCTGCTATTTATTTTAAATTAATGGGCAAAATATTACTTTTTTGATACAATAAGATAAATATACTTAAAGGGACGGATTTTTGTGTTAACTAAAGAAACTACTAATATAGCTAAATTAGATGAACTAAAAGCAGCTCTTGAAGCAATTTTATTTATATCTGGCGAAGCTATTTCACCTTTTAAATTAGCTAATACTTTAGGTGTAAATAGTAATGAATTAGATTTACTAATTATGTCTTTACAAGAAGATTTAAATGCTTCTCATCGTGGTTTAGCACTTATAAAAATTGCTGGTGGATATCGTTTATGCACCAAAACTAAAGTATCACCTTATCTTGAAAAATTCACTCAAGTAATTGATAAAAAACTTTCTCAACCAATTATTGAAACATTATCTATTATTGCATTTAAACAACCTGTAACCAAACAAGAAATCGAAGAAATTCGTGGCGTAAATACTGAAAAAATATTACGTCGTTTACTAGAACGTGATTTAATCCAAGAAGTCGGTAGAAAAAAAGTTATTGGTCGACCTATTTTATATGGAACAACTGCCTTATTTTTGCAATCTTTTGGCTTGAATGATATCAAAGACCTACCTGAACTTCCAGATACCAATTATCAAGAACGTGATAAACTTTATCAAGAAGCTAATTTATTTTCAACTGATGAAAAATAATTTTTATAAAAGGATTGTTTATTTATGGGACAAAAATTATTTACTAGTGGGGAATTTGCTAAATTTTGTAACACAACAAAAGATACATTATTTCATTATGATGATATAAATTTATTAAAACCTGTAAAAATTGCTACTAATGGTTATCGCTATTATTCTAGCAATCAAGCATATCTTTTCGATATGATTTCATTATTAAAAGAAGTAGGCCTCAGTCTAACAGAAATCAAAACTTATATGGACAATCGCAATACTAAAACATTCTTATCCATGCTTAAAGAAACTGATAAAAAATTATACGAAGAAATTGAACGCTTAAAACGACTTCGCAGTTTATTAAAAAATACTATGAATATTACAATTGATGCTTTTAATGTAGAAATAGATAAAATCACTTTTGAACACAAAGAAGAAGAATATTTTATCGTTACTAAAGGACCTAAAACACCTGATGATAAAACAGTATTTACTTCTATTTCTGAACATGTCGCCTATTGTAATAAACACAATATTTATTATACTTTTGCTTTTGGGGAAATCATCGGTACAGAATATATTCAAGATAGAACTTTTCAAACTAGTTATTTTTGTACCAAAATAAATCGAAAAATCCACAATAAACATTTATTAATAAAACCTGCTGGTCTTTATGCTATAAAATATATTCGTGGCTCTTATGATAATCTAATCAATGCCTATGCTCAATTCGTTGATGAACTAAAAGCTATGAATTATCCTGTCAAACATGCTTTATATGAAGAAGATATGCTCAACTATTTGTCTGAAACAGATTTTAACTATTATCTTATGCGTATAGAAACTAAAGTTCTTTAAAATTCTTGACAACAAACTTCTTTTTGTGCCTATAATTAATTAACAAAATAATTAAAGGTGGTTTTTTCTTGAAAATAAAAATTTTAACAAATATGGCAATGCTTGCCTCTTTGTCTTTTGTCTTAGTATTATTAATAAATTTCCCTATATTACCTGCTGTTCCTTTTATGAAATATGACCCTGCTGATATTCCTATTTTAATCGGTAGTTTTTTATTTGGCCCAATCGGCGGTCTAATCTTAACTGCGATTGTATCTGTTATTCAAGGGTTATTTATCAGCACTGATGGTGGCCCTATTGGCATCATCATGCATTTTTTAGCTACTGGTACTTTTGCTCTTGTTGCTGGTTATATCTATCAACGTACACGTACAAAGCAATCTGCTATCATCGGTCTTATTTGTGGCTCACTTAGTATGACTTTTGTCATGGTTTTATGTAATCTTATTTTAACTCCTATATTTTTAGGTGCTCCTATGGAAAAAGTCATTGAATTATTATTACCTGCTATCATTCCATTTAATTTAATTAAAGCAAGTATTAATGCTATTATTACTTATTTTATTTATAAACCAATCTCTCGTTTTATTCATCGCAATATCTGATTAAGGAGCATTCATTTTGACTGTTATTACCACTATTCGTAAAGTAACTACTGATTTAGAAACTAAAGCTTTTAAACTAGCTAAGGAATTAAACATCACTTATATACCTAGAAATAATTTGGGCATTCCTAAAATCAAGCAACAATATCATACAGATACTGTCATTGTTGTCAAAAAAGATAAATTAGTATTAGATTTACCTGAAGGTGAATTATTTTTTCACCCTAATATGGCTCAAGTACGCCTTAAACGTTTACGTTGTGATGGCATTGATAATATGCTTGAAGCTATGGGCGGGCGTGAATTTTTACGTGGTAAATCCATTTTGGATTGTACCTTAGGTTTTGCCTCTGATGCAATAATTAGTGCATATGGTGTTGGTTCTACAGGAAAAGTCATCGGTCTTGAAGTAAATCCACTAATTGCTTTAATTGTAAAAGAAGGTCTAAAATCTTATTTACCATCTAATTATGATTTAAAATCCGCTATGGATACTATCCAAGTTATTAATCAAGATTATTTATCTTTTTTACAAACTCAACCTGATAATAGCTTTGATATTATTTATTTTGACCCTATGTTTCGCCATGCTTTAACAGATAGCAAAAGTTTTAATCCTTTAAGACAATTAGCTGATATGCGTGCATTAAGTAGTGATGCTTTACAAGAAGCCAAAAGAGTCTCTAAATATCGTATTGTCTTTAAAGAAAATAGTCGTAGTCTAGAATTTAATCGTTTAGGATTTTCTAAAATATGTGGCGGTAAATATGCCCCTATCCATTATGGTGTAATTGATTTAAAATAATCTAAATAAAAACTTTTAAAAATATAATCTATTATCTATGGAAGGAAGGACACTATGGAAAACACAGCCATTTTAATAACCAACAATGATGATACTAAAGAACGTTTTGAATTAATTAATGGGAAAATAATCATGATGTCGCCTCGACCTAGAATAGATCATCTCACTGTCTGTGGTAATATTTTTAGCGAATTTAGACATTATCTAAAAGGCAAATCATATCGTGCTTTCGGTGATGGTGCTGATGTCTATTTAGATGAAAAAAATCATTTCATTCCTGATGCTATGATTATTTGTAATAAAAATATAATTAAAGACAATTATATTGATGGAGCACCTGATTTAGTTGTTGAAGTATTGTCACCTTCTACTGCTAAAAATGATCGTTTTCGAAAAAAATTTGCTTATGAACAAGCCGGTGTTAAAGAATATTGGATTGTAGATGTTTTTTATAAATTTGTAGAAGTATATATCAATTTAAATAATGTTTTAATATTAGATAAAATTTATTATTATTATTCTGATGAAGAACTTAAGCAAATTGATTCATTACCCCATGATGAAAAAATAGATTTTTCTAATAAAATAAAAGTATCTATATGCGATAATTTAATCCTAAACTTAAAAGATATTTTTGATAATATTTAAAAAAAGATGCCATGTACATACACATGGCATCTTTCTTCTTCAAAGAATGCAATTAATGCAATTTATTCTTTATTTGCTATACCTAATTTACCAAAAACGTAGAACGAAAGGCTTAAAATCATGCCACAGACAACAGCAAGACCCATACCTTTTAATTGTACAGGACCGATATTTACAGCAGCTCCACTAAGACCACTTATCATAGTTACAGCAGTAAGTATCATATTCCTTGTTTTTGTATAATCTACATGTTTTTCGATAAGCATACGAATACCTGAACAAGCGATTACACCAAATAATAATACAGAAATACCTCCCATAACAGGAACAGGAATAGCATGAATGATTGCTGCTATTTTACCAATAAAAGAAAAAGCAATCGCAAATAATGCTGCACCACCAATTACCCATACACTATATACACGAGTAATCGCCATAACACCCATATTTTCACCATAAGTTGTATTTGGTGTAGAACCTACCATACCAGAAAGCACATTAGATACACCATCTGCAAATAATGAACGATTTAGGCCTGGATTTTTTATTAAATCACGGTCAACAATACTACTTGTAACTACTACATGTCCAATATGTTCAGCAAATACAACAAATAATGCCGGCATAATAATCATAATAGCATTTATATTAAATGATGGCTCATAAAAAGTTGGTACTTGAATCCAAGCGGCACTTTCCACACCTGACCAATCTACAATACCTAAACAAAAAGCCATAATATATCCAGCAATAACGCCGATAAGTACAGGAATTACACTCAAGAAACCTCTACCAATAACAGAGGCTAAAATAGCTACTACTAAAGTAAATACAGAAGTAATCATTGCTAATTCATTAGGAATTCCTTGAGATTTCATTGTATCATTTATGAAACCAGACATATCTAAAGCAAGTGGTGCAAGTTCAAGACCAATTACCGCAACTACTGCCCCCATCGCTGCTGGTGGTAAAATCACATCAATCCACGCAGTACCTACTTTACCCACTACAAAAGATAAAATAATAAACGATAAACCAAACGCAATAAAGCCACCCTGCGCATCACCATAGCTTAATCCACTAGTAGCCAATACAGCCAATACTGGAGAAATAAATGCAAAACTTGAGCCTAAATATGCTGGCAATTTACCTTTACAAATAACTAAATACAAAATTGTACCAATACCATTCATAAACAATGCTGTTGCTGGATTTACATGGAGTAAAAAAGGAACTAATACTGTAGAACCAAACATTGCAAACAAATGCTGTAAGCTAAGAGGAACAGCTTGCAACAAAGGCACTTTTTCTTCTACGTCATAAAACTTTTTCATTTTATCCTCACTTTCTAAAAACATATAAAAATTTCCTTACTATTTTATCATAGCTACAATTATTATTCCATTGTAAAATCCAAAATATATACAAAAATAAAGATTTTCCTAAAAAATTATGTAAAATCTTGTTCACTAGTTATTATTATATTGATATATTTATCTCTAAAATAAAGTCTATAGTTATATTATAAATGTTTTTTCACAACGAAAAACTCTGTCAAAATATTATTTGACAGAGCTTTTCTATTTTTTATTACTAAATTTTAAAATTTCACATTCAAGCCAAGATTAAATTGGTATGTGTCTTCATTGTCATTACCAAAGGATTGTTCTACATCTGCATACATGTAAGTATTTTCATCGAATCTATGGCTAAAGCCAAATCCTAAGTCATACCATGTTCCTTTATTTTCATATTCTTGATAAAGTCTACCAGTATTATCTTTTGCAAATACTTCTTGCTCTCCTAAAAATTCATGTAATATATCTGCTTTGAAATATATATTGTCTTTTTGATTTATATCTTTGCCTATTTTTAGTCCTGCTCTTGCTATTAGACTGTCTATTCCTTCTAATTCTACTTGTGTTCCTTGGCTTGTTGTATAGTCTGCTCCTGTTACATGGGCATATTGTATTTGTGCTTGTGGTTCAATATACCAATCGTTCTTCCATGCTATTTTTTTACCGTATTCTGCACTGGCTGAATATACCATG
The DNA here is from genome assembly GCA_963558795.1 of uncultured Megamonas sp. Classification (GTDB taxonomy): domain Bacteria; phylum Bacillota; class Negativicutes; order Selenomonadales; family Selenomonadaceae; genus Megamonas. The sequence continues at coordinate 17,076 of CAUWIH010000016.1, read as the reverse complement.
TTATCATATTCACCATGTATATTTTCTCCTGTTGTTTTGGCTAATAAGTCAAAATCATTGGTGAGTTTTCCTGCTTTGATTACAAAATCTGTATATGCTCCTTTTTCGTCATATTTTGTATCATAGAGCCATACTCCTGCACGATGAATATTGCCACTACCTATTACATTGCTATAATCGGCACTACCTCTCATAGAATCAAAGGCTATACCTTGGCGATGATTTTCTTTGTTATTTACTTTATTATCATAGCTCACTTCAAACATGGTGTTTTTACTACGGAATGCATTTTCTTTACCTATACGGTCATGACGAATTCTTAACCATAATCCATCATCGCCATCAAGATAATTTGCTTCACCCATACGTTTATTTAAACGATCCATATACACTGCATTGGCATAGTTCACTTTTGACATTGCAAGTATTGTTTTTCCTGCATCTGAAACCTGTGTTCCTGAATTATTATTTTCTTGATTATTTCCACCATTATTATCTATTGGTGGTTTTATACCTGTAATGACCCAATTTTGTGCATTAGTATTATTTCCTACTAATTTATTTTCTACGAAATCATTACCTATTTCGTTGCTGTTTTCTCCCTTTCCTTGTCCGTTATACTCTTCATTTTCCGCGTCATTTTTATCGAATTTTTCTTTTTTTACTACATATTCTAAATTCCATACACCTGCGTCTTTTGTATATGCTTGTACATTTTGGAAATCACCATTTTCTTTGGCTACTGTTGCAAATCTTAATGGATTTTCTTCACTTATATTTTCCCAACCACCAGTGATTTCACCTACAATATTTACTGTTTGATGACCATTATTTGTACCAATATATAACATATCTCCTTTTTTATGGTCTATAGAATTTAAGGTCATATTAAATGTACCATCACCACTTAATTTATCTACCATAACAAAAGCAGCTTCATCTTTCGTTAAATCTACTGTAGAATTATTTAAATTTAAATTATCTATACTACTTTCATATCTTGAAATCCATGTCGAATCCGTTAAATCTAAATTTATATTACCTTTTTCTAAAAATGGTCTATATAATACATGATTATTGGTATTTGCTTCAATTTCACTACTAACTAATTTTATGTTTATTGTGCCATTTCCTTTAGCTTCTAAATCACTATTTAATATAGCATTTTTCCCTGGTGTTATATTTACAATACATAATTATAACTTTAAATTATGTAACTTTTATCTTTTGTTTCTATTTAAAATAAAAGGCAATACAGTCATAAAAATAAAAATTTATGCTATATTGCCCTTTGTATTTTTATTATATTTTTACATTTGTCTTGTACTACAAATATTTTTTCTAGACCAAATCTTGTTCACTAACAACTATAATTCCATGCTGTTTTAATAAATCTACAAATATACCATTACCCTGAACTAATGTATGTGAAAAAGTACCGTCATATATTTTTCCACTACCACAAGTTGGGCTATTTGCTTTTAAAATAGCCATATCTATTTGTTTATCTTTTAGTTTTTCCCAAGCTTTATCTACACCTTCATAATAAAGTTTAGTAAAATCTTTACCATCTTGAGTCATAATTTTACCTTGAATTATTTCTACTGGCGGTCGTGGTGTACCTAATGAAGTCAAACTTTCTGGACAAATCTTAATTATTTGTTTATCTTTCACCAAAGATTCTACTACTTCATTATAATTATTTTTGCCATTATATTTACAATTATCACCTACAAGACACGCACTTACCAAAATAGATTTACTCAAATATACTTTTAATTTATGCAAAATTTTTTCATCAGCTGGCAACCATTTTATTGTGTCAAATTCATGTTTAGTAAGCCATTTAGCCTTATCATGAATTTTTTCATTTAATGAAAAATCTTGTACTTTGCAAATATAACATTCCATTGTCATGGCAAAATTAGGATACGTATATTCTATCTTTGTAAAAAACTTTTCAATGATTATATCTGTATCTAATTCTTCTTTTAATTCTCTTTTTAAGGCAGTTTCGCTATCTTCACCACACTCCACCTTTCCCCCTGGGAACTCCCACAAGCCATTAAATTCACCATAACTACGTCTAGTAGCTAATATTTTATCATTATCTTGTATAATAGCTGCTACTACTTTTATTTCTTCCAAAATTATCACTCCTTATTTTTACTAAATTTTCACATTTATAAACTTGGACGACTTTTCGCTTGTTTGGTTAAAATCTTTACTCTTTTCTTTTTTAATTTATTTATATATTTGCGGAAAAATATGTTTGGTATTGCTACACCTACTGCTATTGCTAATAAAATTAATGTTGTATTTACTCCATCATCTAAAACATAATGATATCTAGTATATTCAATATTTTCAATATTAATGATACTAAATAATAAACGATACATAAATACCCCTGGTATCAACGGAATAACCATTGGAATAGTAAGTACATGAGTAGGCGTATGCACAATATGCACCAATTTTAAAGCTAATAAACTTACTACCATTGCACCTACTAAAGATGCTGTAGCTTGTGAACAAGCGTATTCTAACATTAAAAAATTTCGTATTCCTACAACAACCATCGCACCACCAGCAATAGTAAATAACAATCTTGGTGGCGTATTAAAAATAGTCGAAAATCCTACCGCTGCTATCACTGCTGCAATTAAACATACTATCCAAGACATTTCTGTAGGCATAATATTTAAACTAGTAAAATCTTTTACTTGACATAATCTAATGGCAAAAGCAATCCCAAAAGTCATACTACCAACCATTAATATAGTATTTACCGCTCTAGTTATACCTGAAACAATAAAATCATCGACCAAATCATCTATGGCATTTATTAATGGTACACCTGGAACAATAAATAAACTACAAGCAATAAGTGGATGCCATGGCGTCTGCGATGGTAAAAAATGCATAAAATAAGCACTAATAGTAGCCACAAAAGCTGATATTGCTATCGATGCATAAGGATTAACATTCCACGCATGACAACGTGTTCTCATCCAAAAACCTATCATAGCACAAATTGAAGTATACAAAAAGGCAAAAATATCTCCACCAAATAATAAACTAAATCCTCCACAAGCTACACCTGCCCCCAATAATACTACTGGTTTTTTATAATGACGTTTTCGATTACAAATAATTTTTAACTGATGTTCAAATTCTTTTATTGATAAATTTTCTTCTATTGCACGCCAAGAAAGTTTACTAATAGCTGAAATTGCAGTCATATCAATACCATGTTTATAACATTTTTGAAAATTGGTTAAAGATTTCTCCCCCATACTAATATTGACCATAATCGTAGTAAAAGTAATATGAATATGCAATTTTTTCTCTGGAATATTTAAAAAACTACCTACTCTTTTCATATTTCGCACAATACGATTAGTATCTGCTCCACTTTCCATCAAAATTTGTCCAATTCGCAAAATTAAATATATTTTCTTCTCCATATTTTGTGTATCTTTACTATCTCTATTTAAATCTTTACTTTTCGTATTTTTATTAAAACTTTGCGTATCTTTCAAATCTATTAAAGAATCTACCATAGTCTTCACGTTCCCTTATTTATTACTTTTAAGCATTGATTTTTTATTTAATTATTTATTAATTCAATATTATCGCACGTTTTTTTATAAAAGCAAATATATAATTGTAATACAATTAATGCTAAATATGCATTAATATGTATATTGCATACAAAATTATATTGTTTTTTAAGTTCTTGACTATGGTTTTACACTATAGTTTATACTATATATAGATTTAATGTTATCTACATAATATTTATACGTTATTTATATCTTGCTATTTACTCAAGAAAGGATTTGTTAGCATGTTTAAGAAAAAATATTGTTGGTATATGTTATTATTAGCAATTATTTTAGAAATAACTGGCACTTCATTAATGAAATATTTCTCTATTAAAGGTAGTATGGAAGGCTATCTATTTATGATTATTTTTATTTCCTGCTCATACTTTTCACTTAGTAAAGCTATTACTAAAATCCCGATTAGCACGGCTTATGCAATTTGGGAAGGAATTGGTCTTGTTGGCACTACATTTATTGCCTGGCTTATTTTCCACGAAAATATGTCACCACTAAAATTAACTGCTCTACTTATTATTCTTAGTGGATTAATTATGATAAAAAAAGGGACTTATACTACCTCTACAAATACAACTAGTCCTTCAACTAAATGATTTTATTTATTGAATAAATTTTTAGGAGATGAATATCTTGTCTGATGCCACGATAGGTACATTATTAATTATTGGTTCTGTTCTTTGCGATGTTTTATCAAATATTTATTTAAAAAAATCTCAAGGCTTTAAACATAAATTATATGGTATTATCGCCATTACATTTGTAGGTCTTGCATTTTTATGCTTAGCCATGGCTATAAGCGTAATGGATTTAAGTATTGCTTATGCCTTATTTGGTGCTTTTGGTTTATTATTGACTACAATTATTGACCGCATCTTTTTTGGTCTGCATATAAAACCATTAGGATTTTTGGGGCTTGGCACTATGATTTTAGGCATTGTAATGATAAAAATGATTTAACCAAAATAGCCACTATCTTTAGTTTAATTAAACTTTTTAGATAGTGGCTTTATTTATGCTTTATTTTTCAATCTTCAACTAATGTGTCCCATAATAATATTATATTATTACCAATTTCGGCAAAAAAACGAATACTTTCTGTTTTTTCTCTGATTTCCCAAGCTACATGATTTTGAGCATTTATATGACTATATTTTTCTTTAAATTTCGCTAACATATCTTCATTAAATTTCACATCTAACATCATATTATACTTTTGAAATTGTGCATCTACTAATACATAATGACTATCAATTACTTTTAAATTATATCTACGCTCTACTAAATCTATATAACCTTGCGGTACTTTAGGCATTGTATCTTTATTTGTTTCTTGTGACATTTTTTCACTCTTTTCTTTTATTATTATTTAATATCATACTTTATAAACAAAAAGGCGTAACCACTAGGCTACGCCTTCTTATTTATTTTAATTCAAAAGGAGAGGATATTTTTATACTACTTTCTGTAATATTAGTTGTAGCAAATTTTTCTATAAGCTGTTGTACTGCTAATGTTGCTGATAATTTTCCTGCTATAACTTCATTTTCAATTTGCTCTTTATTTTGTACTACTTCAGGGCAACGATAGAATAAGTTATGCAAATGTTCTTCAACCATAGCATATACCCAAGATATAGTCTGCTGTTTACGTCTTTGTTGTAATACACCATTGGCTAAACCTTGTTTCATAAATGCTTCTACAACATTTTGCCAAAAACTCATAACTCCTTCTCCAGTATAAGCTGAACAAGTATAAGCGTGCGTAGTCCAATGCTCTGTTGCTTGTCTTAAAAATTGTAAAATACGTTCGTATTCTGCTCGAGTCACCAATGCTCGTTGCTTATTATCTCCATCAGCTTTATTTACTAAAATGGCATCAGCTAATTCCATAACGCCTTTTTTCATTCCTTGTAGTTCATCGCCAGCTCCTGTTAATACTACTAATAAGAAAAAGTCTACCATAGAACGCACTGTAGTTTCACTTTGTCCTACACCTACTGTTTCCACTAAAATAGTATCGTATCCAGCTGCTTCACATAATAATAAGGTTTCTCTACTTTTTCTAGTCAAACCACCCAAAGTTCCTCCAGATGGCGATGGTCGAATAAAAGCATTCGGCTCTCTTGAAAGTTGTTCCATTCTAGTTTTATCACCTAAAATACTACCACGAGTAACGGTACTAGATGGGTCTACCGCAAGTACGGCTACTTTATGACCTTTTTTACAAAGTTTTGTGCCTAAGGCTTCGATAAATGTTGATTTACCAGCACCTGGGACACCAGTAATACCTATACGTGTAGATTTTCCTGTATATGGTAAAATCTTTTGAATAACTTCTTGTGCCATCGCAAAATGTACACTTGCATTACTTTCAATCAATGTAATTGCTCTTGATAAAATCATGCGGTTACCAGCTAAGATACCTTCTACATAATCATCTACTGTCAATTTTGCTCGTTTTATTACTTTAGGACGATTTACATTTTGATGTTTCTCATTTGCTTGTTCGCTCATACCATCGTGACCACCTTCAACGCCACGCATTACTCTGCAAGCAAATTTCTCATCATTTTCATTAGGTCTCCATGAAGGTTTATAGGTATCAGTCATAACATCAGTCCTCCAGACGTTTGTTAAGAAGCTCCAATACTTTTTTTGCACAAACTGGAATTATTGTACCTGGTCCAAAGATTGCAGCTGCACCATGTTCATATAAATAGTCATAATCCTGTGCTGGAATTACGCCACCAATTACTACCATGATATCTTCACGACCACGTTTTTTCAATTCTTCAATAAGTTGTGGCATTAAAGTTTTGTGACCTGCTGCAAGTGAACTCATACCTACGATATGAACGTCATTATCTACTGCATCTTGAGCTGCTTCTTCTGGAGTCTGGAATAATGGCCCAATATCTACGTCATAACCCATATCCGCAAATGCTGTAGCGATAACTTTCGCTCCACGGTCATGACCATCTTGACCCATTTTTGCAATATAGATACGTGGACGACGACCATTTTCTACTTCAAATTCATCAGTCATATCACGAACTTCTTTAATAACATCATCATCACTAAATTCACTACTATATACACCAGATATAGAACGAATAATAGCTTTATGACGACCACAAACTTTTTCTACTGCGTCAGAAATTTCACCTTTAGAAGCACGTGCTCTAGCTGCTTCTACGGCAAGTTCAAGTAAGTTACCTTCGCCTGTTTCCATAGAACGAGTAATAGCTTCAAGACAAGAACGAACTTTATCATTATCACGGTTTGCACGTAATTTTTTGAGTCGTTCAATCTGTGCCAAACGAACGGCAGTATTATCAACTTCCAAAATATCAAGTGGATCTTCTTTATCCAAACGAAGATAATTTACACCGACAATTTTTTCACTACCAGAGTCAATATGAGCTTGGCGACGAGCTGCTGCTTCTTCAATACGCATTTTTGGAAGTCCAGTATCAATAGCTTTAGACATACCGCCAAGAGCTTCAATTTCTTGAATATGTGCCCATGCTTTTTTGATTAACTGATTAGTCAAGAATTCTACATAATAAGAACCGCCCCAAGGGTCAATAACTTTACATACTTTTGTTTCATCTTGAATATAAAGCTGTGTATTACGTGCAATACGAGCAGAGAAATCAGTTGGAAGTGCAATCGCTTCATCAAGTGCATTTGTATGCAAGGATTGAGTATGACCAAGAGCTGCTGCCATCGCTTCAATACAAGTACGAGTAATATTATTGAATGGGTCTTGTTCTGTAAGACTCCAACCAGATGTCTGAGAATGTGTACGAAGTGCCATGGATTTTGTTTTCTTCGGATGGAAAGAATTTACAATTTTTGCCCAAAGCATACGACCAGCACGCATTTTTGCAATTTCCATGAAGTAGTTTTTACCCATTGCCCAGAAGAAGGATAAACGTGGAGCAAATTGGTCAATAGTAAGACCATGCTGAGTACCTGTACGAAGATATTCAAGACCGTCGGCTAAGGTATAACCAAGTTCGATATCTGCTGTTGCCCCTGCTTCTTGCATATGGTAACCAGAGATAGAAATACTATTAAATTTAGGCATATATTTTGAAGTATATTCAAAAATATCACCGATAATTCTCATAGAGGCAGCTGGTGGATAAATATATGTGTTACGTACCATGAACTCTTTCAAAATATCATTTTGAATAGTACCTGCCATAACTGCTTTATCTACGCCTTGTTCTTCACCTGCTAAAATATAAAACGCCATAATTGGAAGAACTGCACCATTCATAGTCATAGATACTGACATTTGGTCAAGTGGAATACCTTTGAATAAGATTTCCATATCCAAAATAGAGTCTACCGCAACGCCTGCTTTACCAACGTCCCCTACTACACGTGGATGGTCAGAGTCATAACCACGGTGAGTTGCAAGGTCAAAGGCGATAGACAACCCTTTTTGTCCAGCAGCTAAGTTTCTACGATAAAAAGCATTTGATTCTTCAGCTGTAGAGAACCCTGCATACTGACGTACAGTCCATGGTCTTGTTACATACATAGTCGCATAAGGTCCACGTAAGAAAGGCGGAATACCTGCTACAAAGTTTAAATGATTACAATCTTTATAAGCTTTTTCATCATAAAGTGGTGCAACATCTATTTGTTCCATCGTACGATAGAAATTTTCTTCAAAAGATTTGCCAGTTTCTTGTTTTAAGCTTTCCTTCCATTTAGCAAAAGCAAGCTCATCTTGCACTGCTTGTTGAAAGGGAATTTTCGTAAAATCTGGTATCATCGACATTATTCAGTCATCCCCTTTTCTTTTTGCATACGAAGTAATGTTTCATAACAATTTGAACGAACACTTATATAATCATCCATACCAGCTTCGTCGCACATTTGTTTTAATTCTGGTGATGGTGCACCTGCTAAAAATACTTTCATTTCTGGTTTTATAGCCTTAATTTTAGCAGTTACTGCTGGTGCAAGTTCTGGATATGTCGCATCAGTTGAGCAAACAATTGCTACATCTGCATTAGACTCAATAGCTGCTTTTACTGCTTCATCAACTGTAGGGAAACCATTATTAGTAAGCACATTAAATGCCGCAACCTGCATAAAGGAAGTAACAAAATCTGCACGAGCTTTATGTTGAGGAATAGGTCCCATATTTGCAAGGAAGATATTTACATTTTCGCCAGTTTTTTCTACATATTTTTCTGTACGATGACGAAGTTGTTCATATCTTTCAGTCCAACGATGAGCTTCTATTCTTTCTACTTCTTCGCCTTTAGTATTGCCGGTAAGAGCTACAGCAATTTCACCTAAAGTTGCACCGGCACGAATAGCATCTTTTACTGTAACTATCAATGAACCATGTTCACTAAAATCACGTTTTCCAATTTCAGATAATAATAATTTAATATAATTATTATCTCTTACTTTTTGATTTACTTTTATGCTTAATTTTCTATCAGCAATAATTTTTGCAAAATCAACTTCTGGTACTTCAAGTAATTTTTCTGTCATATTTGGATACATATTATTACCTACAGCACGGTCTTTACGTTTTGCCAAATTAGTAAATCTTTCTTCTAGAACTTCTTTGATTGCAGATTGTACTTTGCCATTTTCTAAAGCTTTAATCAAGCCACCATGTGCTTCAATTTCCTGGAATTTTTTCCATGCTTTTTCTGTAAACTCTTCAGTCAATGGTTCAAGATACCAACTACCACCAGCTGGGTCAATTGGTTGTAAGAAATTAAATTCATGCTGTTCCATGATTTGAATATTACGTGCAATACGACGAGAAAACTCATCACTTGGTCGAATGCAATGGTCAAATGGTTTTACAAACATACCATCCATACCACCAACAACAGCAGAGAAAGACTGTGTAGCTGCACGAAGTAAGTTTACATAAGGGTCATAAACTGTCTGACAGAAAGATGATGTACTTACATATACATTAATTTTCTGTGCAATTTCATCGCCACCACAATTTTTTACGATTTGAGCCCAAACCATTTTTACACTACGAAGTTTAGCAATTTCCATGAAGAAATTCGCACCAATACTGAAATGGAAACGTAAATGACGACAGAATGTATTTACATCAACACCTCTACGTTCCATAGCTTTCATGTATGTTACAGCTTCATTCATAGCATAAGCTACTTCTTGAATATCATTTGCACCACCATTGTGATAAACATCAGTATTTACCACTACAGTTTTTAATTTTGGTGCATATTTTTCAGCCCAAGAAATACTATGCGCCATTTCATCATAATATTCATCTAAAGGACGAGTTAATTTTCCATCTAATGCTAATTCACCAATAGGGTCAGCACTGATAGCACCTTCTAATTTAGCTAAATCAAGTCCTTTTTGTTCACATACAGTAGCTATAGCAGAAAGTAATGCTATATTTGATGCACCTGCATAAATATCAATTTCAAATTTATTTAAGTCTATATCGTCAAGTAATTCTTGCACATCTTTCAATGTAGCTAACGAAACACCTTTGTCTGCAATCTCACTTTCTACAGCAGTATCTGCATCATAACCTTTACGTGTAGCAGTATCTAAAACTACACTTGCTGCAGTAGAACCTTTTAATAATTCATATTTTACAACTTCATTTGCTTCACTAGGTGTCTTGGCATCACATTCTTGAGCTATTGTCCATGGTTTATGGATATACCCGCTACTTGTTGCCCCACGTAAATTACTATCCATACCTGGATAAGTTTTATTGTGAGTCAATCCTTCTAAATCTTCCATACGATAAATAGGATTTAAAGTAATACCCTCATATGTTTTTGTAAACATACTTTTTTCAAAAGATTTACCCTTTAATAAAGCCACAACAGCTTCTTGCCATTCTTCATATGAAGGAATTTCAAATTCATCAAAGGTAACAGAAGGTATATCTTGCTCATTTAATTTTTCTTGTTGAATTTCTTCAGCAAGGTTTTTATCTTGTTCCATATATGATGATGTCCTTTCTTCGTTATAATTGAGGGTTAACCAAATATCAATTTAAATTATTTTCAAATATTTTTATATACATATCGAATGGTTCGAGTTCCTCCTACCTAGACTTTATGTATAAAATTTTATATAAAAAGCCATCACTAAATTTAGTGATGGCTTGTTTAATTAATATCCCTCAAATATCTTTTAAACGGAAATATAAAATTATTCAAATATTTGTTAATAATAAAATTAATACTCAATTTTTCAGTAAATTAACCTAGACAAGATTAATCTACAACAAATTATAGTGCTACGTCGATGGCCTTTCAAAAGACAATTTTGAGCCATCTTCAAAATATGTCTATAAAAACAGAAAACCGTTTTTCATAAAAATGAAAAACGGTAGAAATAACATATTAGCATTATACGCAAAAATCTATGTAGAATATAAAACCTCCATAATTACTACAATAAAAAATCAGTGCATATAACTACTATACATCTCTCCCCGTCTCTCGCAGGTCAAACGACGATGCTTCTCATAGGCAGTTCTTCTGACTTAGTATCATAGCTTGCTTTGCCTTCCCAGTTTCCCAGTGACATCATAAAGCTCGCTCCTCATTACAGCGGCGGGACCGTGTTGGCTTTGAACCAACTTCCCTATTAAGCATAAATATGCACCTATAAGGTTTCATTATTAACTTGTCGCCTTCATTATACTTGTTTATTAGCTTATTTGTCAATGATAATTTATAATAATTTTTTCATAAACTATTTATATAATTTTATCTATTGACATCAGCAAAATATAGTGCTATTCTAAAAAAGAACTAAATATTGTTCATGAATCAGGTGTCCATTTGGACTTAATAGGGAATTCAGTAAATAATTTTTTATAAAGCTGAAACGGTCCCGCCACTGTATGAGGGAGCTTATTCAAATTTATGTCACTGGGAAACTGGGAAGGCTTGAATATAGCTATGAACTCGAGTCAGGAGAACTGCCTGGTTAACAATCACCGCGCGCAATTAATTTATTTAATTGCCATACCTGCGAGCGATGGGGAGGAGATTAGACCGTAAGTTATTTTAGATAATTTACTTAATATGTCTATTCACCTCTTTTCAAAGCGAAAAGGGGTTTTTTATTTATCGTTTTTACTTTATGTTATCAGCAGACATAAAGTAGTCGTTGCTCAAATTTCCAAACTAATCATTATAATTATATTGTTGTTCTTATGTTTAATAGCATGCTTAAAATAAGCATGCTATCTTTCTTTTTATCATAATTTAATTTTAAATATTGCTTTTTTTATTTTTTGACTATTTTTATACATAATTGCAGTACGATGAGCATCTTCTGGATAACAAATTAAAAAATCACCTTTATTAAGTAGATTTACATTTACTTGTGCATCTCCATCTAACTCTACAAAATCACGTTTTTCATCATATGATTTCACCTGCATAGTATCAATCAAACTAACATCAATACTTTCATTGCCTTCAATAATCATATGTACATCAATATATTTACGATGAGCTTCCCAAAAACGTTCTTCACGTTTTACAGTAGTATAATTTTCAATATTTACAAAAAAATTATCTCCATCAATTTTATAACTACCTTTTTCATATGTTGCTAAATCATGCTCTTGAAAATACTTAAAACAATCTTGAATACGTTCTATTAAAAAATCATATTTTTTTTCATCTTTCACATTTCCCCAAATCATAATACATCCTCTTTTCTATAAATTAATAGTAATATTATTAATTATAACGTGAACTACCCCCACTTAAGAAGTGGGAGCTTCTTGGGAATAAAGCATACTTAGTACTTATGTATTTATACTAGAGGTTTCTTTTATTTACCAAGCTATCTCCGTAGTCCCTACGGTTTATAATTTATTTATGCACTTTCTAACACTCTAATTCCTTCGGCTAGAATATTTTTTGCTGCATTTATATCTCTATCATGATAAGTGTTACACTTTGGACATATCCAGTATCTGACTGATAATTGTTTTTTGCCGTCATTATAACCACAACACGAACATAATTGACTGGACGGATACCATTTGTCTATTTTTACTAATGTTTTTCCATACCAATTACACTTATATTCTAATTTTGATACAAAATTACTGACCAGAGATGATGTATTTGCCGAATTAATTGCACTTATATTCTAATTTTGATACAAAATTACTCCACGATACATCTGCTATTGAGTTCCCTTGCTATCTTGTGGAGCCATTGGTTTGGAGCTGTCATTAAGCTCATTTTCATTCACCTCGCTTTCGTTTTTACTGTCACTAATATTATAATTTGATATAATATTAGTAGAAGAAACATTTGATTTTACGGATATCGGGAGCCGTTCCTCTGTAACTCCAGTTTTATTGTTACTTTGGGATAATCGAACCGCACTATCACTGGGAATAGTGGCAATATCTTGTCCCTATTTGCTATAAATCAATGTTTCTTTTTTTATTTGATTCAAATACAACTCTTGTTTCAGTTAAATGTAAAATCAATATTCCTATAAATTATTTTAATGCAAGAACGTTGATATTTCAATATTTCTAGCATTTTTTACCAGCGAATAGTTAATTTTTAGTCTATCTAAAAAACTTTATATTTTCAAGGATTTTCAGCTTTTTTCTTTAATTTACTTGGTAAAAAAAGCTCCGTATAAAATTAATTATACGGAGCTTTCTTATTAAATCATATTATTTTTATATGCTGCATAAAGTTCTTTTAATTCTTCCATCTTGTCATACATTTCTACTTGTAAACTAGATGCTGTAGCAAAATCACCTGTATTTAATGCTGTAATAAGCTGTGTAAATAAGGATTTATCATCAATACTATCTTTTGCAAGATAATAACGGATACGATTAATTTTATTCCAATTATAAGAATCTTCATCTGTTACATATGCAGATTTGATTTCTTTAAATTTGCTAATAAGCATACGATTTTCTGGAATAATACGGCTAATAAGTTCTGTTTTCCAACGAATTAATTCCCCATTAACAAATGCATCAATTATTTGGTCACTAAATGCTTGGCTATCTGTTAATACCGCACGTTTTTCTGGATATTTTTTCAAGTTGGAGAAGTTTTCCCAAACAGTTGCTGGATGTACTCCAAAACGTTGATTTCTTTCTTCTTCTGTATAATCTTCAAATACGTCATCTTCTGCACGATATGCACGGTCAGTTTCTAAATAGCCATATTCTTCCCCTACTTCTTTGGAGATTTCGGCTAATAATTCATCTGTAGTTTTATTTACAGCATATTTTACACCATCAAAAATACTTGTATAAATGGCTGCTAAAACTAAATAAGTATTTGTATATGGGTTACATGCACGAAGTTCAAAACGTGTAGCTTTTGGATTTTTTACATCACGGATAAGACCTGTCAAAATTGTACGGTTACGAGAAGGTGTATGTGGGGCATGGCCTAAAGATGTAACAATACATACAGGTGCTTCAAAACCTGGTTTTAAACGATTTAAAGAATCATTAGTTGCTGATACAAATGGATTAATTACTTCATAATTTTTAAGTAAGCCCATAATTGCACCATAACCAATAGCACTCATATAATCTTTTTTCATATCTTTTGGTGAAAATACATTATAATAAGAGCCATCTTTCATAACTACACCGATACCAAAATGAGTATGTTTACCATTACCAGCAAGACCTATCATAGGTTTTGCTTTAAAGTTTACTTCAAGTCCATTTTCACGGAAAATTTCTTTTACAAGAATACGTACTACTAATTCATTATCAGCAGCCTGTAATGCAGTAGAGAATTTCCAGTCAATTTCTACCTGTTCGCAAACATGAGTCATATTACCATCAGTATCCATATGACCTTTCATACCGCCAACTTCTTTATGACCCATTTCTGGAGAAAGCCCATACGCTTCAAGTGCTAACATACATTGTTCTAATGCTGTACGAACTGCACCACGTGTACGTTGCCAATATTGTTCTTGCATTACCTGAGATGCTGTCATTTCTGGAATATCTGCTTCACTAAGTGGAGTTTTTACCCAAAATTCAAGTTCAGTTGCTGAAGTAAATACAACTTTTTCTACTTCAGAGCCTTTAATATGCTCAAGACCAGAAATATGGTCATTTTCATGGAAAATTTTTAATAGACCTTCTCTTACATATTCTAAAGTATTAGCTAATACAGAACGAGAGTCTACCGCTTTGCCATCATGAATAAGACCTGCAGGAATACGTAATGTTCCGATAGGTTTTCCTAGTTCATCATCATAGCTTTCCATATTATAGTCAACAAACCAATTTACTGTTTTATCAATTGGCATATCTACTTTAGCATTATTAATAGTAGCAATACCTGTTAATACTACAGAAGAACCATCAGTTTGTACTGCAGACCCATTATAAAACGCATCAATATCTTCAAGGAAAATTCTCATTGGAATTTTTTCATCAGTATCGTTACCTGCTAAATCAATACCCACTAAAGATACAAATTTTATCTCTGGATGTTGTTTTAATGTAGCAATTACCTCTTCTTTTTTCGAATTTGCCGGAATGACATACAATAAATCCTTCATTAAAAAGCCCCACCTTTGTCAATTTAATTAAGTTATGTAACAATAAAAAAAGCCCTATGAATAAAACTGTATATACTAATAATAGTAATTTAGGCATAACAAACAAACGTCTGCTATCATTAGATATACTAATATTAATCTACAGATCTAACATATGGCCCCATTGCCTTGTTATTATTATATTTTCTATGATTCATACTACCATATAAAAAATTTTTTGTCTAGTAAATATTTATCCTTTTAATCAATTTATTAAATATAATTTCAGATGATATCTTCTATGATGTTTTATTGTAACTGTACAATATTCTTTATTTGTTTTCTTATTTATTTTATATTATTATAATACTAAACTTATATACAAATATAAATATTTTTTATCACTATAAGATAAATAACATAACAGAAAGGTATCTAATATGAATAATTTTTCAATGTTGCATACAATCCCGACTAATATGGATAAAAATTATTTAGAATTAACTAGAAAAGTTCATTTAATTTTGCATGTCGGTCGCTTAATGATGGAAAACTCTGCTGACACTAGTCGTATCGTACGTTCTATGCGTCGTACAGCTGCCTATGCTGGAATTTTTGGTAATCAATTACAAATTCATGTTACATATACTACTTTAATGGTCAGTGTAAGTGTTGGTAATTATCATATAACTAAATTACAAAAATGTTATCAACATAATGTCGATATGAATATTATCCTTGAAGTAAGTAAACTCACTTGGGAGGCTATCGATAAAGACCTTGATATCGAGGAATTTGAAAGTTTATTATGTAAAATCGAACGTAAAAAAAGTAAATATGCTACATTTATTATTAATCTAGGTGCAGCCCTTGCTTGTGGTGGTGTTGGCAAAATGTTTGGCTGTGATATTATGGCGTCTTTATATACCGCCATCGCCGCGTTTATTGGATTTTTTACACGTAGCCAATGTATAAAATTTGGCATTAATCCTTATATGGCTATCGTTATATCATCTTTCACTGCTACTATAATCGCTTATTTTACTCATTTTTTACCATATTCCTCTACGCCTTGGTACACTATGCTTGCTTGTGCTATTTTTATTGTTCCTGGCGTCCCTATGGTCAATGCTCTAGAAGATATGCTTGATTGCTATATTACTGCTGGAATGACTAGGGCTATGAATACTTTACTGATGGTTGGAAGTATGACTTTTGGTATTATTTTTGCCATAAAATTATTTCAAGTAGAGGATTTTACTCATTTATCCGCTGTTGACCATCAAGCATTCATTGTTTATGTTGTTTCTGCATTTATTGCCGCAGCTGGCTTTTCTACTATGTTTAATGTTCCTCCTAGATTATTATGGGTTGTTGGTCTTGGTGGAGTCATTTCTGTAGGTGTTCGTACTTTAGCTATGGATTATTTTAATGTAGGCTTACCTATTGGAACTTTACTTGGTGCTATGACTGTAAGTATTATTTCTTTAAAAGCTGTACATTGGTTCCATGTACCTAGTCATGTACTTACTATCCCTTCTGTTATTCCTTTAATGCCTGGAATATTAATGTATCGCTTATTATTTAATATTATCGATATTGACACTTTAGATGTGTCTAATTTCCTAATTGCTTTCCAAGGTGGTGTAAATGCTACTTTAATCATTCTTGCTATAGCTGTCGGTGTTGCTTTACCCAATATTTTTGCCCAAAAATATATCCGTATTTATGATAGTAAACGCCTAAGCCATGCTTTATCTGATAGAAAATATCGTCAATATCGCAATCAAAAATTTACACAAATAAAATTAATTAAAGATTAAAAAAAGGTTCTTTGTCAAATGTTGGGGTAAAGGATAGACATATTTTTGTCTATCCTT